>NZ_JBNPXM010000002.1:0-473557 GCF_050433305.1 Novosphingobium gossypii | reverse complement strand
ACGACCCTGCTCCCGGCATACAGCGATGGCGCCATGACGCTGAACATCAACTAGGCACAGAAAGGACTTGCTCTATGACGCGCGATTAGACGACCACCCTCATCATCGTATCCGCGCGCGAAGCGACCGAAGAAAAGGTGGCCGCGCTGGACCTTGGCGCGGACGATTACCTGACCAAGCCGTTCGACACCGACGAACTGCTGGCCCGCGTGCGCGTGGCACTGCGCAACCGCATGACGCGGGGCGGCGGGGTTCCGGCGCTGACGGTCGGCGACGTGGCGATCAACCTGCTCGACCGCACGATCACCAAGGCGGGCCGGGAACTCCACCTGACGCGCAAGGAATATGCCGTGCTGGCCCAGCTGGCGAAGTTTCCCGGCCGCGTCGTCACGCACCAGCAGATCATGGCGCAGGTCTGGCCGAACGAGAACGAACGCCATGTCGAATACCTGCGCGTGCTGATCCGCACGCTGCGCCAGAAGCTGGAGACCGATCCCCAGCGTCCGCAGATCATCAGCAACGAGGTGGGGATCGGCTACCGCCTGCGCCTGTCGGCCGATCTGCCGGAGGCGGCGGATTGAGCCTTAGATCTCGACCTGCGACCCCAGTTCCACCACGCGGTTGGTCGGCAGGTTGAAGAATTCCATCGGCGTTGCCGCGTTGCGGATCATCCAGGCGAACAGCTTTTCGCGCCAGATCGCCATGCCGGGCTTTTCCGAAGCGATCAGCGTCTGGCGCGACAGGAAGTAGCTGGTGTCCATCATCCGGATGGGATCGCCGCAGGCGGTCACCGTCTGCATCGCGGCGGGGATGTCGACTTCCTCCATGAAGCCGTGGCGCAGGCGGATGCGGTAGAACCCGGCGTCGCAGGGGGCCACTACTATGCGCTCCTCGGCGGCCATATGCGGCACGTCCTCTGTCACGACGGTCAGGATGATGACGCGTTCGTGCAGGATCTTGTTGTGCTTGACGTTATGAAGCAGGGCGGGGGGCACGCCTTCGCTGCTGGATGACAGGAAGATGGCGGTTCCGGCAATCCGCCGCACCGAACCTGCCGTGGATCGGATGAACAGGTCCAGATCCATCGCGCCTACCGCCAGATAGTGGCGCATGATGCGGCGGCCCGTCGACCATGTGGTCAGCGCCACGAAGACCACGCCCGCCACCAGCAGCGGAAACCAGCCGCCGTCGGGGATCTTGGTGGCGTTGGACAGGAAATAGGCGCCGTCGATCACCAGGAACGCGCCGGTGACCAGCCCCGCGACCACCGGGTTCCAGCGCCACACGCTGAACGTCAGCACGCCCATCATGCAGGCGGTGATGACCATCGTGCCCGTCACCGCGATGCCGTATGCCGCCGCCAGATTGCTGGAGCTGTGGAACGACAGGACAAGCGCCAGCACCAGGACCAGCAGCGCCCAGTTGACGATCGGGATATAGATCTGCCCCGCCGCCGATGCGCTGGTGTGCAGGATGCGCAGGCGCGGCAGGAAGCCCAGCTGCACCGCCTGCCGCGTCACCGAGAACGCGCCCGAGATCACGGCCTGACTGGCGATGATGGTTGCCAGCGTCGCCAGAATCACCAGCGGCAGGCGCGCCCATTCCGGTGCCAGCAGGAAGAACGGATTGCTGGCGGCCTCTGGACTGTCGAGCAGCAGCGCGCCCTGGCCCATGTAGTTGAGCATGAGACAGGGGAATGCCGCATAGAGCCAGGCGATGCTGATCGCCTTGCGGCCGAAGTGGCCCATATCGGCATAGAGCGCCTCTGCCCCCGTCACCGAAAGTACCACCGAACCCATGGCAAGAAACGCCAGCGTCGGATCGATCGCGAAGAAGCGCACCACCCACCAGGGGTTGAGGATGCCCACGATCTCCGGGTGCTGCACGATGTTGGCGATGCCCAGCACCGCCAGTACGATGAAGTAGACCGCCATGATCGGGCCGAAGAAGGTGCCGACCTTTTCTGTGCCGTGCTTCTGGATCAGGAACAGGCCAACAAGGATCACGACCGAGATCGGCACCACCAGATCCGCCAGCGAGCTTTCGACGATGGTCAGCCCCTCCACCGCCGAAAGTACCGACATGGCAGGCGTGATGATCGCATCGCCGTAGAACAGCGCGGCGGCCAGTACGCCCAGCATGGCGATCGCAGGCGTCCAGCGCGTCTCGCCCAGCGTGCGCCCGATCAGCGCCAGCAGCGCCATGCTGCCGCCTTCGCCTTCGTTGTCGGCACGCATGATGATGAAGACGTACTTCGCCGTCACGATCAGCGTCATCGTCCAGAAGATCAGCGAGAGCACGCCGTAGATGCGCGGGGCATCGACCACCAGCGGATGATGGCCGACGAAGCTCTCCTTCAGCGCATAGAGCGGCGATGTGCCGATGTCGCCGAACACCACGCCCAGCGCGCCCAGGGTCAGCTTTGGAAGGCCGCCCTGATGTTCCCGTTCGTGTCTTATGCCTGCGGTCTCACTCATGCCTGCGGTGTTCAAGTCGTGCCCCATCTGCGGTCCGACCGTGGCAATGCCACAGAACGGCATATGATCTCCATGTGCAGACATGCCGCGTCGCATAGGATTTGCATAGGATTGGCTCAGTTCGTCGTATTTGCCGTCCGATCCTATGTAATCTCAATGCTCGCAGAGGGTTCTCGATCTCGCAATGCTATGCGCATCTGCGTAGCTGAATCGCCTCCTAGTGGAGGTATCTTCGTGACGCGGTGGCATGAAACGGTGGCGGCCCGGATCGGGTTGCGCCTGGGCGGACTGGCCATTCTATCGCTGGCATGGGTCGTGGGGTGCGATCTGTACGTGCGGGTGCACGCCCACCCGCCTGCACCGGCAAGCATGGCCGAACTTGGCCGGTGCGCGGTGCTGGTGCTGCTGCTGATCGCTGGCAATGCATTGCTGTTCGTGGGTGCGGGTCTGTGGAGGGCGGTTCCGCTGCCTGCCAAGTGGTCTGCCGCGCGGATCGATCCACGCGACTTCGACATACTATCGTTCCGGGACCGCGCATAAAGAAAATACTATGCAATTTTAGATCTTTAAGTCTCGATATTAAACTACCTTCTGAACTAATTGGCTCGCCTCGACACGCTCCGTCAATACGCGGAGCCTTCCAAGAGGACATCATGAAGACCATCGTAACGCTTGCCGTCCTGTTTGCCGGACTGGCTCCGCTTGCCGCCCATGCTCAGGATGCCGACACGCCGGACGCACTCACCGTTTCCGGTTCGGCCACCATCGCGTCGGACTATCGCTTTCGCGGCGTTTCACAATCCGACAAGGGGATGGCGGTGCAAGGCGGCGTCACGCTCAGTCACGAAAGCGGCGTCTATGTCGGGGCATGGGGGTCGAATCTGGCCGGATGGGGCACCTTCGGCGGCGCCAACATGGAACTGGACCTGATTGGCGGCTACAAGGCCAAGCTGTCCGACAGCGCGACGCTGGACGTAGGCCTGGTGTGGTACATGTACCCAAGCGGCGCTTCCGATACCGACTTCGCAGAACCCTATGCCAAGCTGTCAGGCACCACCGGACCGGCCACGCTGACTGCAGGCGTGGCCTACGCGCCAAAGCAGTACGCGCTGGCCAACGTGTCGAACGCACCGGACAGCCGCGGGCAGAAGCAGGACAACCTCTACCTTTGGGGCGACGGCGCGCTGGCCATCGCCGGCACGCCGCTGACCGCCAGAGCGCACGTCGGTCATTCCTGGGGCAACCCCGGCCTTGGCCCGAACGGCACCAGCGTGGCCCCTACGGGCAGCTACTGGGACTGGTCGCTGGGGCTGGATGCTTCGTGGCGGAACCTGACGCTCAACGTCTCCTACGTGGACACGGACATTTCGCGGGCCGGGGCCGCACGCCTGCAGCCCAATTTCAGCAAAGGGCAGGACGGGACCGGCTCCATCGCCGATGGCGCCGTCATCGCCTCGCTGACCGCCGCTTTCTGAGCCAACGCTGCGGTCCGGCCTCTGCCTTAAGGCAGGGCCGGACCCGCACGGGCGTCAGAACTTCGCCCGGAACATGACCTCGACGGTGCGTGGCGCGCCCAGATAGACGGCGCTGGCGCCGCCCCATTCGATGTAGGTGCGGTCCGTCAGGTTACGCGCGCGCAGCGTCACGTCGCCGAAGTCGAAGGCATAGCCGATCGACGCATCGAAGATCGTGTAGCCGTCGATCTTCACGGTATTGGCGGTGTTGCCGTATGTCCTGCCCGTATGGCGCATTCCGGCCGTGAGTTTCAGCGGAACCGGTTCGAACTGGTAGACGGCGAACAGGTTCGCCACGGCCCCGGCGACGTTGGGCGGGGTGTTGCCGGTACGGTTCGCGCCGCCCGCCTCGATCAGGTCGTCGTACTTCGCGTCCAGCACGGCAAGATTCCCGTCGAGCCGGAACTGCGGCGTGATCGCGGCGGAAAGCGCCAGTTCCACGCCTCGCGAAGACTGCGCGCCGCCCTGAAACGCGGTGTTGGTCTCAAGGTCGCGGGTGATGATGTCCTTCTGGCGGATCCAGTAGCCTGACAGGGTCGCGGTGATCCGGTCGTCCAGCCAGGATCCCTTCAGGCCCACTTCGGCGGATTCGCCCTTGGTCAGTTCGAAACCGGCGTTGGTCAGCGACAGCAGCACCAGCGTTCCCACCGCCTCTGCGCCGCGCGTATACTGGGCATAGAGCTGCGTCTTCGCGCCGATGTCGTAGACCAGCCCGGCCCGGTAGGAGAACGGGTTGTAGGTGCGATCGAACGAGGACACATTGTCGAGGTTGTAGTCCACGACCGTGCGCCTGAGCTTCATCGATTCATATCGGCCGCCAACCACTACCAGGAGCCCGTCGGTCAGGTTGTAGGCATTTTCTCCAAACACCGCATCGATGCTGATCTTCGCAGCCGAATCCGCAAAGTTGCCTGCGCCGGGGAAATTCGCGGGCGTGATCTGCGGAAACAGGCCCGGCTCGAAGTCATACGGGTTGATCGACTGGGCCAGCCCGAAACGGCGGATGCTGGTGTGGTCGTTCTCGCTGTGCTCCACGCCCAGCAGGAAGCGGTTGCGGTGGCCCAGCAGCGGCCCGTCGGCAGAAAGGGCCAGCCGTTCGTGCCAGAAATCCAGCGGATTGCGGATATACGTGGCACGGCGGCTGACCCGCTGGGTGGCGGCTGCATAGCTATAGCTTTCGGCATCGTACCACAGCCGGTCGCCGTTGTTATAGGACAGGTCGTTGCGCAGGCTCCAGACGTCGGAGATTTTCCACTTCACCTGCGAGCGCAGCCATGTGCTGTCCGACCGGATGCGCGCATCGGCATACTGCAGGTTCGTGTCCCGCAGCGCCAGGTCAAGCACCAGCCCGTTGGCGGTCGTGACAAGACCGCTGGGGTCGCGGGCGATGGCGCTGCCGACCAGCGGCGTGCCCCAGTAGATCGGGCCGTCCAGCTTCCAGAAATACTCCGCCGCCAGATAGATGCTGAGGTTATCGGTCGGCTGCAACTGCACGCCAAGGTTGGCAGACAGGCTTTCCGACCTGACCCGGTCGATGTACCCGTCCGATCCGGCATAGCTGACAAGCGCGCGCACGGCCAGTTTGTCACCCAGTGGAACGTTGGCATCTGCGGCAAGCCGGAAGGTGTTGAACGTTGCGTACTGCGCGAGGCCGTTGAAGGCTGTTGTTTCCAGCACGGGCTTCTTGGGCACGAAGTTGATCGACCCGCCCATGCCGCCTTCGCCGTACAGCACGGACCCGGGGCCCTTCAGCACCTCGATCCGGTCGAAGGCGAAGCTGTCGAAGTTGCGCGATGTCATCGTTGATGGCTGGTGGATGCCGTCGTAGTTGTGCGACACGGAATTGCCGCCAAAGCCGCGCCTCGACACAGTGCCGGGCGAGCCGCCGGTGTCGATGGCAGTGACGCCCGGCGCGCTGTTCAGTGCCTCGTTCGAGGTGCGCAGACCACGTTCCAGAAACCGGTCCTGCGTCAGCACGTCGAGCGTCGCAGGCGTTTCGCGAACGGTCAGGTTCAGGCGCGAACCGGTCTGCGAAGGTGTGTCGAGCACGATCTCGCGTGCGCCGCTGACGATGATGGTATCGCCGGGCGCGGTATCCTCTTCGTTGGCCATGGCGGGCGATGCCGTCATCATGCCAAGCATGGACAGCGCCAGCGCCGTGTGAGAAACGGACGTAATTATTACCATTGGATTTCCCCCTGTCTTAATTTGAAACCTTGCGGTGAACCGCTGCTTGCGACCGCTGGCGATGGGCCGAAAGGCGGGCCTGCTTGCCACGCCAGCGGATCAGCCCGGTGATGAAGAGAACCGCCGGGACCAGCCCCAGCAGCGCCACGATGATGCGCCCGACCAGGCCGAACACCTCGCCGCTGTGGAGCGGGTAGAACCAGGCCTGGATGCGATCCCCGGCGGAATCTCGCGGGCCATCGTGGATCGCCAGCACCCGGCCATCGTAACGATCGACCCAGATCTGGCTTTTGGGAAAGCGCGTGCCCGGCTCTCCCGCTTGCCAGAAGCGGATTTCATAAGCGCCCTCGGCCCTCGACGGCACTTTGATCCAGCGCAGATCGGCGTCCGGACGTGCGGCGCGCGCGGCGGCGAGGGCTGCATCGACGGGGATGCGCGGCCTGCCGTGCTCTGGATCGGAAACGGGCTTTGGCAGCGGGGAGGGCGCAGAAAACATCTGCAGCAGCGGCCTGACTTGCCAGGGCAGACTCATCGCTGTGGCCGTGGCCGCCACGATCAGCAGCAGCCCCAGACTGCCGATGCCCAGCAGGCGGTGCGCGTCGTGGATCGTGCGCTCCAGCGGACCGCCGACCCGCAACGCCACCCGACTGCGCAGCGACCGCCCCGACCGCCACCACAGCACCGTGCCCAGAATCAGCAGGGCCATGACCGCCAGCCCGACAATGCCCATCACGGTGGCGCCGGTGCGTCCCATTAGCAGCCGATAATGCAGTTCATAAAGCCACGTCGAAACGGTCCCGCCCCAGCGCACGTCGCGCACGACCGTCAACGTCGCAGGATCGAGCGACACCATGCGCTGGCCGCCGTGACCGGGCAGGCGGCTGGTGATTACGCCGCCTTCGGCGGGCAGTTCGATGTTCCAGTCCCCCCGCTCCGGCGCCTCCATCTTGTGCAGTGCGCGGTAGACGCCCTCGTAGCTGTGCGGCCTGACGCCGGGCGATGATTGCAGCGCGGGCAGGGCGATGCGTTCGATCTCCTGATAGAACGCCAGATACGACCCCGTCAGCCCGCACATTGACAGCACGAGGCCGACCGTCAGCCCCAGCCAGGCATGAAGCCTTCCGGCCATGGATCTTACAGACCTGCTGCCTGTCCTTCTTCGCACTTCGTTCCCCTCAAGCGACGGCGACACCGGCAGCACGATCTGCCGGTGGCCAACAAGTTCGAGAACGGTCGGATACCGTTACAGGTAGCCCTGTAACGGTTGCGAATGCACGGGTTCCGGGCGCGCGAAGACGCCCGGCAAAACCATGCCGTCGACGGTCCGACCGCCAGCTTCCTGTCGCTCAAACGGAGTTCACCGTGCCGCGGCCATCCCCTGGACCAGGGCAAGAGCGACCGAACGCCGGCAGGTCTCCTGGCTCACGGGTCATCGCTTGATGCACGGCCTTCCCAGGCCTCGCTTGTTTCAGCGTCCGGCCCAGTGGCTGCGGCATGGGCGCCTTGCCCTGCCGACCATATGCATCGCGCTCACCGCTTACAGTTGCAGGGACAGCCGCGGATTTGGACGGCCTTCACAGCGGAAGGCGTCCGCACCACGTTCCCTATTAAGTCCCTTTCGGGACACCGGCGCGATCGACCGGGGAGCGATCCCCGGCGCGTGACGCCTAGTGCAATCGCATCGCGACAACAAGCGGCTTTGTTGATTTCAAACGCGCCGAAGCGCAGCGAGGGCTGCTTCAAGTGCCGCTTGTCAGCCCCTGCGCCTCCAGCGCGGCCCAGAAGTTCTCCGGGATCGGGGTGGCGGCCAGCGTGGTGGTGGCGTTCAGTTCGGCGGGCGAGGCGACGCCGGGCACCACCGCTTCCACCACCGGGTGACGCAGCGGAAACTGCAGCGCCGCCGCGGCCAGAGGGATGCCGAAGTCGGCACAGATATCCTCGATCCGGCCTACCTTTTCGACCACGGCGGCGGGCGGCGCGCCATATTCGTAAGGTGCCGGAGAGCCGCCCCGGACGCCCCGCGCCAATATCCCCGAGTTGAATGGCGCCCCGGCGACAATCCGCACCCCCCGGCTGGCGCAAAGCGGAAACAGGCGGTGCAGCGGCGACTGTTCCAACAGGGTATAGCGCCCCGCCAGCAGGATCACGTCGAGGTCGGTATGCTGCAGCACTTCCTCGCACACTGCGGTTTCGTTGACGCCCAGCCCGATGGCCTTCACCGCGCCCCCGTCCCGCAGTTCGTGCATGGCGCGCAGGCCGCCGTCTAGGAAACGTCGCATCTGTGATGCGTGCCCATCGCCATGGGCATAGCGACCGATGTCGTGGGCCAGCAGGATGTCGATCCTGCCGCGCCGCAGCCGCTTCAGGCTGTCCTCGAAGGACTGCATGACGGCATCGTAGCCATAGTCGAACACGCTCTCGAAGGGTTCGGGAGAGACGAAGCCCTGCCGCACCGAGCCAAGGTCCGCGTCCGGGACCGGGTCCAGTCGCCGACCGACCTTGGTGGAAATAACCGCGGTGCCGTTCGGGTCCAGCACGGCCAGCGCATCGCCCAAGCGACGCTCGCTGAGGCCGAATCCGTAGTGGGGAGCCGTGTCGAAATACCGCAGGCCCGCCGCCCAGGCCGCCTCAACCACAGCTCGCGCGTCCCCCTCCGTCACCGGGCGATAGAGATTGCCGATGGCGGCGGAACCGAAGCCCAGCTTTCCGGGAAGTTCGGGCATCGTCATGGTCGCATCATCCCAGCCCGTAGAATTCGATGGCGGCACCCGCGAAAAGGCGGTCGCGAGCGGCGTCGTCCAGATCTGCCACGAGGGCCAGCGTCGCATCCACCCACTCGCCATATGTATCGCCCATATGAAGCAGTACGGGCCAGTCGCTGCCCCACATGGTCCGATCACCGAAGCAGGCCAGCACATGCGAGACCCATGGCGCCAGATCCGCCGAGAGCTGTCCTGGCGCCTGCTGCGTGCGCAGTCCGGAAAGCTTGCACCACACGTTGGGCAGGGCGGCCAGCGCCGCCAGATCGCCGTGCCAGGGGTCCAGCACGCCACGGGCGGCATCGGGTTTCGCGGCATGGTCGATCACGATCGGCAGGTCGGGCCAGAGCCGCGCGAACCGGAGCAGCGCGGGCAGGTGCCGGGGCTCCACCAGCGCATCGAAGCGCAGGCCGTGATCCACCATGGCGCGGATGCCGGGTTCAAGTTCAGGCAGCAGGATCCAGTCCGGATCGGCGATTGCCTGAAGCATCGGGCGCAGGCCCCGGCACTTGGGCCGACCGGCCAGCGCCGCGATCCGCTTCGCTGCATCCGGAGCATCCAGCGCGGCCCAGGCGACGATGCCGCGCACCATGGGTTCGCCGGCTGCAAGGGCGAACAGCCAGTCGGTATCGCGGTCGTCCGGCTGTGACTGGACCAGGATGGTGCCCGCCAGATCGCATCCGGTCGCTTGCGCCCTGAGGTCATCCGGCAGGAAATCGCGATGGAGCAGTGGCCAGTCGGTATCGGGCCAGTTGCATTCAGGCGCGTCGATGCGCCAGAAATGCTGATGGGAATCAAGCATGCGGGGTCGCACTGTCATCTCTCCGTCCGGCCATCGCTTACACGCTTGCATCCGGTTTAAACATACTACATCATACAAATCAAATGGCGTGTGTCCATGCCGACCCCATCGAAAAGAAAGGATGCCGAATGAAACTGTGCCGCGTCGGGGAACCCGGAAACGAGCGTCCCGCCCTTGTCGATGCCGAAGGTGCACTGCGCGATCTGTCCGCGCATGTTGCAGATATCGACCAGGATACGATCGGTGTCGAGGGGCTTGCGCGACTTGCCGCCATCGATCCGTCCTCACTGCCGCTGATTGAGGACGGCGTGCGTTACGGCCGGTGCGTGACCGGGACGCGCCAGTTCGTGGCGATCGGCCTGAACTATGCGGACCACGCCGCCGAATCCAACCTGCCGATCCCCGAGGAGCCGGTCGTCTTCAACAAGTGGGTCAGTTGCATTCAGGGACCGAACGATCCCGTCCAGGTCCCACCCGGGTCGCGCAAGACCGACTGGGAAGTGGAACTTGGCGTGATCATTGGCACCGAAGCGTGGCAGGTAGACGAGGCGACGGCGCTGGATCATGTAGCGGGCTATTGCGTCATCAATGACGTGTCGGAACGCGAATGGCAGTTGGAACGCGGCGCCACCTGGGACAAGGGCAAGGGCTTTCCCGGTTTCGGCCCGATCGGTCCATGGCTTGTCACCGCCGACGAGGTTGGCGATCCGCAGGCGCTGTCGATGTGGCTGGAAGTCAACGGCAAGCGCGTACAGGACGGCTCCAGTGCGACGATGATCTTCACCGTGGCCCAGATCGTTTCCTATCTCAGCCGCTTCATGCGCCTGCTGCCGGGCGACGTCATCACCACCGGCACCCCGCCGGGCGTGGGTCTCGGCCAGAAGCCGGAACCCTGGTACCTCAAGGCCGGCGACGTCGTGGAACTCGGCATCGAGAAACTGGGCGTCCAGCGGCAGGAATTCGTCGCGGGCTGAGCCTGATGTCCTCTGCCGTCATTCCCGCGCACGCGGGGCGTGACGGCGGGACTGGCGGGCAGGCGCCGGATGATGCGGCAGATCGCTCATTGACATCAGCCCGCCCGATGAGATATTCATCATACGTATTATAATATTGGAGAGAGCATGGGGCGTCTAGCAGGCAAGACCGCACTGGTGACCGCCGCCGGGCAAGGCATCGGTCGCGCCAGCGCCGAAGCGTTCCTGCGCGAAGGCGCACGCGTGATCGCCACCGACATTCGCGCAGAGCCGCTCGCCGATTTCGCGGACGCGGAAACGGTCGTCCTCGACGTGACGGATGCGCAGGCCGTTAGTGCCGTAGCAGCGGCCCATCCCGAGATCGACGTGCTGTTCAACTGCGCAGGGTTCGTCCATCCCGGCACGATCCTTGACTGCGACGAAGACGCATGGGCGTTCTCCAACTCCCTCAACGTCACCGCCCAATATCGGATGATCCGCGCCATCCTGCCCAACATGATTGCGCGTGGCGGCGGGTCGATCATCAACATGTCCTCGGTGGCGTCCAGCGTGAAGGCGGTGCCCAACCGCTTTGCCTACTCCACCACCAAGGCAGCGGTGATCGGGCTGACCAAGTCGGTCGCGGTGGACTTCGTTTCGCAGGGTATCCGCTGCAACGCGATCTGCCCCGGCACGGTGGAGACGCCGTCGCTGATCCAGCGGCTGCACGACACCGGCGATTTCGACAAGGCCTATGCCGACTTTACCGCCCGTCAGCCGATGGGCCGGTTCGGCAGCGCGGCGGAACTGGCGGCGCTGGCGGTCTATCTGGCGTCGGACGAATCCGCTTTCACCACCGGTGCGATCCACGTCATCGACGGAGGCTGGACAAGCTAGGGCTCGCCTTCACACGTTAAAAAACAAGGGAGAGGAACATGACAGAGGCCCGGATCGCGGCCCGTACCGTCGCGCGCATCGTGGCCGTGCTGGCTGCAGGCTGCAGCGCGCTGCCGGTGCTGGCGCAGGCGCAGTCCGTCGAGGTTCACGTCTCGCCGCAGGGGGACGATCGCAACCCCGGCACGCAGGCGCGCCCGGTCCGCTCGCTGCCCCGCGCGCAGGCCCTTGTCCGCCAGAGCAATGCCAGGTCCGACGTCACCGTGCTGCTGGCCGAAGGGACATGGCGGCTCGACGCGCCGCTGCTGTTTCGCCGTGCCGACGGCGGGCAGGGCGGCCACAGCGTCACCTGGAAGGCTGCGCCGGGCGCGCATCCGGTGATCTCGGGCGGGATGACCGTGGGCGGCTTTCGGCCCTTCGATGCAGAGCGCCGCATCTGGGTGGCTGACGTGCCCAAAGGGCTGGACACGCGGCAGGTCTGGGTGGATGGCACGCTGGGCGAACGTCCTTGGATGGAAATCCGCGCGGTCGACCTTACGTTCGACGCCACCGGTTTCACCGTGAACGATCCCAAGCTGGGCTGGCTCTCCACGCTGGCCGCACCGTCGCGCGTCGAACTGGAGGCGACGGGCTTCTTCACCGACCGCATATCTCCGGTCAAGGCCATCGAAGGGCGCCACGTCACCATGCAGCAGCCCGCGTGGGACAACAACACCTGGGGCTATGACACGATCTCCAAGCCCATCTTCCCCGACGACAGCCGCCTGTTCCTGATCGGCGCGCTGGAGTTCGTGGGCAAGGCCAACGAATGGCATTCGCGCCCTTACCAGTGGGTGATCGACCCGCAGGCGGGCAAGCTCTACCTGCGCATGGGTCTGGACGAGGACATCGCGAAGCGCGAAGTCGTGGTGCCCAGGCTGGAATCGCTGGTGTCGATTGCCGGCACGCCCAAGGCCCCGGTGGAGCGCCTTCGGTTCGAGGGCCTGCGTTTTTCCCATACCAGTTGGCTCGGCCCCTCGCGCTCGACGGGCTACGCCAACCAGCAGAGCGGCGCCTTCCTTTACGAGACAAGCCCGATCCGCCCCGCCGATGCGTGGAAAAGCTGCGGCTGGGGCTGCGTGGAGTTCGAATCCATGCGTCAGAAGTGGCACCAGATGCCCGCCGCCGTGCAGGTTTCGGCAGCGCGCGACGTGACGTTCACCGGCAACACATTCTCGCAACTGGGACAAGTGGCGTTGGGGATCGGCAACGATGCCAATGCCAATCTTTCGGGCGCCGGGCTGGCGACGCAGGGCATCCGCGTATCGCGCAACCGCTTTGCCGTGCTGTCCGGCAGCGCGATCATGGCGGGCGGAGTGCGGATCGAGGCGCACCACCCTGATGACGCCGCGCTGGTCAACCGCGACCTTGCGATAGAGGACAACACCGTCGCCACCGTCAGCCAGGACTATCGCGACAATGCCGCGATACTGACGACATATGTGTCCGGCGCGCGGATCGCCCATAACGACATCAGCGACGCCCCTTACGACGGGATCGCGGTGGGCTGGGGCTGGGGCTACAACGACGCGGGCGGTAACCCGAACTATGACGAGAACGCGAAGGGCTACGTCCACAACCGCAAGTTCACCACCCCAACCACGCTGCGCGACACGGTGGTAGAAGGGAACCGCATCCACGGCGTGAAGACCTGGTTCATGGACGGCGGCGCGATCTACAACCTGTCCGCAAATCCCGGCGCGGTGATCCGCGGCAACCACATCTTCGACATCGGCAACCGCATCGCCATCTACCTTGACGAAGGATCGAAGCACTTCCGCGTCACCGGCAACGTGGTGGAGACGGGCGGAAAGTGGCTCAACATCAACACCGCGGGCGCGATGTACAAACGGCGCATCTCCACCGACAACGTAGCAACCGGCAACTGGCATACGGTCAACACCACGGGCGGGCGCTGGCTGGAGGAGATCGGCAACGTGGCGCGTGATAACCCGCTTGTGCCCGACCGCAACTGGCCCGCAGACGCGCAGGCGGTGATAGACGCCGCCGGGGTGCGGCCATGACCGGGCTGGACCGCCGCGCGCTGCTGAAAGGCGCAGGAGTGCTGGGCGCAGCCGCCGGTGTGCCGCTGCAAACGGCGCTGGGGCAGGAACGCCAGTCCCTGCGCATCGTCGATCTCAAGACCGAGGGGCTGGTCGATCCCATCGGCCTCGATCAGCAAGACGTGCGCCTGTCCTGGCGGCTGGAAAGTGAACGGCGCGGCGTGACGCAGGTGCGCTGCGAAGTGCAGGCCGCCTGCACCCGCGCGCTGCTGGAAGCAGGCACGCCCGACCTTTGGCACGCGGGCGAAGTCCTGACCCGGCGCAGCATGGACATGGGCTGGCTGGGCGCGCCGCTGAAGTCCCGGCAGAAGGTCTACTGGCGTGTGCTGGTGCGCGACGACGCCGGGGTGAAGGCGACCAGCCCGGTCGCCACGTTCGAGATGGGCCTCCTCGACAAGGCTGACTGGACCGCGCAGTGGATCGAAGCGCAGACCGACCTCGAACGCGCCGATCGCGCCGCCGGGCTGGTATGGATGCGCGGCGATCGCACGACAGATGAAAGCCCGCGCTTCTTCCGGCTGGCCTTCGACCTCGACCATGCGGGAGAGGCCACACTGTTCACCGCCGCCAATTTCAAGTCCACCCTGTGGCTGGATGGAGAGCAGGTGCAGGTGCCGGTGGGCTTCAAGCGCTTCGGCATCGATCCAGTGGCGGTGACGGTGCGCAATCTGCCTGCCGGGCGCCACGTTCTGGGATTTCGGGTGGAAAATCCGCGCGGCTTCAACGGGCCGAAGATCCATGAAATCGCCGCCACGGCGATGATCCGTGTGGGCGACCGGCGTATCACCAGCGAGGCGATGCGAACCGCGCTACATGCCGGTGACGGATGGTCCACCGTCGCTTTCGACGATGCGGGTTGGGACAAGGCCGCACGCTCTGCCAACCAGCCCCAGGCCTGGCCGCGCGTCGGTGCCTATATGCTGCGGCGTGAATTCCGGCTGGCGAAGCCGGTCCGGCAGGCGCGCTTGCGGATGACTGCGCTGGGGGCATACGTGGCGCAGATCAACGGCCAGCCCGTGGGAGAAGCGCGACTGGCCCCGGAAAGCAGCGATTTCCGCTTCACCGCGCTCTATCGCACTTACGACGTTACCCGGTTGCTTCGCGCGGGCGCGAATGCCATCGGCGCTATGCTGGGAGAGGGCTGGTACGGCAGCTATCACGCGCCTGCGGGCCGGTACGCCTTCGGTGACCCGCCGCTGCGCCTTTTTGCGCAGCTGGAGGTGGAGCACACCGACGGCACCCGCACCCTGATCGCCACCGACAAGGACTGGCAGCTGCGCCCCGAAAGCCCGGTGACGCAGGCCGAAATCTACTACGGAGAGGACTACGACGCACGCCTTGAACAGCCGGGCTGGTCGCAGCCGGGGTTCAATGCACCGGGCTGGGTGCCTGCCCACATCGGCGCGACGCCGCCCTGCGCGCTCGTCTCTCACGTTGCGCCGCCGTTGCAGGCGATAGAGCGGATGACGCCGCGTACGATCACCAGTTTCGAAGGCGACCGGCACGTCATCGACTTCGGCCAGAACTTCGCAGGCTGGGTGGAACTGAAAGCGAAGGGCGCGTCCGGTCAGCAGATTTCGCTGAAATTCGCGGAGATTCTGGGCACCGATGGCCGGGTTGATCAGGCGAACCTGCGCTCGGCCCGTTGCGCCTGCCTCTATACCCTGCGCGGCGATCCGGCGGGCGAGACTTATCAGCCGCACTTCACCTACTTCGGGTTCCGCTACGTCGAAGTCAGCGGGCTGGGCCGCGCGCCAACGGCGGACGAGGTGACCGGCATCGTCGTGTCCAGCGCCTTGCCCGAAACCGGCAGGCCGCTGGTGGAAAACCGCATCGTCCAGGGCCTGTGGCAGAACAGCCGCTGGAGCCAGCGCTCCAACTTCTTCGGCGTGCCCACCGACTGCCCGCAGCGCGACGAGCGGCTGGGCTGGACCGGCGACGCCAACGTGTTCTGGGACGCCGCCGCCTTCACCATGGACGTCGGCCCCTTCACCCGCCGCTTCATGGGCGACATGCGCGATGCGCAGGGACCACGCGGAGAGTTTCCCGACTACGCGCCGTCGGGCTGGCGCGACCAGTTGCTGGGCGCTTCGCCGGGCTGGGCGGACGCGGGCGTCATCCTGCCGTGGACGGTCTGGCAGCGCTATGGCGACACCGCCATCGTCGAGCGTAATTGGGCAGCGATGACCCGCTACATGCGCTTCATCGCGCAGCACAACCCCGACCACGTCTGGCGCAACCTGCGCGGCTACGACTATGGCGACTGGGTGGCGCTGGACGCCAAGGAGCCCGGCGACGAAACGACGCCCAAGGATCTCATCGCCACCGCCATGTGGAAGCGCTCCGCCGATGCCATGGCGCAGATGGCCACGGGTGCCAGACGCCAGCCCGAAGCCGAACGCTATGCGCAGCTGTCGAACGACATTGCCGCCGCATTCGCCGCAGCGTTCGTCCGCCCTGACGGCAGCGTCGGCAACGGATCGCAATGCGGCTATATCCTGGCGCTGCGGTTCGGACTGGTGCCCGCTACGCTGCAGGCCGCGGCCACGCAGAAGCTGGCAGCGGACATCGGGCGGCGCGGCACGCTACTGTCCACCGGGTTCCTGGGTACGCCGTTCAGCCTCGATGCGCTGGCCGATCAGGGGCAGCATGCGCTGGTCTACGACCTGCTGCTGCGCACGGCGTTCCCGTCATGGGGCTACATGATCGCCAAGGGTGCGACGACGATCTGGGAGCGCTGGAACGCCGACATGGCCGATGCGTCGATGAATTCGTACAACCACTATGCGCTGGGGGCGGTGGCAGGCTTCGTGTTCCGCCGCATCGCCGGGATCGACCCGTTGGAGGCGGGCTTCCTAAAGTGGCGCTTCGATCCGGTGCTGGACCCGCGCCTGAACCGGGGCGGGGCGACTTACGACAGCGTGGTGGGCCGGATCGTCACCGACTGGACGTACAAATCGGGCCGGTTCGAGGCGCGGATCACGGTGCCGGCAAATTCCCGCGCGGAAGTATGCCTGCCGGCCCGCTCAGCCGATGCTGTACGGGAAGGGGGCAAGGCCGTGGCCGATGCGCCGGACGTAAAGGTGATCGGCCTGCGCGGCCAGAAGTTCGTGGTGGAGGTGGGATCGGGCGATTACCGCTTCACTGTGGCCTGACCCATCGCAAAGCGGGGTGGCGCATCGCAACGACCCGCGCCACCCCGCCATGCGTCGTCACATCAGGGGTTGCCCTTGCCGCCATGGGCGCCGACTGCGGTGCCGGTGGAGAAGCTCGCCTCGTCCGACGCCAGCGCGACGAACAGCGACCCCAGCTCTGCAGGCTGTCCTGCGCGTCCCAGCGGCGTGTCCTGCCCGAACTCCCCCATCTTGCCGGGAAGCTGCCCGCCGGCCACCTGCAGCGGCGTCCAGATCGGGCCGGGAGAGACGGCGTTCACGCGGATGCCCTTCTTCGCCAGCTGCTTGGCCATGCCTTTGGTAAGGTTGAGGATCGCCGCCTTGGTAGAGGCATAATCGATGAGTTCTTCTCCGGGGTCGTAGGCGTTGACCGAGATCGTGTTGATGATCACCGCGCCCGGCGGCAGGCTGGGGATCGCAGCCTTGCTGAAGCGGAAGACGTGATAGACGTTGGTTTCGTACGTGCGCACGAACTGCTCGTCGGAAATGTCCATGATGTCCGCCTTGCTCTGCTGGTAGGCGGCGTTGTTGACGAGGATGTCCAGCCCGCCAAGCTCGGCAATGGCCTTGCGCACCGTCTGTTCGCAGGCGGCCCGGCTGCGGATGTCGGCGGGCACCGCCACCGCCTTGCGCCCGGCCTGCCGGATCAGGTCAACCACTTCGCGCGCGTCCGGTTCTTCGGAGGGGTGGTAATTGATGGCGACGTCGGCACCTTCGCGCGCAAAGGCGATGGCCGCAGCGCGCCCGATGCCGCTGTCGCCGCCCGTGACCAGCGCCTTGCGGCCCACCAGCCTGCCAGAACCCCTGTAGCTGGTTTCGCCGTGATCGGGGCGTGGATCCATCTTGCCGGCCAGCGCAGGCCAGGGCTGGCGCTGTTCGGGAAACGGTTCACGGCGATATTTGGAACGCGGATCGCGAAGCATGGGTGCGGTAGCTGCGCCTACTTGCGCCGCCGCCGGGGTCGAAGCCCCGCTCGCCATGAGGCCCAGTGCGGCGCCGCCAAGGACGGTGCGGCGCGATGCGGGAAAGTCGTTCATGCCCTGATCTCCTGAGTTTGCCCGGCAACGTCCGAACGACAAAGTTTGTTCGCATCGCGGGCGTAGATTCTGCCTTGGGTTTATCGAATCCGTGGCGGCATCATGCCGCCTCCCCAGCATCGGGCCGGGGCCGTTGCTGCCACGCCGCAGCGCCGGATCAGCCCAAGTCACGCATTTTTCACCGGTGCGAAGAGGCGTCTTTCCTTGTCCTGGCGCGAACGGGCTTGTCGGAAAGCTCTATCCACACCGGCGCATGATCGCTTGTCTTGTCCCATCCGCGCGGGCGCCGGTCGACTTCGGCAGCTTTCAGGCGCCTGGCCGCCAGGGGGTTGAGGAGAAGGTGATCGATCCGTAGCCCGGCGTCCCTCTCGAACGAGCGGCGCCAGTATTTCCAGAAGGTGTATATGTGCTGTCCGGGGTGAAGTTCACGCAGGGCATCGATCCAGCCCTGCTTCAGAAGGCGCGCGTATGCGGCCCTCACCTCGGGTGCAAACAGGGCGTCGTCCCGCCAGCGATCAGGCACATAGACGTCGATGTCGGTCGGCATGACATTGAAATCTCCAGCGATCACCACCGGCGCGTCGAGCGAGACGAGGGTGCCAAGATGCGCTTCCAGACGTTCGAACCAGCGCAGCTTGTATTCGAACCTGGGGCCCGGCCGTGGATTGCCATTGGGCAGGTAAAGGCACGCGATGAGAACGCCTTGCACTGCCGCCTCGATGTAGCGGCTCTGCGTTCGGTCCGGATCTGCAGGAAGACCCCGCCGGGTTTCGTGAATTTCGCCCACCCGGCTGAGGATCGCAACACCGTTCCAGCTTTTCTGGCCGTTCCAGACCGCATCGTAGCCAAGATCGTGGAAGGCTTGCTCCGGAAACCTTTCGTCGCGCGCCTTCAGTTCCTGCAGGCACACCACATCGGGCTGCGCCAGTTCAAGCCATCGCAGCAAAACGGGGAGGCGAGCGTTGACGCCGTTCACGTTGTAGGTGGCGATCTTCATCGATCCCCACGAACCCGGTGTGACAGCGCCGGTGTGCATGACACCGCCGCAAAAGGTCGCAGCTCGCGCGTTGCGCTGACCCACTGTGTGGCGGGGTATGCGGGGGGTGTCGCTGCTCTTGCCATTGTTCGCCGCTCGACATGCTTCTGACGACATAGCGCCGTAGCCGGGAAGTCGTTCCTTTGTGGAGATGACGGTCACCGGGATCGAACGGGAGCCTTCGTGTATTGGATAGCTAGCACCTGGAGCGAGAACGCATGATACGGTCTTTTCTCATAGGCCTCGTTGCAGGCCAGCGCGGCATTGCTCCGCTGGCCTCGATCGCTCTGGCGACGAGGCGAGAGGCCGTGCCAGCGCAGCTTCCCTTGCAGTCTCTCCTGCAAAGTCCTGCAATCGCTTTGGGCACGGCAGCCCTGGCAGCCGCCGAAATGGCCGGCGACAAGATGAAGACCGCGCCGGACCGGATAGTGCCGGTGGGCCTTGCAGTCAGGGCGATTACCGCTGCTTATGCCGGTGCGGCGCTGGCGCCCAAGGGTCAACGCACACAGAGCGCGCTCATGGCGGTGGGTTCTGCGATGATTTCTTCCTATGTCGGCTGGCGCATGCGCTGCGCCGCCATGCAGCGATACGGTCAGACCGCGACCGGATTTGTTGAAGATGCGCTGGCCCTGGGTGCCGGGATCGCCGTCGCCAACCCCGGTGTCCTCTCGCGCCGCAGATGATCTTCGCGGACGATGGCGGCAGCGAACTCAGGCGGCCCGTCAGAACTTGTGACTTACACCCAGGGCTAGCCGGACGCCGGGCGTAGCGGCATTGAGGCCAGCTATACCCTGGACGTCCAGTTGGGTCATGTTGGCAACTTTCCACGCCACGGACATGGCGGCGCTTGCCGTGGTTGCCGGCTGTACCGGATCGCGGTCGCGCATGATCTCCACTTCTGGCGAAAGCCTGACCCCGTCGCAGATGGCAAGTTGCAAACCCGCTGCGGTCCCAAACGCGAGATGGCGGCCAGAGCGGTCCTCATCGACTGCAGCCTCTATCCGTGGCGACACCGCAAGGGTTATCAGGTCGCTAAACTTGTAGCTTAGCGGAACCACCGCGCCGGCGCTCCAGTCACCATCGCCGCCGCCATGCGTACCTGTCGGCAAGCTGAGGTAAGGCAGGATGCTCAGGGCAAGACCTTTCGCTTTTTCCTGCGGATGCCTCAGGTTCTGTTTCAGCCCAATGGTGACATCTCCGACGCCATGGGATCGCTCAACGGCGCCTGCCCGATAGTCGCGCGTCACCGTATGAACATAAGCGGGCCAGGACAGTTGAAGCTCGCTTCGCGCAGCCAGACCATAGCGCAACTGCACGTCGCCTAGTTTGATCTGGTCCTGCCTTTCTTCGCTGTCTTTATCCCTTTCCCAGTCGGCAATGCCTATTTCCATCTGGAGATGACCAGGATCGACGGTACATGCAGCCGTGGTAAGGCCCGGGCGCTCCGTACACAGTTCACGCAAGGCCGCTGGAGCTTGCCCGCTGCCTTCCTGCCCGAAGCCCGGCCCCGCTGCCGTGACAAGAAGCAGACTGAGCCCCGCATATAGTTTCCACATAATGTCCCTGTTGTATCGTTCTGTTGACGAAACAACACAAACCCTCGTCCGTTCCTTAGAACCAAGGCCAATGAGCGCGACTCATGACAAGGCTGGCACTTGGCTGGAGGTGGTCCGATCCGGCGGTGGCCGCCATCATCTTCATCGCCGTCGTCAGCGATGGAATGAAGGCGCTGGATTTCTATGCCGCAAATTTCACGCGGTAAATTCCGCTTTCACGCAACGTGTCGTTCCCCGGCTTGTTCGGTTATCGCAACAGGAGGAACAGTGTGTCCAGAACGAATGGAGATGCCGCGGGCGGTCTCAAGGCGACCACACCGCTTGCGATCCCGCCTTCCGGCTGGAAACAGATCGTTAGTCGGGCCTGGCGCGAAGCCAGTGCCGACAACCTTGGGCTCATCGCATCGGGGGTAGCATTCTGTGCCGTTCTGGCGATGGTTCCTACGTTGGGGGCCATCGTCCTGACATACGGTCTGGTGGCCACCCCCGAAACCGTGGCTTCCAATATCGCGTCCCTTACGGCGATGATGCCGGACGAAGCGGCGCGCCTGATCGGGGAGCAGCTTGGCAACGTGGTGCAGACTTCTGATGGAAAGAAGGGCGTAGGGCTGCTCATCGCGCTGGCTATTGCCTTGTATGGCGTGATGAAGGGCGCGTCGGCGCTGATCGTGGCGCTCAACATCGCGTATGATGAAGAGGAAAGCCGCAGCTTCATGCGCCTCAACCTGATCGCTTTCGCAGTCGCTGCGGGAAGCGTTGTCGTTGCGATCCTGGCGATGACCGCGATCGCTGGCCTCTCGGCACTGTCGGCCCTTTCTTCATCGGCACCCGGCTTCGTGGCCGTGCTGCTGACGATCCTTTCCTACCTGCTGGTGGGGGCCGTTGGCACCGCACTGGCGGCGACCGTTTACCGGTTCGGGCCTGACAGGGCGCAGGCGAAATGGCGCTGGTTGACGCCAGGGTCTGTTTTCGCAGCACTGTCATGGATGATCATGACCTTCGGTTTCGGTTTGTACGTCGCCAATTTCGGCAACTACGACGCCACATATGGCTCCCTCGGCGCGGCGATGGTCCTGCTGACGTGGCTGTATCTTTCCGCCTATGTCCTCTTGCTCGGTGCCGAACTGAATTGCGAAATAGAACGTCAGACCGCGCGTGACACAACCACCGGTGATGAGCAGCCGCTCGGTGAACGAGGCGCCTACGCCGCCGACACGGTAGCTCATATCGGCTAGCCACGTGCCAAGACAATGTCGCGGGCGCACAAAGGTTTGGTTCTCGCCGGTTGGGACGTTCCTGCAGGTCAGCACGCGAAAGGCAGCACCGGCCCAGAGCGGTTGGTAGAATTATGCTATTGCGAACTGACATCATCGCGGATAACGCCGGCTATGCCGGGTGCTTCGGCTCCCGGGCTGATCGCGTCGGTGCCTTGAAAAAGGCTTAAAAGGGAACACGGTGCGAAAGGTCCGATCTTCGGGCCTTTGCGAATCCGGGGCTGTCCCTGCAACTGTGAGCGGCGAGCGCGATGCACATGTGCGGACGGGGAGTGCCCGAGCCGCCAGCCACTGGGCCGGACGCTAATTCATGCGAGGCCTGGGAAGGCCGTGCATCAAGCCATGACCCGCAAGCCAGGAGACCTGCCGTCGCACCGGTCGCTCTTGCCTGACCCAGGGGGTGGTCTCGGCACGGTCAATCTTCTCCGTCTGAGCGACGAGAATGCGGCGGAGGCCGCATCGGTGTCGCGCGTCGGTTGCCTCTGGGGCGTCCGGCTGCCGCGCGTGCCGACCGTTCGCGCGGACGCCTCCTGCCTGATGTTGCTCGACGTCCTGAGGGGGAATGAATTGAAACGGATTTCCAGGATCACGCTGCTCACCGGTACTTTCGCATTTGTTGCGGGGTCCGGGATGGCGAAAGCCGCTGATGCCGAAAATGCCGAAGACGCGATCGTCGTGACCGGCAAGTCGGGCGCTTACAACGTCACCCGATCCAGCAGCGCCACCCGCACGGACACGCCGTTGCTGGAGGTGCCGCAGTCTGTCACCGTGCTGACGCGCCAGGTGGTAGAGGATCTGCAGGCCAACCGTGTCGAGGATGTGCTCGCCTATGCCGGTGGCATCACGCGCGGCAACAACTTCGGCGGCACCGGACTCAGCGACTACAACCTGCGCGGCTTCACCTCTTCCGAGTACTTCCGCAACGGTTTTCCGATGAACCGGGGTTACCCACCGGCACCGGATTCCATCGCGGTGGAGCGGGTGGATGTCCTGCGCGGTCCAGCAGCGCTGCTTTATGGGCGCGGCGATCCGGGCGGCACGTTCAACATCGTATCGCGGATGCCTGCCGACAGGATGGCCCAGAGCGTCAGTGGTCGGATCGACAGCTTCGGCGGCTGGCGCGGCACTGTCGATGCCACCGGGCCCATCGATAAGGGCAGAACCATCCGCTACCGTCTGGGCGCGGCGGTGGAAGGTGGAGAGACGTTCCGCGATCATGTCCGGTCCGACCGGGTCGTGGTCGCCCCTGCCATCGCCTGGGATGCTTCAGCCGATCTGACATTCACCTTCAGCAGCGAATTCGTGCAGGTGAAGACGCCCCTCGATCGCGGCATCCCGGCTTTCGGCAACCAGCTTGCGATCGCCATACCCGCTTCGCGCTTCTTCGGCGAGCCGTCGGTCGATCGGTGGCGAGTGCGCAATGGCCTTGGCAGCATCGTGGCGGACTACAGGATCGGTCAGGACTGGAAGCTGCGTGCAGGCATCCAGTACTACAACGGCGAGTTGGGCGGCCCCGGCATACAGGCGTCCAGCGTGCGTGCAGATGGGCGATCCCTGGTACGTACGTACAGCGAACGTACGCTGCGCTGGCGTGACTTGGATGCGCAGACCAATCTCACAGGCAAGTTCGCCACCGGCAGCGTCGAGCATGAAGTCCTGCTGGGGGCGGAATTCGAGGCTTTCCACTATACCGAGGTGATCCGCAATTCCAGTCCGACGCTGTCGCCTTTCACCCTAGACATCTTTGCGCCGGTGTATGGATCGGCAATCCCGCCGCTGAACGGGACGTTCACCAGCATCCGCACCCAGACGCGCACGTTCGCCGGTTACGCGCAGGATCAGGTTTCGCTGCTGCCCTGGTTCAGGCTGCTGATTGGCGGCCGCCTCGAACGTTTCGAGAGCGACAATCTCAATCTGCGCAATGGCGTGACGTCGGCGTTCAAGCAGACCGTGTTCACCCCGCGCGTAGGCACCGTCTTCGTGATCAGCCCACAGGTATCGATCTACGGTAGCTATGCACGCTCCAACAAGCCGAACACGGCAGCGGACGTGAACGGCAATGTCATCGCTCCGGAACGCGGCACCAGCTAC
Organism: Novosphingobium gossypii; assembly: GCF_050433305.1. Classification (NCBI taxonomy): domain Bacteria; kingdom Pseudomonadati; phylum Pseudomonadota; class Alphaproteobacteria; order Sphingomonadales; family Sphingomonadaceae; genus Novosphingobium; species Novosphingobium gossypii. The sequence goes on along the minus strand of NZ_JBNPXM010000002.1, from coordinate 449,702 downwards.
GAAGCGGGCGTGAAGTTCGAGGGGCTGGGCGGCAGGCTCAGTGCTACCGCCGCGCTTTTCCACACCATCAAGCAGAACGTCGCGACTGCCGATCCGGACAATCTCGATTACAGCATCGCCGCGGGCGAAGTGCGCAGCCGGGGCATCGACATCTCGGTCACGGGCAATCTGACGAAGGCATGGCGTGTCGTCGGCGGCTACGTCTTTGCCGACGCCGAAGTGACCAGGGACAACCGCCTGCGGGTAGGCCAGCGGTTGCCCAATGCCCCGCGTCATTCGGCGAGCCTGCTCAATGTCTATGAGTTCCAGAACGGTACGTTCCGGGGCCTGGGTGCAGGTGCGGGTGTCGCCTACGTCGGTGGGCGGATTGCCGGGACTGCTGCGACTGCGCCGTATATCCGGCCTTATGCCACGGTGAACCTGCTCGCCTACTATCCGCTGGCGGAGGGGGTGAAACTGCAGGTGAACGTAAACAATCTGCTCGACAAGAAGTACGCCGAGCGGGGCTTCGGCAGCAATCTCTACCCCGGCGCGCCGCTTGCCGCGATAGCCAGCATCACGGTCGGCCTGTGATGCGCGCCAGAACCCCTTTCCCCCGATCGACTCAAACAGGGATGCGCATGATGAAGACCGTGATGAACGCCGCGATCGCCACCTCGCTGCTGATACTGCCTGTTTTCCAAGTACAGGCGCACGGCATTTACTTCACCGAACGTTCGAAGCAGATCGTGCTCGTCTATGGCGAAGGCGCGGACGATCTCGACATGGTCAAGCGCGAGCCGCTGATCGACGCGGTGACTGCTTATGATGCTGAAGGCACGCCGATCAAGGCCGAGCATCGGCTCTCGGGTCTGGCCATGCTCGTCGAAGCCGAATCCAGTCCGGCGTTTGTCTCTGCCGTCCTGCAAAATGGCGTATGGTCGCGCATGAAGGGCGGCGAGTACGAGAAGAAGGGGCTCGACGAGATGCCCGGCGCGGAAGTCTCCACGAACAACATCAAGTACGCCGTTCGTGTTCAGGGCGCACTCGCAGGCCCGGTTCCCCTGCTTTCCGGGCAGACCCTGCAGATCGTACCTGTCGGGCCGATCCCGAAGCTGCTTGGGCAGAAGCTGAAGTACAAGGTTCTATTCAAGGAACAGCCTGTCGCGGGCGCCCGCTTGATCAATGACTTCGTCAACGACCCGGACGCGAAGGAAATCGTGACCGGCGCCGACGGGATCGCCATTATGCCGTTGCGCAATCAGGGGCTCAATGTCATCCACGCCGTCTACGACGGCCCAAGCGACAATCCCGCGAAATACCGCAACGTGGAACACACCGCGACGCTCAGCTTCACGCTGGAGCACAAGCCGGAGTAACATCTTCGCTGTACCGCCCGGCTGCTATGGTCGGGCGCTTTCGTACCCCGAACTTACGCTGTGGTGAAATCCACGAACAGCGCCCGCCCTGTTATCCGCACGGGTGCATCGATCAGGGCGCAGTCAAGTTTTCCCAGACGATGGATGGCGCAGGTCTGCGCTTCGGCCGCGATGATGAAGCCGGTTCCTGTGCACATTGCCAGGTCCCCGGGCCTTAGCCAGGCCATGGAGGCGCTGTAGGCGCCGCGCCGGACCATTGCGTTCAGATCGCGCACCGATCCGCCGAGAGGGTGCCCGTGTACGCAGGCATGTCCGTCGAACCGGAATGGCGCGGAGGTATCATCGAGCGTCACTTCGAAATCCGGCCCGGCCAAGGTCAGCGCTCCTTCGATCACCGCCAGCGTCCGATCGACGCCGTGGAACGCTGAAAAGGGCCCGGGCGTCTCGACCTGCGCCATGCTGAGGCGCCAGAGAAAGTCTTCCATCCCGGCACCCGGCGGAAAAACGGCGATCTCGCTTGTGGTGCCACCGCCGTTTTTCCACCGGACGTTCGCGTAACTGGCAGCGGGAATGATCTGTGCGATGCTCATGGAACCTTCACCGACCTGTCTCGTCGTTGTCTGCTGGCCGCCGGGGATGTCCGGTGGCCAGCAGTGCAGGATCAATCCACTGATGGCGGGAATCAGAGAATACCTGGAAGGTCTAACCCCTTTTCCACCGCGCACTCGCGCGCGATGGCATAGCCCGCATCGGCATGGCGCATGACGCCGGTCGCGGGATCGTTCCACAGGACGCGCTCAAGACGCGCAGCCGCTTCTGCTGTCCCATCGGCCACGATGACCATTCCGGCATGTTGCGAATAGCCCATGCCAACGCCCCCGCCATGGTGCAGCGACACCCACGTCGCGCCGCTGGCGGTGTTGAGCAGGGCGTTGAGCAGCGGCCAGTCGGAAACGGCATCCGAACCATCCTGCATCGCCTCGGTCTCGCGATTGGGCGAGGCGACCGAACCGCTGTCGAGGTGGTCGCGGCCGATCACGACCGGGGCCTTGAGTTCGCCGTTGGCAACCATCTCGTTGAAGGCGAGGCCAAGGCGGTGGCGATCACCCAGACCCACCCAGCAGATACGCGCGGGCAGTCCCTGGAAGTGGATCTTCTCTCGCGCCATGTCGAGCCAGTTGTGCAGGTGCGCGTTGTCCGGCAGCAGTTCCTTCACCTTGGCGTCGGTCTTGTAGATGTCCTCGGGATCGCCCGAAAGCGCGGCCCAGCGGAACGGCCCGACGCCGCGGCAGAACAGCGGGCGGATGTAGGCAGGGACGAAGCCGGGGAAGTCGAAGGCGTGCTCAACGCCCTCGTCCAGCGCGACTTGGCGGATGTTGTTGCCGTAGTCGGTGGTCGGAACGCCCGCCGACTGGAAATCGAGCATGGCGCGAACATGCTGCGCCATCGATGCCTTGGCGGCCTTGGCCACTGCTTCGGGTTCACGCTCGCGCCGCTCGATCCATTCGGCGACGGTCCAGCCCACGGGAAGGTAGCCGTTGATCGGGTCGTGCGCGCTTGTCTGGTCGGTCAGCAGGTCCGGGCGGATGCCGCGCGCGTAGATCTCGGGCAGCAGTTCGGCGGCGTTGCCCAGAAGGCCCACCGAGACTGGCCTGCCGTCCGCCTTCGCCTGCTCGATCATCGCCATGGCTTCTTCGATGGTGGTGGCGGACTTGTCGAGGTAACCGGTGCGAAGGCGCATCTCGATACGGCTGGGCTGGCATTCGATGGCAAGGCACGATGCACCCGCCATGACCGCTGCGAGCGGCTGCGCGCCGCCCATGCCGCCAAGGCCCGCCGTCAGGAGCCACTTGCCCGAAAGGTCGCCGCCGTGGTGCTGGCGCCCCATCTCCACAAACGTTTCGTAGGTGCCCTGAACGATCCCCTGCGTGCCGATGTAGATCCACGAACCGGCGGTCATCTGCCCGTACATGGCAAGGCCGCGCCTATCGAGTTCGTTGAAATGCTCCCAGTTCGCCCAGTGGGGGACAAGGTTGGAATTGGCGATCAGCACGCGCGGCGCATCTGCATGGGTGCGGAACACGCCGACCGGCTTGCCCGACTGGACCAGCAGCGTCTCGTTGTCCTCAAGGCGCTGGAGCGTCTCGACGATCCGGTCGTAGCTTTCCCAGTCGCGCGCGGCGCGACCGATGCCTCCGTAGACGACAAGTTCCTCCGGCCGTTCAGCAACATCGGGGTGCAGGTTGTTCATCAGCATCCGCAAGGGCGCTTCGGTGAGCCACGACTTCGCCGAAAGCTGTGTGCCGGTGGCGGGCTTGATGACGCGGGTGTTGTCGATACGGGACATTTCAAGCTTCCTGAAGGGCGAAGGCGCGAGCTGCCTTCATGATCTGGGAAAGGGTTTGGGTGATCGCGAACGCACGCGCGGGATCAACAGCAGGCGGCCAGTTGGCCTCGCTGGGCGTCTCGGGCTCATCCATGTAGCCCCGGATGGCAAGTTCCATCTGGATGGCGTGGACGCCTTTTTCCGGCTGGCCGTAATGCCGAGTGGTCCAGCCGCCCCGGAACCGGCCGTCGAGGACATGGCTTTCGCCAGAGGCGATGCATATGGCTTCGACAGCACTGGCCAGTGCCGGGTCGCAGGTCACTCCACCGTTAGTGCCGATGTTGAACTGCGGCAGTTCGCCGTCGAACAGGCGCGGCACATGGCTGCGGATCGAGTGCGCATCGTAGAGCACCACGCGGCCGTGGGCTGTGCGCAGCCGGTCTATCTGAGCCTGAAGCGCGGCGTGGTACGGATCGAACCACAGAGTCCGGCGGCGAGTGGCTTCGGCCTCGTCAGGCACTTCACCGGCGTAGAGCGGTTCACCGTCGAACGTGGTCGTCGGGCACAGCTCGGTCGTCGCCTGCCCCGGATAGAGCGATGCACCGGAGGGATCGCGGTTAACGTCGATCACGCTGCGCGAAATGCGCGTGGAAACCAGCGTAGCGCGCATCTCTGCGGCAAAGGCGTAGAGTTCGTCCACCCACCAGTCGGCATCGCGCCGCGCCAGCCACTCGGATCGGAATTGGCTCCCCACGTCGGCAAGCTGGGTGCCGACATGGGGGAATGCGACCACGAGGGGAGCATCGCCTTCGCTGACAGTCAGCCAGTCGCTCATGCCACACCCGGCAGCGTGTCACCCGCCGAAGCGAGCAGCGCGCCCGAGCGGATGAGCAGGTTGGCCGCCTCCATGTCCGGGTGGAAGTGGCGGTCGTCCTCTAGCGCGGGCACCCGTTCGCGCAGGGTCGTGCGGGCGGCCTCCAGCGCGGCACTGGAGGCCAGCGGGGCATGGAAATCCACCCCCTGCGCCGCGGCAAGCAGTTCGATGCCCAACACTGCGGTGGCGTTCTCGGCCATGTCGAGCAGGCGGCGTGCGCCGTGCGCGGCCATCGAGACGTGGTCTTCCTGATTGGCCGAAGTGGGGATGGAATCAACGCTGGCGGGATAGGCGCGCTGCTTGTTCTCGCTGACGAGCGCGGCGGCAGTGACCTGCGGGATCATGAAGCCGGAATTGAGGCCGGGGCGCGGCGTCAGGAACGCAGGCAGGCCGGACAGCGCCGGGTCCACCAGCATGGCGATGCGGCGCTCGGCGATGGAGCCGATCTCGCAGATGGCCATGGCGATCATGTCGGCGGCGAAAGCGACAGGCTCGGCATGGAAGTTGCCGCCTGACAGCGCCTCGTCCGTGTCCGGAAAGATCAGCGGGTTGTCGGACACGCCGTTGGCCTCGATCTCCAGCGTGGTCGCGGCCTGGCGCAGGATGTCCAGCGCGGCGCCCATAACCTGTGGCTGGCAGCGCAGGCAATAGGGATCCTGAACGCGCGCATCGTTATCCAGATGGCTGGCGCGGATGGCGCTGCCGGTCATGAGCGCGCGCAGGGCATCGGCCACCTCGATCTGCCCGCGATGACGCCTCAGCGTGTGGATGCGCGGGTCGAATGGCGTGTCGGAGCCCTTTGCCGCCTCTGTAGACAGCGCGCCGGTGACGAGGGCGGAGCGGAAAAGCAGTTCGGCCTCGAACAGCCCGGCCAGCGCATTGGCGGTGGAGAACTGGGTGCCGTTGAGTAGCGCCAGACCCTCCTTGGGGCCGAGTTCGGTGGGTTCAAGACCCGCCTTGCGGAGCGCTTCGAGGGCGAGGAGACGTTCGCCTTCGTGGAAGATCTCTCCAACGCCGATCATCGTCGCGGCCATGTGGGAGAGAGGGGCAAGGTCGCCGCTCGCACCCACCGAGCCCTGGCTCGGCACCACCGGCGTCAGGCCCCTTTCCAGCATCGCGGCCAGCAGTTCGACTGTTTCGGGCCGAACGCCGGACGCGCCCTGTGCCAGGCTGGCAAGCTTGAGCGCCATCATCAGCCGGATCACCGGGACCGGCGAAGGCGCACCCGTGCCTGCCGCATGGCTGAGGACGATGTTGCGCTGGAGCGTTGCCAGATCCTCGTCGCCGATGCGCACGCTGGCGAGTTTTCCGAAGCCCGTATTGATGCCGTAGACCGGCGCGCCCTTGGCCAGAATGCGGGCGACGGCGGCGGCGCTTTCCGCCACGCGCGGTGCGCAGGCCGGATCCAGCGTGACCGGCGCGCCGCGATAGACCGCGCGCCACTCGTCCAGCGGAACGTTGCCGGGGATGAGCAGGACAGGATTCATTGACCACTCCAGATGCGGGCATGGAGCGGGTTGAACCCCATGCGATAGACAAGTTCGGCGGGACGCTCGACGTCCCAGATGGCGAGGTCGCAGCGCTTGCCGGCTTCCAGCGTGCCGCGATCGGCAAACCCCAAGGCGCGCGCGGCGTTACGGGTGACGCCCGCAAGGCATTCGGACACGGTAAGGCGGAACAGGGTGGCCCCCATGTTCATCGTCAGCAGCAGCGAGGTGAGCGGCGAAGTGCCGGGATTGCAGTCGGTCGCCAGCGCGATCGGCACCCCGGCGGCGCGCAGTGCATCGATTGGGGGCAGCTTCGTCTCACGCACGAAGTAGTAGGCGCCCGGTAGCAGCGTTGCGACGGTTCCGGAAACGGCCATTGCGGCGATGCCGGCATCGTCGAGATGTTCCAGATGGTCGGCCGACAGCGCGCCGTGGCGGGCGGCGAGGGCGGCGCCGTGGAGGTTCGAAAGCTGTTCGGCATGAAGTTTCACCGGCAGGCCGTGACGGGCGGCGGCGGCGAACACCCGCTCGGTCTGCTCGATAGTGAAGCCGATGCCTTCGCAGAAGGCGTCCACCGCGTCGGCGAGGCCCAGCGCGGTGACCTCGGGCAGGGCTTCGTCGCACAGCATGGCGATGTAAGCGTCTGCATCATCGGCGTACTCGGGCGGCAGGGCATGAGCGCCGAGGTAGGTCGTGGTGATGCAGACAGCACGCTCGGTGCCCAGACGACGACCGGCGCGCAGCATGCGGACTTCAGTCTCGCGGTCCAGCCCGTAGCCCGACTTTACCTCTACCGTCGTCGCCCCTTCCGCGATCAGCGCGTCCAGCCGGGGCAGGGCGCTGGCGACCAGATCGTCCTCGCTGGCAGCGCGAGTGGCGCGCATGGTGGAGACGATGCCGCCGCCAGCCCGCGCGATCTCCTCGTAAGAGGCACCGTCGAGCCGCATTTCGAACTCGGCTGCGCGGTGGCCGCCGTGGATCAGGTGAGTGTGGCAGTCGATCAGGCCGGGCGTGATCCAGCGGCCTTCGCAGTCGACGACCCGCGCCGCATCGAAAGCGGGCGCTTCGGCGGCGGGGCCGGCGTAGACGATCAGGCCATCCTTCACTGCGATCACGCCATCCTCTACCGCACCGATTCCCGCGCCTGCCATCGTGGCGAGCCGAGCCCCTTTCCAGACGGTATCGCACTGCATGATTCCGGCCCCTCGTTTGCCTCCCCCAAGTGATTGCATCGTTCCGAATTAATGTATAGACAAAAAACAGAGCGAGGAGCAGATTCATGTTGGAAGGATCCGAGGCGTTGCCCAGGTCATTGTTTTTCGAGCATTGTCTGCTCCCTGATGGCTGGGCGCGGGACGTTCGTGTCACGCTGGAAGGCGGCCGGATCGCGGCGGTGGAAGTCGGCGCGCAGCCTTGCGCTGAGGACGCGCGTCATGCCTGCGCCCTTCCGGGAATGCCCAACCTGCACAGCCATGCCTTCCAGCGCGCGATGGCCGGTCTGGCGGAGCGACGCGGCCCCTCGAACGACAGTTTCTGGACCTGGCGCGAGATCATGTACCGTTTCGTCGATCGCATGACGCCGGACGATGTGCGGGCCATTGCCGCGCTGGCATATGTCGAGATGCTGGAGGGCGGATTTACGCGCGTTGGCGAGTTTCATTACCTTCACCATGATCGCGACGGGCAGCGCTTCGGCGATATTGCGGAGATGAGCGCGGCGGTGCTGGCGGCTTCGGGTGAGGCGGGGATCGGCATGACGCTGCTGCCGGTACTTTACAGCTACGCCGGGTTCGGAGCGCAGCCGCCGCAGCCGGGACAGCGCCGGTTTGTCAACGACCTGAAGCATTACGCGCGCCTGCTTGAAGGCGCCGAACAGCATGCCCGGTCCCTGCCGGATGCGGTGGTGGGCGTCACGCCGCACAGCCTGCGCGCGGTAGCGCCCGAACAGCTGCGCGATATCGCGCCGCTTCTGCAAGGGCGTCCGGTTCACATTCATATCGCCGAGCAGGTGAAGGAAGTGGACGATTGCCTGGCGTGGAGCGGTCAGCGCCCGGTCGAATGGCTGGCCGACCGCGTAGGGATGAACGCCGCATGGTGCCTTGTCCACGCCACGCACATGACAGATGCGGAGACGCGAACGGTCGCGGCAAGCGGGGCGGTGGCAGGGCTGTGCCCGATCACCGAGGCCAACCTTGGCGACGGGCTTTTCCCGGTCGAGACGTTCCTCGATGCCGGTGGCGTCTATGGCATCGGCAGCGACTCCAACGTGCTGATCGACTGCGCGGAGGAACTGCGGCTGCTGGAATACGGGCAGCGCCTGACCCGCCGTGCCCGCAACGTCATGGCGCGGGGGGCGGGGGAATCCACCGGGACCGCGCTGTATGCGGGCGCAGTTGCCGGCGGCGCGGCGGCGCTGGGCGTGGCAGGCGGGATCGCTGCGGGGAGGCCGGCCGACATCGTCAGCCTGAACCTCGATCATCCGGCCATGCTGCACCGGCAGGGCGATGCGATAACCGACAGCTTCGTCTTTGCTGCGGGGCGCTCGGCCATTGACTGCGTGTGGCGCCATGGCGACAAGCTTGTGAGCGAAGGACGCCACCACGCCCGCGACCGCGTGGTCCGCGACTATGCCAAGGTACTGGAGAAACTGATCGCGTGAGAATGCCCCTGCACGAACGCATTCGATCGGATTTCGAGGGACGCATCCTCGGCGGCGAACTGGCTCCCGGAGACCGCCTGCCCATCGAGCAGGAACTGATGCGGGAATACGGCTGCTCGCGCATGACGGTGAACAAGGCACTGTCCGCACTTGTCGCGGCGGGGCTGATCGACCGGCGCAAGCGCGCGGGCACCTTCGTGGCGCGACCAAAGGTCCATTCGATGGTGCTCGACGTGCCGGACATCGCGGCGCAGGTGCGCGAGCGGGCGCAGGATTATGCCTTTCAGCCGCTCAAGCGCCGGGTGCGGCCTGCCGGTGACGACGAGGAGGAAACGCTGCTGGCGGGCGGCGGTTCGCTGGTGCAGATCGACGGGCTGCATCTGGTGGATGGCGCACCGCTAGGCGTGGAATTCCGTCTGGTGAGTGCGACGGCGGTGCCGGAGATCGTCGGTGCCGACCTCGACAGCGTGCCGCCCGGCACTTGGCTGTTGCAGCATGTGCCCTGGACCGAGGCAGAAACGCGAATATCCGCCGTCGCCGCGCTGGGCGAGGAGGCGGAATGGCTGGGCGTCGCTGCCGGAACACCGTGCCTGTGTGTCGAACGCCGGACGTGGCGCGGCTCGGAACGGATCACTTATGTGCGGCAGCTGTTCCTTGGCGATGCCTATGACATGGTGGCGCGGTTCGGGCCGGGGGCTTCGGCGCGATAAGGGGCGGTCGCGACGATCGCGTCCTCGCCCATAAAGCCCATCCTGGAAAAAGCGGGGCGCCGCTTTCACGGCGCCCCGAGGGTGGATCACTTGCCCGCACGGTCCGGGTACAGCGCGTTGAAGAACAGCTTGTATGCCCCGTGCGACTGGCCGCGCCATTGCGGGCGGAAGCCGTAGAGGTAGACCTTGCCCTTGCCGTATTCGACCATGACCGCCGCAGCCTTGCCCTGGATCGCTTCGGGATGCAGCAGCACGCCGCTGCGCAGGGGGTTGCCGGTGGAAGCGTAGGAGGCCAGCACCTCGCCCTTGAAGCCGGCCTTGGGCTCGAAGGCGGGGCCGCGCTCGAACATCACGATGGGGTCCAGCGGCATCCCGGCGGCGATGCTGGTGCCGGGGGTCAGCTGGACCTGCAGCAGTGCGCCCGAGCAGAAGAAGAACTCGCTCCTGGCGTCCTTCAGGATGTTGGTCACGGGCAGATCGAACAGGTCGATCACCGCGTCCGAGGCATTGTTCAGCGCCACCAGCGTGCCGCCATCGCGCACGAAGTCCTTGAGCTTCTTCGCACCGTCCTCGCCGATGCCGCCGGCATAGGGGGCGGGCATCTGGTTGGGACTGAACCCGTCCATTAGCGAAGCGAGCGGGCCCTTGTACCGGGATTCGAAGTCGGCGGCGGGCGCGGTGTCGCCGGGGCGGGACTTCGATGGGGCCGAAAGGTCGGGCAGGACGATGGTGTCGACCTTGCCGGCAAGACCCGCCTTCACGTCGGCGTTGTAGACGGTCTTCGCGCCGAAGCCGTACTGTTCCAGCAGCCAGCGCGTCCAGCCCTCGTCGATGTTCGAACCCCACGGTCGGTAAAGCGCGACGCGACCCTTGTTCACGGCTTCGCCGGCGGGCGCTTCGGCCCCGGCGGTAACGGTGACGCTGTATTGCGCGGCGATCTTGCCCATTGCCTGGGGTGAGAGGCCGGACAGCGCGATCTGGCTGTCAGTCCAGCTCGCCTTGCCGCCTGCCGCCAGCGCGGCGTTAAGCGCGCGGTAGCTGTTGTTCACGCGGCGATCGAGAAGGTAGTTCGTACCCGATCCGCTGACGCCGCCCGCCGGCGCGGTGGCCGCCGCCACCCTGGTGAAGCCCGCGCGCGCCGCCGCATCGAGCGGCTGCTCGATCTTGTCCACGCGCACGCCCATCTGCATCGGCAGCGTCCAGCCGGTGACGTCGTAGGGCAGATCGGCGGGGTTGCCGTCGCCACCCAGGATCGCGTCGGGGTACTTCTGGCTGTCGAACAGTTCGCGCGCCAGACCGGCGAAGGGCTGGTCCATCGGCACCACCCAGCTGCCCGCCGGATAGCTCTGCCCGCCGATCGTGGTAGCAGCGGAGGTCTGCATCACGTCGAGGCCATGGTTGACCATGATCTGTGCCAGCGCGGCGGCTTCGGGCGCGTCGGCCTGACCGGACGGAATCACGTATGCCGAGGGACCGTCCTTGGCGGCGGCGATGGTGTCACGGCCTGCCTGATAGCGGTTGAACAACAGCGTTTCGCGATACTTCTGCGCGGTTTCCAGCACCGACATCGACGCGGTCAGCATGTAGTCGACCGAGTCCTTCAGATGCCATTCGCCGCCCTTCCACGGGTGCGGGTACATGATCTGCGCCTTCAGATCCTGCGCGGACTTGGGGAAGTCCTCGACCTTCCAGGTCTTGGGCGTGGCGCTGTCGTGCGCGGTCTCGGTGAAGAACGAGATCGTGTTGCGGAAGACGTGGATGTAATCGAGGAAGCCCGGGAACCAGTTGTCGAAACGCGCCTGCGCCACCGCGCCCGGCTTGCCCTCGGTTTCCATGCGGGTCATGATGTTGGTGCCGATGGCATTGGTCCAGATGCGCATCAGCGGGTTGATGTTGGACGACACCGGGTCGGCGAAAGGCGGCACCCAGATGCGCGCGGGGAACGGCGCGACCTGATGCTGGCTGTACCAGATCACCGGAGCGTATTCCTGCTCCTGCGCGTTGACGACCTGGCTTTCCTTCATGTTGAGCATGTAGCCGTCGCGGTTGTTGTCGTGGCCGACGTACTCCTGATAGAGCCAGGGCGTGCGGCTGGTCTCCCACTTCGTGCCGCGCTGCTTGCGATACCAGTCGACCACCATGTCCTGCCCGTCCGGGTTCAGGGTGGGCCATAGTACCAGCACCACGTTCTTGAGGATCGCGTTTACTTCGGCGTCGTTCTTCGCCGAAACCAGCTTGTGCGCCAGAGCCAGCGGCAGCTGGTGGTCGGCCACTTCGCTGGCGTGCATGCCGCCGTCGATGTGGACGATGATCGGGCTTTCGGCGGCGAGCTTCTTCGCTTCGGCGTCAGTCAGGCCGCGCGCGTCGCCAAGGCGCTTGGAGATCGCCTTGTATTTGTCGAAATTGGCGATGTTCTCGGGGGTGGAGATCACCGCATAGACGAAAGTCCTGCCGTGCGTACTCTTGCCGCTTTCGAACAGCTTGATGCGGTCAGAGCTTTTGGCGAGCGCCTGGAAATAGCGGACCGCGTCCTCGTAGTTGGCGAGGTAATAGTCCTCGCCGACGTCGTAGCCGAGCACGGCCTTGGGGCTGGGGACGCTCTGTGCCATTGCCGGGGTGCAGAGCCCCAGCGCCGAGGCGGCCATCAGGACGCGCGCGAGGCGCGTCGACGTGTGCGTTTTCATGTGCTGGGGCTCCGTTGTCAGGTCAGAAGTGGCGACGCACGTTCACGCCGATGGTGCGCGGCGCGGCCGAAGTGGCGGCATAGCTGTTGGGCGTGGACGACATCGATGCGCGGTTGATCGCCACCGCGTCGAACAGGTTGTTGACGAACAGGTAGACGCCGGTGTCGCTCTCCGGCAGCTCGAAGCCGACGCGCAGGTTCGCCAGCGCGTATTCGTCCATCTTCACGCGATAGACGTTGGTGGGGCGGAACTCCGAGTAGGACGCGCCGACATAATTGAAATCGGCGCGGGCGAAGAATTCCACGCTGTCGCTTACCGGCGTGCGGTATTCCGCACCCACCGAGCCGGTGAAGTGCGGAATGTAGGGAATGCGATCCCCTGCGCGGCCTGCGGCCACGACGGCGTCGCTGATCTGGTCCTGCGTCAGCTTGGCGTCCAGGTAGTTGCCCGCGATGTTGAAGGTGAGGCCCTGCACCGGGCGGATGAAGGCTTCCGCCTCAAGCCCGCGGATGCGCGCCGCACCAGCGTTCGACAGGAACGAGAACGCGCCGTTGGTGGTGCGCCCGCTGACCTGCATGTTGTCCCAGTCGATCTGGAACGCGGCCAGGTTCAGCGTGAGGGCGCGGCCCAGCAGGGTGAACTTGCTGCCCACTTCGTAGTTCCACAGCTTGTCAGCCTGATACGGGGTCAGGTCCGCAGACAGGCCGATGACCTGATTGGCGCCGCCGGGTCGGAAGCCCTGCGATGCGGTGGCGTAGAACAGCATGTCGGGATTGGCCTGCCACGATGCATTGAACTTCAGCAGCGTGCCGTTTTCCGACGAGTCCACCGTGTTGACCGGACGGACCGGCGCGCCGATCAGCGACCAGCCGATGTCGGTGAAGCCCGATACCGTCTTGTCGTAATCGTAGTAGCGGATGCCGGCGGTCAGGCTGAGCGCGGACGTGACGTGGTAGGTGCCCTCGGCAAAGGCCGCGACCTGCTTCAGCTTGTCGAAGATTTCGCGGCGGTAGAACAGCTGGACGGGGAAGATGATCTCGCCGGTAGCATCGTCGGCGCGGGCATCGGAGGAAGTGACGTCGTTCCTGCGGTTCTGGAAGAACGCTCCCACCGTCCAGTCGAAGGCGTTGTCGCCGGTCGAGCTGAGGCGGACTTCCTGCGTGAAATCCTTGGTCGAACCGGGATAGTAGATCGCCGCCGGGCTCAGGCTATCGATATAGCCGTAGTAGCTGGACAGCTGATCGGCCGAGCACGCGCCGCCCGCATTGACGTAGGAGGCGCAGCGCGCCGCCGTGCGGTAGGTGCCGATGTAGTAGCTGTCGTCCGCCGCATAGGCCGACTTGCGGTGCTGGTAGCTGGTGATCGAGGTGAAGTTGGCAAAGCCCACGTCCCAGTTCGCGGTCAGGCTGTAAAGCTGCGACTTATCTGTGTAGGGCAGGTTCACCTGTGCGGCGGACTTGTAGTCGCCCACGGCAGGGTTCCAGGTGGCGGAAACGGCATCGGTGTTCTCGAATGAGGCGGTAGCGTCGAGCGTGAAGTTGGACGTGGGCGTAAAGCGCAGCATCAGGCGGCCGCCGGTGGCGGTATAGTCGTTCACGTTCTTGCGGCCCAGGAACGTGTTGTCGATGTAGCCGTCGTTGTCGCGGCGGAACAGAACCGCGCGGGCAGCCAGCACGTCCTTCACCAGCGGCACATTGACCATGCCATTGACGAAGTAGCCAAAGCCGCCGCCCCTGGTGGTCATCGCCTGCGCTTCCACGGTGCCCTCGTACTCGTCGCTGGGCTTGTTGAGGATCACGCGGATCGCGCCGCCCATCGAGCTGGCACCGTAGAGCGTGCCCTGCGGGCCGCGCAGCACTTCGATGCGGTTGACGTCGAACAGGGTGAAATCGGCGGTGCGACCCGCCGCGTCGCTCGATACGCCCACCGAGCCTGTCACGGGGGTATCGTCGTAGTAGACCCCCACGGTCGCCTCGCCTGAAGCCTGGACGCCACGCAGTGACACGCGGCGCTGGCCCGGACCATTGTCCTGGATACGCAGCGAGGGAACGAATTTGGCGTAGTCTGCGATGTTGGTGACGCCAGCCTTGGTCAGTGTCTCGCCGGTCAGGGCGGTGATCGCGATGGGCGTGGTCTGGACGGTGGTATCACGACGCAGGGCGGTGACGACGATGTCGCTGCCCACTTCGGCGCTGTCGGCAGGGGCGGTCTGCGCCTGAGCGATAGCCGGCAGGGCGGCAAACGCGAGCACTATGGATGCTGCCCCGCAGTTCAAGGCGGCGCGACGAAACGTGGTGGACGTAGTCATCTGATGATCTGTTCCCTCAATGCGGCGAAGACGGCTTCGTTCGGCCTTGCTTCAACCCTGTTGGCGAGTCGCATAGTGGCCCGCCATTAATGTATATACAAGAAATATTATTGCTTATTATTTGCTCATTGCGTTACGCAGCATGCTCAATTTTTAGGCAAAACGCACCCCTTGGACAGCCATCTGCTTTGTTCACGGCGAACGGAGCCCCCATCTGCTGTGCGGGCGGCAGCTACAGCGATGTTGGTCATGGAGGCAATTGAGAAATTTTTGGGGCATCCGATAAGGACGCTGCCGCTGTTTGTTGCGTCCAGCACGAAAAAAGGTTGAACGCGCACTGCTACGGTCTTTTAGCGCAAGGTCTCAAGCGCAGCACGCAGCAGGAACGCTGCGATGAGGCGGCCATGAGGTCAACGTCGGGATCGAAGGGCGGCTAGTGTTCGACCAGATCGGCCTACGATGGCATCCGGCTCTGGAAGGGCGGCGTCTGCCCTTATCTTCCCCGAGGATCAGGTAGTGCCTTTTGTAGTGCGCGGGCTGCTGGTCCAGGTGATGGAAGGCTGGCGCGAACCCTTGCTCCGTTATCACCTCTATGTTCCTAGCCGTCGCCAAGGCATCACGGCGAAAGGCTGCCGCCCGTTTCATGGCCTTGGAGCGGCGTGAATTGAATGATGCCGATCACTGGTGGATGTTCAGGGCCGCGTTTGCCAGCGCCATTCCACTGCGTCGGTCAGCCCGCCAGTCCGTGCCTCCACCCGGTTTGCCCCGGGGGCAAGGTCGATGGTCCAGGCGGCGATGTGGTCCTGCACCGGGACTTTGGTCCAGGCACCGCCATTGAGGCGCATCTCCACCTCCGCGTGGTTGGTGAACGCCTGCGCGACCACGCGCTGCGTGCGCTTTTGCACGTCGCGGCGACTGGCGAGGTGCAGCATCGGCCGGTCGGACCAGTTCGCCTGATACCAGTACCACGCATCCTTGCGCAGCTTTCGGTCTTCGGTGACGAGGCCCTTGTCGTTGATCGCGGGGCGGTCCCCTTCGTTGCGCTTGAACGAGGGGAAGTCGATCCCCACCCATATGAAGCTGGACCACAGGAACGGGCGCTTCTTCATTTCGCGCCAGTGCTTGATATGGAAATCGGTCTGGTACTGTTCGGGGTGCCAGTAGCCGTTCGATTCCGGGCGCTTCACCACCGGATCCTCCTGATGGAGCACACTGGCGCCCGCGCCGTATTCGCTGACGCCGAAGGGACGGTCGGGCATTTTGGCGTGAAGTTCGTCTGCCCACGGACCGATGTCTTCCGACTTGGTCCAATACCATCCGAAGTACCGGTTGTACGATACCGTATCGCTGTGCTGCGCGATGGGATCGTCGTCGGCCAGGCAGCAGTGCGCGTAAGTCGTCGGGCGCGTGGGGTCCAGCGCTTTGGCCGTCGCCTGCAATTCGGCGAGGATGCGGTTGGAGGCGGCATCGGACTTGCGGATTTCGTTGCCGATGCCCCACAGCGCAACCGAGGGATGGTTGCCGGTCTGCGCGATCAGTTCGCGCATCTGCTCGACCAGGTTCTCGCGGAAGGCGTCGGACGAATCGTGATCGTCGATCAGCGGCACTTCGGTCAGCACCAGCAGGCCCAGTTGATCGGCGCGTTCGTAGACCCGCCGGGGGTGCTGCATATGGGCAAGCCGCAGGCCCGTTGCGCCCATCTGCGCGAACAGGGCAAGGTCTTCGTCGATCTCGGCATCGCTCACCACCGGGCCGCGCCCGAACCGGGTCGGCAGCTGCAGGTTGACGCCGTGCAGCGGATAGGCCGCCCCGTTGAGCAGGAACGTGCCGTCCTTCTTCACCGCCACGGTCCTGACGCCGAGCGGCACCGTCTGGCTGTCCACCACACGCCCGGCTTCGGCGATCTCGGTGACGACGCGATAGAGGTAGGGCGCCTTTACCCCCTGCCACAGCCGGGCGTTCGCCAGCTTCAGCGACTGGTCAAGGCTCACTTTCGCCCCCGCACCGAGCGTCTCTGTGCGCACGGCGCGGGCGACCGTACGGCCCTGCGCATCCAGCACGCGGGTGGAGAGGGAGAAGCGCGCCGCAGCATCGCGGTCGTTGCGCAGCGCCACTTTCAGGCCGATGGTGGCGGTGCGCCCGGCCAGCGCGGTGGTGCGCGCCTCGACGCCCGGTCCGGCGTGGGCAAGGCGGTCGAAGGCAAGGCCATCCTGCTCGATCAGCGCCACCGGACGCGCCAGCCCGCCGAACACGTTGAAATCGCCGTTGAGCGGCGCGATCGTGGTGTCGCGCGCATTGTCCACCCGCACCGCCAGTACGTTGTCGCCGCCTCGCAGCGCGTCGGTGGCATCGAACCGGAAGGCGCCGTAGCCGCCTTTGTGCAGGCCCAGCCGCCTGCCGTTCAGCCAGACTTCCGCCTTCAGGGACACGCCCGAAAAGTCCAGCAGGGTACGCTTGCCGGCATTGGGGCTGGCAGTGAATGTCAGCCGGTACCAGGCCGGGCCGCGGTAGTAGGCTCCCTCCGGCTCCCCGCGCGCCTTGGCACCGCCTATGCCGGAATCGGCGGCGTTATAGGTGTGCGGCACAGACACCACCTGCCATGCTCGGTCGTCGAAACCGGGCGCCTCTGCCCCGGCGACATCGGACTTCACGAAGTGCCAGCCTTCGGTGAGCGGACGCTCGGTCGCGGCCAGCACCGGAAGCGGCGCGCCTGCAAGCAGGACGCTGATCAGCGACCGGGAGAGGGTGGTTTGAATCATCGTCGGGCCCTTCACGAAAGTTTGCTTACGTCGCCGATGGCGATCTTGCTGCTGGCAGTGAAGCGCACCGCGTCGGCCCGTTCGCGGGTGGATCGCAGCCCGTCCACCAGCGCGCCTGCGACGTCGTCGAACACCACCGCCGGGCGGGCATCGGCGGCGGCGACGTCGAAGGTGACGTTGTGCAGCACCACGTTTCGGGCATGGCGCACGTAGAGGCCGTGGGCCGGGAATGCGCCCATGAAGCTGGGTTCCAGGCTGGACGCGGGCCGCTCCGGGATCGCGCGGCCTGCCTGCTCCACGGTGCCGCCGCCCGCCGAACTGACGTGCACGTCGGAAAACGTCACATCCTCCACCGGCGCACCGGGATTGCCCACGACGCCGCAAGCGTATGGTCCAGGCGCGCCCGACACGTTGATGCCGGAAAACCGCACGCGCCTGACCCGCGACGGGCCACTGCCAAGCGGCGCCCGGTTGCGTGCGGCAAGGCGCACGAAGATCGGATGGTTCACGGGGTTACGCAAGTTGATGTCGCGGAAGGTCACGTCCTCCAGCACGCCGCCGTCGATCGCGCCCAGCTGCAGCCCGCGCGTGTTGTCGCAGGTGCAGTCGGCGATCAGAATGTTGCGGAAACCCGTGGCGCTGTCGGTGCCCAGCTTGATGCGGCCCAGCACGCCCACGTCGTCCACGGACCGATAGGTGGACGGGCGATAGCTGCCATCCACCAGCGCGCCCAGATCAAAGCCGCTGGTCCGGCAGCCGATTACGGACACACCTTCGCAGAACACCGGCTCGTTCAGCGCATAGCTGCTCTTGAGCACGATGGCGTCGTCCTTGGGGGCATTGACGGTGCATCCGGTGACGCGCACGTCGCGGCAGCAGTCGATGTCGATGCCATCGCGGTCGGTATCCACCGTCAGGTTGTCGATCGTGACGTTCTGCGATCCCAGCACGTAGCAGGCGAAGTGGCCGCCCTGAAGGATCGTGAAGTCGCGCAGCAGGACGTTGCGGCAGCGCTTGAGCGCGATGGCCTTGTTGCCGCGCCCTTCGTAGGCCATCTCGCGCGGGATGGCGCGGCGGGCGGCGTCGGGGGAGAGGCCCTGTTCGCGCGGCGATTTCCAGCCCTCGATCCCGTGCCAGCGTGGTGCCGGACCTTCGCGATCAAGGCCCAGGCCATGGATCAGCCCACGCCCGATCACCGCAACATCGGTCAGGTCGATCCCCGATATCAGCGCATTGCGGAAATGGGCGACGCCATAATCGACGTACTGTTCCTCGTAGACGCCTTCGGGCAGGTCGTAGCGGCCCTTGTGGCGGCGCGGGTCGGCGGCTTCGATCACGCTGCCGGGCATCAGCAGCAGCGTCACATGGCTGCGCAGGCGGATGGTGAAGCACAGGTAATGCCCGGGCGGCACCACCACGGTGCCGCCGCCAGCCTCGCTCGCCGCCGCGATGGCACGGTTGAAGGCGTCGGAATCCAGCGCGATGCCATCGCCCTTCACGCCATGATCGCGCACGTCATGAAACCCCGACAGCGCGCCTGCCGCCCGCACCGGCGCGGTGCTCAGCGCAAAGACGGCGCCCATGCCCAGCGTCATGGCGCGGCGGCTGAATTCCGCCCTTTCGATTACGCGGCTCATCCCGGCTCCCTTAGCTCTATTTGTATGACGTATTACATACAGGCAGTAAGGTGCCAAGGGGTTATCGTCGTCCCGAACCTGATCCGGGCTTGCGTTCAAACCAGCATGTCGCTGCCGATCTCGTCGATGGACCGCACGCCGCTGAGCGCCATCGTCAGCTTCATGCCTTGCGCGATGAGGTCCAGCAGCCGGGCTACGCCCGCTTCGCCACCGGCCGCCAGTGCATAGATGTAGGCGCGGCCCAGCAGTACGCCGCGCGCGCCCAGCGCCAGCATCCGCACCACGTCAAGGCCGGTGCGCACGCCGCCGTCCACCAGAACCGTGAGTTCATCGCCTACCGCGTCGGCGATGGCGGGCAGGGCCTCTGCGGTGGACAGCGCGCCGTCCAGTTGCCGCCCGCCATGGTTGGAGACGATCACTCCGTCCGCCCCAAGCCGCACCGCGTCGCGCGCGTCGCCGGGGTCCAGCACGCCCTTGACGATCATCTCTCCTTTCCAGAAATCGCGAATCCATTCGAGGTCGGACCAGGTGATGGACGGGTCGAAGTTTGCGCCCAGCCAGCCGATGTAGTCGGCAAGGTCGGTCGGCCTGCCCCGATAGTCGGAGACGTTGCCCAGATCGTGCGGGCGGCCCAGCAACCCCACGTCCCAGGCCCAGCGGGGATGCGTCACCGCCTGAAGCATCCGCCGCATCGGCGCGGCGGGGCCGCTCATGCCAGAGTGGGCATCGCGATAGCGCGCGCCGGGCAGGGGCATGTCGACGGTGAAGACCAGCTTGGTCACCCCCATCGCCTGCGCCCGCTCCAGCGCGTGGCGCATGAAGCCGCGATCCTTCAGGACGTAGAGCTGGAACCAGATCGGCGCACCGCTGGCGGCGATCACGTCGGCCAGCGGGCACACGCTGACGGTGGACAGGATGTAGGGCACGTTCGCCGCCCGCGCCGCGCGGGCCACCTGCAATTCGCCGCGCCGCCGCATCATCCCGCCCAGCCCGATCGGGGCAAGCAGGACCGGCATGTCCATCGTCTCGCCCAGGACCTGCGTGGCAAGGCTGAGCGCGGACACGTCTCGCAACACGCGCTGGCGCGGCCGGATGGCTTTGAGCGCCGTGCGGTTGGCGTCCATCGTCTCTTCCGAGAACGCGCCGCCATCGACATAGTGGAACAGGAATGGCGGCAACCGGCGGCGCGCGGCTTCGCGGAAGTCGAGCGGGGACGAGACGATCATGACAACTCCCTGATACTGCGATCCGGCGCCAGCGCCAGCACAAGGTCCGCGCGCGGCGGCATTTCGATAAGGATATGGCGGGTGATCCGCTCGTAATGCTGCACGAACCGGTCGAGCGCGGCTTCATCCATCACCCGCGTGCCTTCGGCTTCTCCGCGCGCAATGCTGGTGCGCAGGGCGTGCTCCTGCTGGCCACGCCAGCCGCGCACCACCTCGAACCCCGGCGCGGCAAGCAGCACCAGCCGGTCGATCCGCGCGAAAAGCAGGGCATAGATGTCGCCAAGCTGCGCGTTGGCATGGCCGCGCCAGACGCCGCCTGCGTCCTCATCGCGTTCCAGCGCATTGACGGGCACGGCCAGTTCGGCAAGCGATTGAGGCCGAGCGCCCACGCACCAGCCCTCGAAGATCAGCAGGTCGAGGTTCGGCGGAACCGCCGTGCCTTGCTCTGCAGGTTCGTCCCGTGCCTTGTCGAAGCGCGGCAGGGTCGTGGCCTTCCCGGCGCGCACCGCATCGAGCAGGGCGATGCCCGCTGCGGCATCGTGCGTACCGGGCACGCCGCGCGTGGCGAAGAGGGGGTGGACCGCCTCCGCCAGTTGCGCCCGCTCGGCGCGACCAAGATAAAGGTCGTCCAGCGACAACACCGCTGCGCGCCGCCCGTCCGCCTCCATCTGCGTTACTATCGCCTGCGCCAGCGTGGACTTGCCCGAGCCCTGCGATCCGCACAGGCCAAGCACCAGCGGGCCGCTTCGGGGTTCGTCCAGCCAGGCCCGCGTCGCGGCGCAGAGCCGCTCAGCCGACGGGGTCAAGCAATGGCTCTCCGGCAAAGAAGCGGTCGAGGTTGTCGGCCACTTTCATCCCCATCGCGGTGCGCGCCTCGATCGTGGCGCTGCCAAGATGGGGCAGAAGCACCACGTTGGGCAGGTTCAGCAGGGCGGGGTGCACGTTCGGCTCCGCCTCGTAGACGTCCAGCCCCGCCGCAGCGATCCGGCGTGCGGCAAGTGCTTCTGCCAAAGCCGCCTCGTCGATCAGGGTGCCCCTCCCGGTGTTCACCAGCACGGCGTGAGCGGGCATGCGCGCCAGCAGGGCGGCATCCACCATGTGGCGCGTCTCCGCCCCGCCCGGCGCGTGGAGGGACAGCACGTCCGCGCGTTCGGCCAACTCGCCAAGGTCCGCGAAATAGGCGTGTGCGGGCATGTCCGGCGCCGGGCGGCGGCTGTGGTAGGCGATGCGCATTCCGAACGCCTCGGCCCGCTTTGCCGTGGCGCGCGCGATCCGCCCAAAGCCGACCAGCCCCAGCAGCTTGCCCGACAGCGACTGGCCGACAAGGTGCGTGGGCCGCCAGCCGGTCCATCCGCCAGCGCGCAGCTCGCGCTCGCCTTCGCCGGCGCGCCGAGTGGCCATCAGCAGCAGCGTCATGGCGATGTCTGCCGTGGCTTCGGTAAGGACGTCGGGCGTGTTGGTGACCGCTATGCCAAGGTCACGCGCGGCGGCAAGGTCGATGTGCTCGAACCCGGCGCCGTAATTGCCGACGATCCGTGCCCGGCGTCCCTCGACATCAAGCACAGCGCGCGTCACCCGGTCGGTCACCGTGGGGCACAGGGCATCGTGATCGCGCATCGCCTGCGCCAGCGCGGCTTCGTCCAGCGGTGTGTCGCTTTCGTTCAAGGTCACGTCATAGGCGGCGGCAAGCCGTGCCTCGACCGCTTCGGGCCAGCGACGGGTCAGCAGTATCTTCGGCTTGGTCATTGATCTTTCCGCAGGGAACGAGGCGGTTAGAAGTAAGCGGACTGCGCCGCCCAGGTCAAACCTCAACGCCGCCGGAATACAGGTGCGCGACGCTGCGCGAAAGCGGCACGGCCCTCGGCGGCGTCGGCGGTGGCGAAGCAGATGGCCTGAAGGTCGCGCTCGTATTCGATCGCCTTGTCGAAGGGCATCTGGTGAGCGGCGCGTAGGTTCAGCTTCGCCGTTTCCGCCGCGATCGGCGCGCGCGCCGCGATCTGGCCGGCAATCTCGCGCACGCGGGGCAGCAGGGCATCGGGCGCGGTGACTTCGCTGACGAGGCCCCAGGCCAGCGCCCGGTCCGCCTCGATCATCTCGCCGGTGTAGAGCATCAGCGCGGCGTTCGACATGCCTACGCTATGGGCCAGCCCCACTGCCATGCCGCCGCCGCCGATCCAGCCCAGCTTGATCTCGGGCGCGGCGAAGCGGGCGCTGGTGGAGGCGATGCGGATGTCGCAGGCCATCGCCGTCTCCAGCCCGCCGCCAAGCGCATAGCCGTTGATCGCAGCGATCACCGGCTTGCGGCAGCCCCGCAGCGCATCGCAGTAATCCTGCCGGTTGCGAAAGTCCCACGCGGTAGCGTAGGTATCGAGCGTCGAGATGTCTGACCCCGCACTGAAGGCGCGTTCGCCTGCGCCCGTCACGATCACCACGCGCACGTCGTCGGAGGTGTTGCAGGTGGCGATGGCATCCACCAGCGCGGCGGCCATGTCCGGTGTCATCGCGTTCAGCTTGTCCGGGCGATCAAGCACGATGGTGGCGATATGGGCGGCAATGTCGAAGCGCAGGTTGGCGCTCATGTCTCGGTTCCCCTGATGTGATGGCGGGCGAATGCGGCCTCTATGCGGGCGAGGACCGGCGCGGCGGCTTCCTCAGCCAGCAGCCCCTCGCGCAGAAGGGCGGAAGCCTCGGTCTGGAAGGCGATGGCGCCGTCGTGCCGCGGGCGCAGCGACGCGCCTTCTAGCGTGGCGCAGGTGGCGGAATAGAAGCCGTCCCATGCCCGGTCCACCTCCGGGTCGGCCCAGGCGCTGCGCAGGGCCGGCTGGCCGTCATGCGCAGGGATGAAGCGCCGCTGCGCGTCCTCGCCCATCAGCCACAGCAGGTGCGCGCGCAGTTCGTCGGTTACCGTGCAGCGGCGTGATACGGCAATCCCGGTGCCGCCAAGGATGGAGCCGATGCCCGCGTCCCCGCGCGGCGCATCGGCAAAGGCGACGCCGCGCCGGGCATAGTTCACATAGCCGTAGACCAGCGGCACCAGTGCCAGATCCTGCCCTTGCGCGATCGCTTCGAGCAGGGCGATGGGGTTCTGCCCGATCCGGGCGCGGGTGGCATCGGTCATCAGGCGTGCCATCAGGTCGTAAGCCCGCGCGCCGATTTCGGGATCGACGAAGGTGTCCTGCGGCCTGCCGCGCGCCAGCGACGCCGCGATGGACTGGAACGTCAGCGCCGCATGGGGACCGGAGAGGGACAGCGCCACGGGCACGGCCCGGGCCAGCGCGACGACCTCGTCCCAGGTACGGGGCGGCGTCGGCACCCGCGCAGGGTCATGCGCCATGACCTGACTTGCGGCATCGAGCGGCAGCGCCCAGTGCTTTCCCGCATAGCGATAGCTGGCCAGTGACGGGCCGATTGCCGCGTCCTGCAATGCGGCCAGTGCATCGGCGCCGATGACCTCCTCCATCGGGACGAGGCAGTCGTGGGCCACCGCTTCCCCGACATGCGGATGGTCGAGGACGATGAGATCGTATCGCGCGGCAAGGTCGGCGATGGGATGCGCCTCGAACCCTTCCAGCGGATGGCGGTCCCACGCGATGGACAGACCCTGCGCCGGGGCGACGGTGGCGGCGGCAGCCTCCAGCGCACGGTATCCGCGCGGGTGGTCCCAGGTGAGGCCGCGAAACGAAGGCGCCCTCATGCGTGCTGGCGCACCACGCCGGATTCGACCAGCCGGGCGATGTCGTCGTCGCTGCGGCCGATCTCGCGCAGCACATCTTCGCTGTGTTCGCCCACCAGCGGAGCGCCGCGCCTGATGGCGCTGGGGGTGCGGGAAAAGCGGATCGGGAAGCCCGGCACCTTCACGCGGCCCTCGGTCGGGTGGTCGTACTCCACGAACGTGCCGTTGTGGCGGATCTGCGGGTCGTCGACCAGATCGGCATAGCCGTAGACCGGACCGCACCAGATGTCTGCGGCGCGGAACCGTTCCAGCCAGTGGGCGGTGGGCTGGCGCAGCAGGTGTTCGCGAAGCCGCGCGAAGATGGCATCGCGCTGGGTCCAGCCGTCGCGCTCTTCCTCCAGCCCGGCGAAGAACGGATCGTCCAGTTCGCGCGCCAGCGCCTCGAACCGGGCCATCGCCAGTGTCATGTACCCGTCCGCCGTCTCGAACACGCCGTAAGGCGCACGGATGTAGCTGTGCGCGTGCGGCTCGGCAGAGCGGGCCTGCGGCTTGTTGCCGACGGTGAAGACCGACAGTTCCTGCATCTGGATGGTGGTGATCGCATCCAGCATGTTGACCTGCACCAGCTGGCCTTCGCCGG
Source organism: Novosphingobium gossypii (assembly GCF_050433305.1). NCBI lineage: Bacteria > Pseudomonadati > Pseudomonadota > Alphaproteobacteria > Sphingomonadales > Sphingomonadaceae > Novosphingobium > Novosphingobium gossypii. The sequence continues at coordinate 425,361 of NZ_JBNPXM010000002.1, read as the reverse complement.
TCCGTTCGCGGTGGAACAGTGCAGCCAGCGCGCCCTCGAACGCGTTATAGGCGGCGATCGCATCGACCAGGTACTGGCCCGCCGGGGAGGGCGGCGCGCCCTCGCTGCCGGCGGACAGCATCGCGCCGGACATGCCCTGAAGCAGCAGATCCTGCCCCGGCAGATTGCGATAGGGCCCATCCTCTCCATAGCCCGACATGGAGATGTAGATCAGCCGCGGGTTGATGGCGCTAAGCGTGGCGTAATCCACGCCCAGCCGCTCGGCCACGCCGGGGCGGTAGTTCTGCAGGAAGACGTCGGCGTCCTTCACCATGTCCAGCAGCACCGCCTTGCCCTCCGGCGCTTTGAGGTCGATCGCCAGCGAGCGCTTGTTGCGGTTGAGCGACAGGAACGAGACGTTGATGCGGTTGCCCGTCGCTCCGCCGGCAGAGGCGTGGCGCTGCCACTCGCCGCCGGTAGGCTCGACCTTGATGACGTCCGCCCCCATGTCGCCAAGGCGCTGGGCGGCGAACGGCCCGGCCATCGCGATGGAGCAGTCGAGCACGCGGATACCGTTGAGAATAGTCATGCGAACATGGTCCTTCAGGACATGGTCCAGCCGCCGTTGACGTGCAGCGTCTGTCCGGTGATGAAACCCGCCTCTTCGGCGGCGAAAAATGCGATGGCGTGGGCGATGTCGGACGCGGTGCCGCGCCGCTTGATCGCCTGCGCGTCAAGGACCATGCGCTCGTAGCCCTCGGGATCGGGGTGGATCTTCTCCGCGTCGGTTGGAAAGGCGCCCGGCGCGATGGCGTTGACGGTGACGCCCCAGGCCCCGAACTCGCGCGCCCACGCCCGCGTCAGGCCGATCAGCGCCGCCTTGGACGCGACATAGGGCGACAGGTTGACCCATCCGCCCGAAACGGTGATGCTGGAGACGTTGACGATCCGCCCGAAGCCCTTCGCACGCATTCCCGGCAACGCAGCCTGCACGGCAACGATCCCGGCATCGACGTTGATGCGCTGGACGAACTGGTGCTCCTCCACGGTGTAGTCCTCGAACGGTTTCGAGGGGTAGACGGCCGCGTTGTTGATGACGACGTCGATGCCGCCGTGCTCTGCCGCCAGCGCATCAACGGTGGCGCGCAAGCCCGCGAGGTCGGCCAGATCGGTGCGCGATACGGTGAGGGTGCCGGGGCCTTTCCCCTGCGCAGCATGGGTAAGGCGCTCGATCTTCGCTTCGTCGTTGTCCAGCGCGATGACATGCGCGCCGCGCTCCATCAGCAGCAGCGTGGTGTCGAGGCCGAGCCCGCCCGCCGCGCCGGTGTAAAGGACCGTGCGCCCCTTCATGCGGCACCCGCGATGGGCGGGAAGTTGTCTGAGGGGGCGGGGTATTCGTCCTGCGGCTGCAACGCGATGCCCTCTATCCGGCCAACGGCGGCAGAGACGGCGGCGGCATCCGGCAGCACGCGCAGCACGGTGTCGTAGCGCCGCTCCTCCCCGTGGTCGAGGAGGATCAGTTCGCCCCGTTCGCGCGCGAAATCCTTGCCCAGAACATGGTTGGTCGCCGGCTCGATCCCGACGGCATAGTGGCCCGCGTGCAGGTTCTGCCATTCGAACATGCACGGAAACTGGTCCTTGCGGGTGGTCACCGAAAACCCGAAGCCCAGCGCCTCGTTCACCAGCGCCACTTCGACCCGGCCCTGCGGATCGGGGGCCATGTCGTGCTGCCAGACCTGTTCGTGGAAGTTGACGATGGGGGCGGGCAGGGTGCGATACCCCACGCCCTGCGCGCGATAGTCCCCGGCGTGGGCAGCCCACAGCACCTCGCGCACCGGCGCGACATAGCGCGCGCCCTCGGCAACGACCGGGTGGCCGACGTTGATGTGGTAGCAGAACATGTGCGGCGTGGTGTAGAACCCGTGGTTCACCACCCGGTCGGTCATGCGGATTTCATCGCCGCCAAGGTCCGCCTCGATCCGGCGGATCAGGTGCAGGTCTTCGCCGAAGACGGTGGACTGGCGTACCACCCCCTCGGCCCAGAACGTGCAGGCATCGCCGTCCCATTGCTCGCCGTATCCAGTCAGCTGCGCGGGAATAGTGCCGACGCGGCCATGGAGCGAGGACGACACCGCCTTGCGCGGGCCATAGTGGTAATGCCCGGCGGGATCGTCATGCATGAAAAGGATATGGTCGAGGCCGCAGGTGATGTTCAGCCCGGACATGGAGCGAAACCACCCTAGCCCTCCTTCGCCCTCGTAATCGTGAAGGGCCGGATTGCGAAAGCCGGACGGCGAATGCCATCCCACCGCGCGCCCTGCATGGTCGCACTCGGCAATGTCCATCGCGCGGTCCACCAGCACGGTGAAGCGCAGGCCCGACCCGGTGCGAAATTCCAGCATCCGCACGCCGCGCTCCACCCCGTCGCCCAGCGTCATCAGCCGCACGCCGGCGAACTGCGACAGCGAGCCGCTTCGTTCGGCGACGTGCCTTTTCGACATCGTCGCGCCATACAGCAAGGCCATGCCTGCCCCCTCCATCTTGTAAGACGTATGATGAATACGTAAAGAGGCAGCAGGCGTCAACGGGAGAGTGTAGATGACCGAAATCTTGCGACGGTGCTTTGCCGTGGACCTTGTCGATCAGCCGGAAATGATCGCCCGCTATCGCGCGTGGCACTCGCCCGGCGGCCCGCCCGCCGCCGTCGCCCGCGCAATCCGGGCGGACGGTGTGCGCGACCTCCAGATCTGGATCGTGGCGGACCGGCTGTTCATGATCATGGAGCAGGACGCTGAAAAGGCATCCGATGCTTTGGGCGAAGCCGCGCGCGACACGGCCGATCCCGAAGTGGCGGCGTGGGATGCGCTCATGCGCACGTTCCAGCGTCCGCTACCCTTTGCCCCCGAAACGACGTGGGTGGAGATGGAGCGGATCTACACGCTGGCCGAACAGCCGTAACATTCACATGAGGCGAGGCTGAAGCCTTATTGCGGCCCGTTGGCTCGCCTGCGCGCCCAGGACGATTCGATGTGCTCGCGCATGGCCCGCGCCGCGCCTTCGGCATCGCCGTCGACGATGGCCTGATAGACCTTGCGGTGCGCAGCATGCGTGTTGCGCACATGCTCGACGTTCAGCGTGCCCGAATAGCCATGCGTGTTCAGCGCGCGCGACTGGATGCCGTCGATAATCGCCTTGCTCAGCCGGTCGCCTGACATGCGCATGATGACGTCGTGAAAGTTGACGTCCTCGTGGACGTAGGCGGCAGGCGTCTCCACAAGGCCTTCCAGCTTCTCGATCTGGGCCTGCAGTTCGGCGCGGGTCTGCGCGGTGGCCCGCAGCGCCGCCTTGGCCGCCATCGAGGCTTCCAGCGAGGAGCGGATTTCCGAAAGGTTGTCCAGATAAGCCAGGCCATCCTCACGTCGGAACAGCGCCGCCAGGATCATCGGGTCCAGCAGGTTCCAGTCGTTCTGTTCCCGCACGATGGTGCCGCGCCCCTGCATCGAGGTGACGAGGCCCTTCTCGGTCAGCGCGGTCGTCGCTTCGCGCACGACGGTGCGGCTGACGCCGAAATGATCGCACAGCATGTTCTCTGGCGGCAGGGCGCTTCCGGCAGGGTAGACCTCGGTGACGATGGCGTTGACCAGCTCCTCAACCACCGCTTCGGCAAGCCGTGGACGCCGCCGCGTCTTTGCGGGGGCTCCCAGCCCGACAACCCTATCCTGCATGCTTTTTTCCGACCTTGAATCATGGGGACGCACATCATCTGCGCCACATTCACGCTGAACCCACTTGACGAGGCACGTCAAGACTTGTCTAACGACATAGATAATACATAATACGAATTGTCAGCAGGCTTGGGGTAGAGGGATTCGGGATGAAGATCACAGGCTACCGCAGCCTTACCGCGTTTCACGACTGGCAACGACCGGTCGGCGACGTCAATGGCGTGGTCGAATCAGGGATCACCGAAGTGCCCGTGCTGCTGCTGGAAACCGACGGCGGCCTGACCGGCATCGGGCTGGGTTCTCATGGGGAAATCGACCGGCTGTTTCCCGCTGTCGATGGCGCTGATCCGCGTTCCGTATCAACACTTTACGATGCGATGCTCTCGCACGTTTTCAAGAGTGGGCATGCAGGCGCCACTTTCGGCACGATCGCCGCGATCGACATGGCGCTGTGGGATCTGAAGGCGAAGATGGCGGAAGAACCGCTGTGGCGTACGCTGGGCGGGGGTGACCGGTTCGTTCCCGGTTATGCCTCCGGGCTGTGCTACGGCCTTGATGACGCGGCTTTCGCCGCTCACTACGAACAGTGGGCGGATCGGGGCTTCACTGCCGCCAAGATCAAGGGCGGACGCGACCTGGACCGTGACATTGCCCGGCTGGAAACGGCGCGCGCCATCCTATCCCGCAATACCGTCCGCCCCGCGCTTATGCTGGACGTCAACGAGGCGTGGAACGTCAAGCAGGCGATCCGCCATCTGACCGAAATCGAAAAGCGCGTGGACCTGACCTGGATAGAGGAACCGGTGCGACGCTGGGACGCCAGCGGCCTTGCCCGCATATCCAGTGCGGCGCGCACGGCGGTGGCGACCGGCGAGAACCTGACTGGACTGGAGCAGTACGCCCCGCTGTTCGATGCACAAGGCGTCGACATTGTGCAGGCGGGCAGCGTCTGGGGCATTACTCACTTCATGCGCGTCGCAATGGCAGCCCATGCGCGTGGACTGCCGGTATCGCCCGTCGCCTACAACGCGAACCCAGTGGCCCATGCCGCGGCGGCGGTGCCGAACATGATCGGCATCGAAGTGCAGGATTTCGCGTTTCCCACAGGCTTCACCGTCGATCAGCAGATCGCGGATGGCGGCATCATTCTTGGCGACCGGCCCGGCCTTGGCATCGTCATCGACGAAGCCGCAGTTGCCCGTGCGATTAGCTCCAACGGATGGGGCGAACGCGGCGGCCCCCATCGGCGGCCCGCCAGCGCGGGGCTACGGCTGGTGCCGGAGGCTTCTCCGCGTGAAACCTCGAAAGTTTCTAGCTGATGCACGGCGTCGGTCCCGACACTGCATCCCGCGCCATCCCGACGTGGGTTGCGGGCACGGCGCGGCGGCGGCTGCAAGTGTCGCTGATGATCAATTTCTTCCTGCTGATGGCGCTTTACAGCGGCGTTCTGGGGGTCTTGCTGCCCAACCAGATCGCCGAGCTTTCGCCCGCCTCGAAGGAGAACAACCTCGCGCTGCTGTTCGCGATCACCTCGATCTTTTCTACGCTAGCGACCCCGATCGCGGGCGCCCTGTCGGACCGCACGCGCAGCCGCTGGGGTCGCCGGTCACCGTGGATCGCGATCGGATCGCTGATCGGCTCGGCCTGCCTGTTCGGGGTTTCGTGGACCACCGGATTCTGGTCGCTGATGGTGCTGTGGGTGATGGCGGCGGTAGCCTACAACTCGATGCAACCCGCCATGACGACGCTGATCGCCGATCGCTTCGCGCCGGAAACACGCGGTGCGGTGTCCGGGATCGTGGGCGCCGGAATGACCGCCGGGCTTACCGCAGGTACGGTGGTTGCAGGCTATCTGGCGTCGCAGAGGATGCTGGCCTACGGCCTGTTTGCAGCTGCGATCGCGGCATCGTGCGTCGCCTTCGTGGTGCTCAACCGCGAACCGTCCAGCGCGGCGCAACCGCGCCGCGCCGTTCACTGGGGCACGTTCCTCAAAAGCTTCTGGATAAGCCCGCGCGCGCACCCGGACTTCGCCTGGGCCTTTGCCAGCCGCTTCACGATCTACATGGGGTATCAGGCCGTCGCGGCATACCTGCTGTACATCCTGCGCGACTATGTGGGGCTGGGAGACGGCGCATCCAACGTCGCCATCGCGCAGATGGCGATGGTGACGCTGGTGTGCCTTGTGGTGTCTTCATTGGCCTCGGGCTGGCTGTCTGACCGGATGCAGCGCCGCAAGCCCTTCGTCATCGGCGGCAGCCTCATCATGGGCGCGGCGATGGTGGCCCCGCTGGTAGCGCCGTCCATGGCCGGGATGTGGGTGTACGCCGCCGTGATCGGCGTGGGCTACGGCATGTTCATGTCCATCGACATGGCCCTGATGACGCAAGTGCTGCCGCCGCCCGCTTCCGACGACGAAGGCGGCGATGCGGGCAAGGATCTGGGCGTGCTGACCACCGCGGTCAACATCCCGCAGATCATCAGCCCGGTAATGGCTGCAGTCCTGCTGAGCCTGTCTGGCGGCGACTATCGCGCGATCTTCATCGCGGCCGTGGTGTTCGTCTTCGGCTCGGCGCTTTGCGTGTTGCCGATACGGTCGGTTCGGTAATTCATATTACGTATGATGTAATTTGACGTAGCATCTTTAGCGAGGCATAACGCCCGCAAAGAATTTCGAGGGAGAGTCGAAATGTCGAGTGAGGGAAACCTTCGCAGTGCAGCCCAAGTGGCACTGCTTTTTTCAGCAGCATCGATGCTAGCGCTGGCAACGGCGGCCCATGCGCAGGATGCCGCAGCGGTAGAAGGCGCATCGGAGGCGGTCGATGCCGAAAACGTCATCATCGTCGCGGGCATCCGCGCCAGCCAGAAGGCCTCCATCGACATCAAGCGTGAATCCATCGCTGTCGTGGACTCCATCGTTGCTGAAGACCTCGGCAAGCTGCCCGACCAGAACGTGGCGGAATCGCTGCAGCGCATCGCCGGCGTCACCATCGAACGCAACCGGGGCGAGGGGCGCTACATCACCGTGCGTGGCTTCGGGCCGAAGTTCAACGCGGTCACCGTCAATGGCCGCACGCTGGCGACGGACAATAACGGCCGAGAGTTCTCGTTCGACGTCATGCCGTCGGAGATCATTGCCGGTGCCGACGTCTACAAGTCTCCCCAAGCCAACATCAACGGCGCTTCGATCGGCGCTACGGTGGATGTGAAGACCCTGCGCGCCATCGACCAGAAAGACCAGTTCGCCTTTGCCGGGTCCGCCGGGCAGATGTGGGCCGAGTTGGCCGACAAGTTCAATCCGGAAGTGTCTGGCGTTGCGTCATGGCGCAACGCGGACAAGACCATCGGCATCTCGCTCTCGGGCGTCTACACCGAGCGCCAGACCCGCAACGATGAGTTCACCATCGGCGCAGGCCACGTCAAGCGCGGCAGCCTGGCGCGGGACGTGGCGGCAGGACGTCCGTCTAACGAGTATTTCTTCGGCCGTGTTGGCCCCGGCGTGACGCCATTCACGCAAGTCGACATGCCGTCCAACCTCTCGCCGTTCTTCTTCGAGCGTAACCTGAAGCGCTACGGTTTCTCAGGATCGCTTCAGTTCCGCCCTACGGACACGCTGACGATCTCGCTCGACGGGCTGTATTCCAAGGCCAAGTTCACCGAACAACAGACCGGCCTTGCCTACGACTTTTCGGGCGGGCGCGTGGTGGAACAGATCGTCGAGGGCGGCAGCATCGTCAACGGCGTGCAGACTGGCGGCGAAGTGGCGTACCAGCGGATCCAGGGCGGGTTCGTCGACCAGATCATCCAGTACGACCAGCGCAACGTCATGACCAACCAGTTTGGCGCCAACATCGAGTGGAAGCCGGTCGAGACGTTCAAGGTGCGGCTTGATGCTTCGCGGTCGAAGGCCGAGCGTCGCGGCAAGGAAAACAACCTCTTTACAACGATCCGCCGCAAGAACCTCGACTTGTTCTACGATCGGCGCTCGGGTAGCCCGATCTACGAATACGGCTTCAACAGCCCCATCTATCCGAATGCTGCGACTAGCCCGGACGGCATCACCGCCCACTATTACATCTGGGGCGGCGGCACCGATGTCGATGACAAGATCGAGGAATACCGCGCCGACACCGAATGGGAAGCGACATCCAACCTGACGTTCTTCGCAGGCGGCATGTATTCGCGTCGCACCAAAACGCTGACCGGGGACGAGATGCCGTTTGGCGAGCAGTGCGCCTATTGCGGGTCCGACCGTGTGCTGCCCGGCTCGCTGTTCCAGCCCACCAACCGCAACTTCTTCCAGGGCGAAGGGCCTGGCAACATCATCCGCGACTGGGTGATATACAGCCCGCAGCAACTGGTCGGCGTGATCGATCAGTTCGCGGCGCAGGACGGCAGGGCGTTCAACCCGGCGGTGTTCTCGCCCTCGGCCTCGTCGGTGGTCGATGAGAAGGTGAAGATCGGCTATGTCATGGCCAACTTCCGCACTTCGCTGGGCTCCATGCCGCTGACGATCAACGCCGGCCTGCGCTACGAGGGGACAACGTATACCTCCACCGGCGCGTCGCGCACCGTCATCAGCGCGCAGCCCAACGGGCAGGGGCAGAACCTCATCGTCGTCTCGCCGGTGGTGCCGGTGGGCTTCAGGGGCAAGTACCACGACTGGCTCCCCTCGGTGAACATCAAGCTGGAGCCGACCCAGGACTTGATCCTGCGCCTTGCCGCGTCCAAGGTCATGACCCGGCCGACGCTGACCGACCTGTCGCCCCGCCAGTCGATCCAGACCAACCCCGGCAACGAGACGATCAGCCGCGGCAACCCGGACCTGCAGCCTTTCCGCGCCAAGCAGATCGAGGCGGGCGTGGAATGGTACTTCAACCCCAGCTCGCTGCTGTCGGCGGCCGCGTTCTACAAGAAGATCGACTCGTTCGTGACGCTGGTGACGACGCCGCAGCTTGTCGATCAGGTCACCTTCCAGGTCACCGTGCCTGACAACGGCAAGGGCGCGACGGTGAAGGGGTTCGAACTGGGTTACCGGCAGGCCTTCACCGGGCTGCCTTCGCCGCTCGATGGCCTTGGCGTGCAGACCAGCTTCAACTACACCAAGTCGAACGCGAACTATACCAACCAGGTGGCGGGCGTGTCCTACGGGCTGGAGGGGCTGTCCAAGACCTCGTACAGCCTGGTCGGGTTCTATGAAAAGTACGGCATCCAGGCGCGTGTTGCTTATACCTGGCGCGACAACTTCCTGCAGGTGGCATCGGGCCGCAATGGCGAGCCGGAATATTTCGACGCCTACGGCCAGCTGGACGCGGGCATTTCCTATGAGGTGACGCCGCAGTTCACGGTGTTCTTCGATGCGATCAACCTCAATAGCGCTAAGGAGTTCATCTACTCCGTCAACGAGGACCGCACCAAGGAATACCGCAAGACCGGTCGTCGTCTGTCCGGCGGCGTCAGGGTCCGGTTCTAAGGGAAGATGAAGGGCCGGGGCATGGTCCCGGCCCTTCACTGTTGAAGAGGGCACATGATGATGAAGCGTCTTGCGGCTGTCCTGCTGGCGGCCGCCATGCCAGTTGCCACGGCAATGGCAGCGCCTGCGGGCCCAGCAGAGCCGAAGTCGCGCGTCATCGTGCTGACCGACGTGGGGTCCGACCCTGATGACATGGAATCGATGGTACGGTTCCTGCTTTATACCAATGAGTTGGAAGTCGAAGCTCTGGTGCCTTCTACATCACGGCACCTGAAGGATTCCGTTCATCCAGAACAGATCCTGAAGCGTATCGACGCTTACGAACAGGTACTGCCCAACTTGCGCGCCCATGCTCAGGGGTGGCCATCCGCCGCACAATTGCGCGCGCGGGTCAAACCCGGACGGCCCGAGTACGGCATGGCCGGGGTAGGGGCGGGCAAGGACACCGAGGGATCGCGGGCCATCATCGCCGCGCTTGATAGCCCCGATCCGCGGCCGCTTTGGATCTGCGTGTGGGGCGGGGCGGTGGACCTGGCGCAGGCGCTGTGGTCCCTGCGTGAAACGCGCCCTGCTGCGGATGTGGCCCGTCTGGCGGCCAAGCTGCGGGTCTATTCGATTTCGGATCAGGACAACGCAGGCCCCTGGGTGCGCAGACAGTTCCCCGACATCTTCTGGATCGTCAGCCTGACGGCGCACCGGCATTACAACCTGTCGACCTGGGGTGGCATCTCGGGGGACCGGATGTACTATTTCGACGGGCCGGACTTCACTACGGTGTCGAAGGAATGGCTGCGCGAGAATGTCCAGATCGGTCCGCTGGGCGCGCTCTATCCCAACTATGAATTCATCATGGAGGGCGATACGCCCAGCTTCCTGTACCTGGTTCCCAACGGCCTCGGCGCGCCGGAACATCCGGATTATGGCAGCTGGGGCGGGCGCTATGGCAAGGTGTCGGAATGGGATGGCATCTGGACCGACACCAGCGACCTCGTCACCGGCAAGGACGGGAACACCCACCAGACCAACAAGGCCACCATCTGGCGTTGGCGTGAGGCGTTCCAGAACGACTTCGCCGCCCGTATCCAGTGGACCTTGCAGGCAAGCTACAAGGGCGCCAACCATGCGCCCGTGCCGATGCTGAACGGTGTCGGCGGCACTGCCCCTGTGGAGATCGCCGCGCGCCCCGGCGAAACGGTGCGGCTTTCGGCGACAGGATCGCGCGATCCGGATGGGGATGCGGTGGATTACAGCTGGTGGCAGTACCGCGAATCCGAAGCGGTCAATCGGAGCCCGCGCGTGGAACTGCAGCGCGGCGATCCGCTGGAAACGCGCTTCGTGGTGCCCGCGGTGGAGGAGCCGACGCGGTTCCATATCATCCTGGAAGCGCGGGACGGCGGCACCCCTGCGTTAACGCGCTATCGCCGCGCTATCGTATCCGTCCAGCCTTAGGCGATGACGACCCGCACCCCGCGCGCGCGCAGCTGATCGGCGGTTTCGGCGGGTATTCCAGCGTCGGTCACGATCGTGTCCACTTCGTCGAGCCCGCAGACGATAGCGCCCGACGATGACGTGAACTTGGAACTGTCGACCAGCAGGATCACTTCCTCTGCCCGGTCCATGAAGCGGCGTTCGGCGGCGACGAGGATCACGTCCTGCTGCATCACCCCCTGCGGGCCCACGGCCGCTGCGCCCATGAACAGCTTGGGCGCGTGGAAGCGCGGCATCGATTCTTCTCCGGCGGGGGCCAGGATGATGTTCTGTTCCCGAAACACGGTGCCGGACGGCAGCAGCACCCGTGTGCCGGGCTGCTGCAGCAGCGCGTCCACGATGTGGAGCGAATTGGTCAGCACCTGACAGTCCAGCCCCGAAAGATGCGGGCACATCTGCAGCGTGGTCGTGCCGCCGTCGATCATGATGCCTTCGCCGGGGTGGCACAGGGCAGCAGCGGCGCGGCCGATCGCCTGCTTGGCCGGAAGGTTCAGCGTGATCGACTGCGCGAACGGGGTGCCCACCAGTTCCGGCTGACCGCGCTGTCCTTCGGCCAGCCGGGCCCCTCCGTGGACGCGCTGGATGTGCCCGGCTTCCTCCAGACGCGTCAGGTCGCGGCGGATCGTGGCGGGCGAGGCGTCCAGCTGCGCCTCCAGCGCGCGGTAAGTGACGAAACCGGTCGCGTTCACCGCTTCAAGTATGTACCGTTCACGCTCGGTCGAATGCATGGGATTCCTCAGGGGCTTGCATGGCCTGCTATGGACCTATGTATGATCGAAATCCATCATTATCGATCATGGAGGGAGCGATAACGCGGTAGCAGACGTATGCGCGCGATGTTAGAGGCCCGGCCGCATATAGGCATCGTTTCAGGAGCACCCATGCTGACCAAGATCATCCCCGGCACTTCGTTCAAGGACAACCTGCAACTGCTGCCGCCGATTGACGGGGTTGGGCAGGTTGATTTGCTGGACGATGAGGGCACCGTCCTTGCCAGCATCGAAAACCAGCCCGGAAAGAAGGGCTCTGTCGCGGTCTATCAGTATCTTCATCAGGCGTTCGGTACGCTGGATGCGCAGGCCGCCGCGCATGGGCTGGAGGTCTTTGCGGAGCATGTGGCCGATGCGCGTGAACGCCCCGGCGCTCACCCGAATGTCGATCGCCTGCTGGCGATTGCCGAGGGCGCCGCTCCGCTTTCGATCTCGATCCGCTGACGGGGGGCGCCGCCATCGGCGCCCCGGCCGCCCATTCAGTCTGCGGTGAAGGTCGTGGTGGCGATGCGGTGCAGCACCGCGACCTTGCCGAGGCTGGTGGTGCCGCCCGCATCGTCCTTGTGCGACGCGGTCAGGATGTAGCGGCCCTTGCCCCGCACCGGCACGGCGAAGGTTCCCTGCGCGTCGGTCTTGAGGGCTTTGGTCCACTTGTCAGGCGAGATCGCGGTCACTTCCGCGTTCGCCACCGGCTTGCCATCGCGCACGAGGACGAAGCGGTCGCCGCCGGGCGAAACGGGCGCGATCTCGAACGGCAGGGCAGAGCGGGCTTCGCTGCGTCCGGCACGGGCGAAGTAGGCGATACCTTCCTTGCGATCGTCCGGCCCCCACGGCGCGAAGACGGCATCGTCATGCGCGCGGACGTCGCCCGGCGGCACGGCCACTTCGATATACCCGGCCTTGCGAACCTGCGCCGCCGTTGCGGACGACAGCAGGCGAGGGGCTTTGAGGTTGCCGAATTCCGGATCGCCCCCTTCGGGCAGTACCTCCGCCGGTTCGCCCAGATAGATGCGCGCGGGGCCGATGCCGTCCCTTTCGATCCAGACTTCGTGCGCCTGCGCAGCGGGGGCGGCGATCGCGAAGAGCAACGGGGCAAGATGTCTGATTTTCATTTCGGTATCCTCTGTTGCCGGGCAAGGACACGCGCCCTCCAGCGCCCCCGGACAGAACGACATAATCGCTAACGACTCTCAAGCGCAATGAAAATGCCTCAGGTCACGATGCGAACCGGCAGGCCTTTCGCGGCAGGCGTGTGCGACTGTTCGTCATGATACCACAGCGGCATCAGCGGGTTCATCTCCGGATAATAGGCACCGATGCAGCCGGGCGGAAGCAGGAACGGCGTGATGGCAAGCCCATCTACCTGCCGATGGACCCCGTCGCCCGCGTCGCTGACCAGGCTGACGACCTGCCCCTTCGCAAGCCCCGCCGCCGCAATGTCGTCGGGGTGCATCAGCAGGACGTCGCGCGTGCCCTCGATCCCGCGCAGGCGATCGGAATAGCCGTAGATCGTCGTGTTGAACTGGTCGTTGGAGCGCAGGGTCATCAGCCGGTAGCGTCCGGGCGCATCGTCGAACCCGATGGAGCGCAGGCGAGCGGGCGGGGTAAACTCGGCCTTGCCGCTTTGGGTCTTCCATTCCCGTTCGCGCGCCGGGTTGCCGCGATAGAACCCGCCGGGCGTGAATACGCGCGCGTTGAAGTCTGCGAACTGATCGGGATAGGTTCGTTCGATGCAGTCGCGGATCAGGGCATAATTGCCGGTCCATTCGTCCCACCGCACAGCCGGGTTGGGCGAAAGCGTGGCCTTGGCCATGCCCGCAACGATGGCCACCTCGGAACGCAGATGCTCCGACGCGGGCGTGTTGCGACCGACCGACCCGTGGATGCAGGATAGCGAATCCTCCATCGTCACCGCCTGCGCGCCGGTGGACTGCAGGTCTTCCTCCGAGCGGCCAAGGCAGGGCAGAAGATAGGCGACTTCGCCGTTGACCAGGTGGCTGCGGTTCAGCTTGGTGGCGATCTGCACCGTCAGGCGCATTCGGGTCCAGGCCTTTTCCATCTGCCCCTGCTCGGGGATGGCGCGCACGAAATTGCCGCCCAGCCCGATGAATGCCTTTACCTCGCCCGACAGGATACCCTTGCACGCTGCGACCGTATTCAGCCCCTCGTCACGCGGGGGATCGAACCCGAACTGCTGCGCCAGCACATCCAACGGGACGAGTTCGGGTTTTTCGGAAATTCCGACGGTACGCTGGCCCTGCACGTTGGAATGGCCCCGAACCGGCGAAATCCCGGCGCCTTCGCGGCCCACGTTCCCGCGCAGCAGCCACAAGTTGGTCAACGCAGCCAGATTGTCGAAGCCGTGGACGTGCTGGGTCAGCCCCATGCCGTACATCGCGATGGCGCGCGGCGCTTCGAGGTAGATTTGCGCCGCCGCCTCCAGGTCGGCGCGGAACAGGCCGCTTTCCTGCTCGATCTCGTCCCAGGATATGGCATCCACCGCGGCCTTCATGGCGTCGAAGCCGCTGGTGTGCCGGGTGATGAAATCCCGGTCTAGCACATCCCGACCGCCCTCGCTGCGGGCGGCTTCATCGGCGGCGAGGACGTGCTTTATCATGCCGGTAATGGCTGCAATGTCCCCGCCCGCCTTCACCTGCAGGTACAGCGTGGAGATCGGCGTGCTGTTGGGGGTCAGCATTTCAACCGGGCTTTGCGGGTTCTTGAAGACTTCCAGCCCCTTTTCCCGGATCGGGTTGAAGGTGACGATCTTGACCCCGCGCTTCAACGCTTCCTGCAGCGGGTGCAGCAGGCGGGGGCTGTTCGATCCGGTGTTCTGTCCGAAGAAGAAGATCGCATCACAGGTGTCGAAATCCGAAAGCACGCAAGTGCCCACCGGCGAGCCGATCAGCTTCTTGAGCGCGACCGATGTCGTTTCGTGGCACATGTTGGAACTGTCGGGCAGGTTGTTATGGCCGTAAAGCCGCGCGAACAGGGCATAGAGATAGCTGGTTTCCAGGCTCGCCCGACCCGATGCGTAGAAGACGGCGGATTTGGGATCGATCGCGCGCAACTCGCCGCCGATGGCATTGAAGGCCTCTTCCCACGAACAGGGAACGTAGCGGTCGGTACTGCGATCGTAGCGCATGGGATGGGTCAGGCGGCCCTGCTTTTCCAGATCGTGGTCCTTCCACGACCGCAGCTCCGTCACGGTATGGCGAGCGAAGAATTCGGGCGTGCACCGCTTGGTGGTGAGTTCCCAGAACGTCGCCTTCGCCCCGTTCTCGCAGAATTCCACGGTGTGCGGCTTGGCCGGCTTGGTCCACGCGCAGGACACGCACATGAAGCCCTTGACCTTGTTCTGCCGCCGGAGCGTATTCAGCGCGGCGGGGGTGGGGCGTTCCTGCAGGCCGATTTCGGCTATGCCCCGCAGCGATCCCCAACCACCTTCCGTGCCGTCGTAATGCACGGTCCCTTCTTCGTCGTCGCTCATTGTGCGTCCCGCTGACCTGAATGCCAAGGGAACGCAGGGACGCCGGGACCGTAGCGGAAACTTGATCCATGATAAGGCGGGCGCGGGCCGCTCATGCCCGGATCAGGCCTGTTCCGGTTCCTTCCGCACCATCTGGTCGATCTTGGCGGCAAGGGCATCCAGCGCGAAGGGCTTGGTTATCATGCCCATGTTCGTACCCAGAAAGCCCGCGCGGATCGCGGCGTTCTCGGCATAGCCGGTGACGAAGAGGATCGGAAGGTCCGGGCGATGCGCGCGCGCGATCTCGGCCAGCTGGCGCCCGTTCATGCCGGGCAGCCCCACATCCGACACCATCAGGTCCAGCGCCTGTTCGGAGCGCAGGATCGGAAGCGCCTGTGTGGCGTCTCCCGCCTCCAGCGTGACGTAGCCCAGTTCCTCGAGCACTTCGCGCACCAGCAGGCGGACGGATGGGTCATCCTCAACGACGAGGACGGTCTGCCCGCGGCCTTCGCGTACCGGCGCGTCCGAAGCCGCAACCGGCATGTCGGCGGCGTCGGCCACGGGCAGCAGAATCTTGACGCACGTACCCTGACCCGGCTGGCTGTGGATCCGCACCTGCCCGCCGGACTGGCGCACGAAGCCATAGACCATCGACAACCCCAGCCCGGTGCCCTGGCCGATGGGCTTGGTGGTGAAGAACGGCTCGAACACCTTTTCGATGACTTCAGGCGACATCCCCACGCCCGTATCGGATACGGCGATGACCACGTAGGCTCCGGGCGCCATGTCGGGCTTGGCGGCGACTTGCGCGGCGTCGAGGTCCACGGTGTCGACTTCCACCGTCAGGGTGCCGCCATTGGGCATGGCATCGCGCGCATTGATCGCCAGATTGAGCAGGGCGCTTTCCAGCTGGTTGGCATCCACCATGGCACAGGGCGACCCTGCGGCAGGCACAATGCTGAGCCGGATGTTCTCATTGATGGAGCGCGCCAGCAAGGTATCGAGCGAGCCGGTCAGGCGGTTGATGTCGACGGGTCGGGGGTCAAGCGACTGGCGGCGCGAGAATGCCAGAAGCCGTGCGGTCAGCGCCGCCGCCCGCTGCGCCGACGTGGAAGCGGCGTCCATGTACCGCACGAGGTTCTCAGTCTTGCCGCTTTCCAGGCGACGCTTCATCAGGTCAAGGCTGCCGATCACGCCGGTCAGCATGTTGTTGAAATCATGCGCGATGCCGCCGGTCAGCTGGCCGACGGCTTCCATCTTCTGGCTCTGGCGCAAGGCGGCCTCGGCCTGTTCGCGGCTTGCCATTTCAGCTTCGAGTTCGGCGGTCCGTTCGGCCACCTTCTGCTCCAGCGTCTGGTTCGCCCGGCGGGTGGAGGCGATCAGGCGGGCGTTGTCGATGGCAATGGCGGCTTGCGCCGCAAGGCCCAGCGCCAGCCGCTCTGCGCGGGCGTCGAAACGGTCAGGCTCCTCATGGCCGAAGAACAGCCCGCCGATGACTTCGCCCGAGCGGGACGACACCGGCACTGCCAGATAGCTGACGACCTTCAGGTGCCCCTTGGGCATGCCGTGATACGGGCTGCTCTTGCCATAGCGGGCATCCTTCGTGATGTCAGGCGAACGGACCGGGCCGTCACCTGCGAAGGTCGGCCCGAAAACCGCGGTGTTGCGCGGCATCGGAAATTTCGCGAACTCCTCCATCGGGACGCCGGACAGGCTGTAGAGTAGATACGCCTCTCCCTCGTCGCTGACGTTGTTGTAGAAGAACGCGCCGATCCCGGCACCGGTCAGTTCACGCCCGGCGTCCACCACCGCCTGCACCAGCGTGTCGAGGTCAAGCTCGGCGGCGACCCGTTCGCCGGTGCGGTTCAGCGTTTCCAGTGCCCGGCTTTCTTCGCGCAGGGCCGCCTCGGACGCGGCAAGCGCCGCTTCCGCCGCCTTGCGCGCGGAAATGTCGATGACAGTGCCGATGAAGCGGATCGCCCGCCCGTTCTCGAACACCGCGCCGCCGCGTGCGGAGATGTAGCGCTCCACCCCGTCCTCAAGGCCGACGGTGCGGTACTCGATGTCGTATGCGCCGTTCCCTTGCGGATTCAGCGCGGCGCGAACGGCAGCGTCGGCAGCATACCGGTCGTCGGGATGAAGCCCGGCGAGGAACGCCGTTTCATAGCTCACTTCAGCAATCGGGCTCAGGCCGAACATCGCCTTGCAGCGATCGTCCCAGCGCAGAACATTGCCGACCGGATCAAAGTCCCACGTCCCGATGTTGGCGGCGGCGGTCGCAAGGCGCAGGCGGCTTTCGCTGTTGGCAAGTTCGCTAAGCCGGTCGCGCATCTCGAACTGGCGGCGTCGGGCACGCAGGGCGGACGCGATCGCGCTGGTGAGCGACGCGATGCCGAGCGGGCGTTCAAGCACCACGGTATTGCTCGCCAGATCAAGCAGTCGGGCATGGGCAGGTACGCCGGACCTTCCGCTATGCTGCGCCTTCAGCAGCACGAACGGCACGTCGGACCATTCCGGCTGACCGGCCAACGCGGCGCGCAGATCGCCCAGATCGGTGTTCAGCGCCTCTTCAGTGACAAGGACGGTGCCGACGCTTTCGTCCAGCATCGCGGCGACAGCGCGGATGGTGGCGCAGATCTGCGCGTCGTATCCAGCCTGCTGCAGCAGATGCGCCACGCTTTCCGCGTCCCGCCCGAACGGCGCGCAGATGAGAACGCGGTGGCCCTCGGCCGCCGGTTCAGATGCCATCGGTGCGGTCTTCCATCAGCGGTGCTGAAGAACCGGTGTATTCGGGCGTCCCGGTAAGGATGCCCTTGAACGCCCGCAACGGCTCGCCGACCCGCACGCCTTCGCGATCGATGCGGAACTCGCGGATGGCATCTTCGTGCATGCCGCCGCGATTTTTGAGCACCGAAATGGCCTTGCGGATGCGCCCCCCCGCCTCGAAGAAGCGCAGCAGCATCACGGTGTCAGCGACATAGGACACGTTCAGGCTGGTGGTCATCGTGCCGACCAGCCCGTGTTGGGGATTAATGAGGAAAGTGACCACGCCCTTCTGCGCCAGATAGGACAGCAGTTCGTGCATCTGCAGCACCAGCTGCTGTTCCTGCGGCATCGCGGCCATATAGCCGTTGAGGCTATCGATCACGATCATCTGCGCGCCGCGCTGCTCCACCTCGTACCGGACGCGGGCGGCGAATTCGCCCGGCGAAATCTCGGCGGGATCGTTCTGCTGAATGACCAGGCAACCCTGTTCCAGATGCCGGTCGAGATCGAGGTTGAACGCCTTGGCCCGCCGCGTAAGCGTGGCGATCCTTTCGTCGAACTGGAACACGGTGCAAGGCTCGCCCCGTTCGCAGGCGGCGTTGAGGTATTGCAGCGCGATGGTGGTCTTTCCCGACCCCGCCGGACCGGTGACAAGGATGCTGGTGCCCCGCAACGGTCCGCCGCCCAGCAGGTTGTCCAGTTCCTCCACCCCGCTGGGGACCACGTCCTCGATGAAGTCGCCCTGATGTGTGGAAGCCACGAGGCGCGGGAAGATTTCCACGCCGCCCTTGCGGATCACCATGTCGTGATAGCCGGCGACGAAGTCCACGCCGCGCAGCTTCTGCACCTGCATCCGGCGGCGTGCCGCGCCAAAGTCCAGCGTCAGCCGTTCCAGCGTGATGACGCCGTGGCACAGGCTGTGGAGGTGCGCATCGCGCGCTTCGCCGGTGCCGGTCATGTCGTCCACCAGAATGACGGTGGAATCGCGGCCCGTGAAGAACTGCTTGAGGCCCAGCACCTGCCGCCGGTAACGCAGCGGGTCCTGAGCCAGCAGGCGCATTTCGGACAGGCTGTCGAACACGATGCGGGTGGGCCGCACGCGTTCCACCTCATCCTGGATGAGCCGGACAGTTTCGCCCAGTTCCATTTCCCAGGGATGGATGATCGACTGTTCGCGCCGGTCGCCGAAGATGCTTTCGGCGGATTCCAGCTCGAAGACGTCGCACCCTTCCAGATCCCAGCCGTGCGAGGCGGCGACGACGCGCAGTTCCTCGCGCGATTCCGACAGGGTGATGTAGAGTACCCGCTCGCCCAGCCGCGCCCCTTCGCGAAGGAACTGCAGTGCCAGCGTGGTCTTGCCCGAACCGGGCGCCCCTTCGAGCAGATAGAGCCGGTTGGCCGGCAGCCCACCCCTGAGAACCAGATCGAGGCCGATGTTGCCGGTAGAGATCATCCTGTGCCCTGTCGCCTTTCGCTTCAACTGCCTGCGGTGTTACCGGGATTCAGGCAATGCAACCAGCAATATCCACCGGCTGCGATCCGGCTGTTGAAATGCGCGATCCGCTGCTTCGCTCCCGTATGGGGAAAATTGTTGCTCCGGCAGCGGCGCAAGGTGCACTCCGCGCGGTCGGGGCTGGTAAAGAGGTACGAACGCTCGTACCGCAATGCCGATCGCCAGTTACTTCCAATGGCGCGCTGCTTCCCCGTCCACCAGCCGACATCCCTTTTTTCCAAATACGATCCGACTTCGCCTTTCGCGCGAGCGGAGCCGGGAGCAATCATGGTCGAAGACGAACTTCTGGGAATTGCGCACGTCCCGGACGGTGTGGAGATACGGCTTGTCCAGCACGGCGATGGCTTCACCATCCTGCTGGAAGACACCGACCTGATGAGCACGCAGGCCCGCGCCTCGGAAGAAGCGCTGGCCCGCATGACAAGCGAGATGCTGGGCGAGCGTCCCGCGCCGCAGATCCTGATCGGCGGCTATGGCATGGGCTTCACCCTTCGCGCGGCGCTGGGCGCATTCGGCGACGATGCCGGCATCGTCGTTGCCGAGATCGTCCCCGAAATCATCGCGTGGGCGCGCGGGCCCATGCAGCACGTCACTGCGGGCTGTCTCGACGATCCCCGCGTCGTCGTCGTCGAAGGGGACGTGGCGATGCTGATCGACGCTGCCTGCGACGCCTATGACGCTATCCTCCTGGACGTGGATAACGGGCCGGAGGGGCTGACCCGGCGGCTCAACGACGGGCTCTATTCGCAGGCGGGGCTGGACAGCGCGATGGCTGCCCTGCGTCCCGGCGGCATCCTGGCGATCTGGTCCGCCTATACCGATCCCGAGTTCACGGTCCGGCTGCAACAGGCCGGGTACGAAGTGACCGAAACCGTGGTACGCGCACGGGACAACCAGAAGGGATTCCGTCACCTCATCTGGTTCGCCCGCAAGCCGTAAAACCGCCCGGTCAGACGAAGACGGCAGATTCCACCCGCCCGGCAGAGCCGAACACACGCAGGTAGCGGGCGATCTCCGCCGGGTCGCCGGTGGCCTTGCCCGGATTGTCCGACAGCTTCACGGCGGGGCGGCCATCGGCGTCCACTACCTTGCAGACCAGCGAGATCGGCTCCAGCCCATCACCCCGGTCCGGGTCGCAGCCGCGAAAATCGTTGGTCAGGTTGGTGCCCCAGCCGAAGCTCATGCGCACACGCCCGTGGAAGTGGCGATACGTCTGCTCGATCGTGTCGACGTCCATGCCGTCGGAAAAGATCAGCAGCTTGCTGCGCGGATCGACGCCGCGCTCCTGCCACCAGCGGATGATCTGCTCCCCGCCCTCGATCGGCGGCGCGCTGTCGGGGCGGAAACCGGTCCATCCGGCCACCCAGTCGGGGGCATCGCGCAGGAACGCCGTGGTCCCAAACGCATCGGGCAGGGCGATCAGCAGGTTGCCGTTGTAATGCGCGCGCCAGTCCTCAAGCACCTGATAAGGCGCGCGCCGCAGCGCCTCGTCATCGTCGGCCAGTGCGGCGGCAACCATCGGCAGTTCGTGCGCGTTGGTGCCGATCGCCTCAAGATCGGCGTCCATCGCCAGCAGCACGTTGGATGTACCGATGAAGCGGCTGCCAAGCCCTTCCTTCAGGGCATCCACGCACCAGCGCTGCCACAGGAAGCCGTGTCGCCGCCGAGTGCCGAAGTCTGACACCGCAAGGTCAGGCAGGTCGCGCAGCCGCTCCACCTTTTCCCACAGCTTGGCCTTGGCGCGGGCATAGAGGACGTCGAGCGCGAACTTGCCCCGGTCCCTCAGCGCCGCGCGCGAACGCAGTTCGTTGATGATGGCAAGGGCGGGGATTTCCCACATGGTGGTGTGGCTCCACGGCCCGGCGAAGCGCAGTTCGTACTGGCCATCCACCTTGCGCAGATCGTATTCGGGCAGCGAGAAGTCGGCCAGCCAGGCGATGAACTCCGGCTCGAACATCTGGCGCCGGCCATAGAACGTGTTGCCCGCCAGCCAGATCAGCTCCTTCTTTGTGAAGCGCACCGTGCGCGCATGGTCCAGCTGCGCGCGCAGTTCGTCCTCGTCGATCACCTCGGCAAGGCGAACCGTGCGGGTGCGGTTGATGAGCGAGAAGGTGGCCTGAACATCGGGATGGACGTGCCGGATCATCTGCAACATCAGCAGCTTGTAGAAATCCGTGTCGAGCAGACTGCGCACGATCGGATCGAGCCGGAAATTGTGGTCGTAAGTGCGTTTCGCGATATCGGTGACGGCCATGGCGGCCATCCTTACGCATTCGCGCGGTGAAGGGAATGGCGAACCTTGCGCCATTCCCGCATTCGTCAAGGCGTGAAGCGCACGTACCCCATCACACGCGCACCGACATGCCGGTCCGTCCACGGCGACAGTGGATCCAGCTCGCTTCTGCCGATGGAGGTTCCCGAGTAACGCACGCCGACTGCCAGCCGATCCTTCGCGTATTCAGCGCCAAAGTGATGATCGAGGTAATCGCCGCCGGGGCGCAGACGGGCCGCGCGCGGGTCGTTCCGGGTGGAGCCGCTGCTATGACCCAGGCCGCCATATAGCGTCACCGGAGTTCCCGGAACACTCGCCGAAAGCGATGCGTCGACATAGAGATTGCTGCCGCCAATGGCGTCCTGCGGCGGCGCATAGGCAATGCCCACGGTCAGTTGCGCGGGGCCCAGCGTGCGCGATACGTCGCCGGTGATTTCACCGTAACTGGTGCCGGATCGGCCTAGGAACACATTGCCCCGCAACCCGGCGGTGAAATCCCAGCCATTGCTCCGCACGGTGTAGCGTGGGGCCATCCGTAGCAGCGCTTCAGCGCCGCCATGCCGGGCGCTGTCACGCAGGGCGAGGGCATCGACGCCCAGCGCAAGGTCGTAAGTCAGCGGCATATCGGCGGAGGCGCCGACGGTCGCCTTGCCATCGCTCCAGCTCAGGCCGCGTTCGCGGTGGTCTGTCTCGGCCTCCAGCGTGATCTGGGGCCCGGCAACGGGCTGGGCACAGGCATCGAAGGCGAAAAGGCCGCCACAAATCGCGGCGGCCATACGGAAAGGATAGCGCATCAGTACCGCTTAGCGATCATTTCGATCTATGTCGCTCAGTTCGCGGCAAAATGGTGCGCGGCGTCGATCGCGGCCAGCGCCTGCGAGCGGTCAGCCGCTGCCGTCTGCGCCAGATGGTCGCCGATGGCGGGTGCCTTGTCCTCTACCAGTCGGGCAATCTGGTCGCCGCGGTTGCTACAGTCGCCGGGCAGGCTGCGAGTGAATTTTTCTTCACCGGGAAGCGCTGCAGCCAGTTCATGTCCGCCATCGGCAATCGCACGCTCCACCGACACGCGAGCAGTCATGATGCAGCGCTGGCTGCTGGTGCGCGTGGACGGCGCAATGCCGATCGTGCGGCTGCTGGTGGTGACTTTGGCGCGGTAATCGACTTTGTAGGTATTGCCACGATGGTCCACCTGCACCGAATGGACCGGCGAAACGGAAGCTACGGCAACGCCGGCAGTACCCATCAGCGCGGGCAGAGCAGCGGCAAGGGCGGCAGTGGGGGCGAGCAGCGTCATAACGTCTCCCTAAAAAGTTTGCCTATATTTTAGGCAGAATTGCACAATAATTATGCAAACCGAAGTAGGAAGCGCATGTTTCTCATTTGCATCCGTCATGTGAAAATCTATGCCCAATGGCGGGATCGCCGGCGCAATCCCAACCTGTGGCGTCGGGGGCCGTTACTGCGGCTTGCCCGAAGCGCCAGCGTTTGCCGGGCGCGTGGCGGCGGGAGCAGGTAGGTCGGCGGGAGCCACGGGCACTGCCACGGCGATTTCCACCCGGCGGTTTTTGGCCTGTCCTTCAGGATCCTCGGTCCCGTCGGGCTTGCGGTTGGGCACTGCCGGGCTTCCCTCGCCCATGGCGATGACGGTGATCCGGCCGGGCGCAACGCCCTTCTCGACAAGATAGTCGCGAACGGCCTCGGCGCGGCGGCGTGAGGCGGCCAGATTGTCCCTGTCGGAACCGCGCGAATCACTATGGCCGCGCAGGACGATCGGGCCGCCTGCCTGCAGGGTGGGACTGGCCAGCACGCCGTCGATCAGCGTTCTGGCTGCGGTATCGAAGGCAAGTCCCTTTGCGGGAAACTGCACGACGACGTCCAGCGGCTCCGGCGCCGGTGTTTCAGTAGGGGCAGGGCCGATATCCGGCCGGATGATCGACTTTTTGGAATCTGTCGCGGCCTCGTCCTCGGATGCCCCCGGACTGTCGTTATCGTTCCGGGCAGTGTCATCCGCCGCAGCGGGGGCGAATTGATCTGCAGCAGCAGAGGCCGATGCCTGCGGGTCAGCGTCCTGCCCGCAGGCTCCAAGCGCCAGAGCCGCAGCCAGAACAGCAATGCATGACAGACCGGACCGGCTCGGTATCGTCAGGGGGATCATGCCTCTCATGCATTGGCTTCCTTCTTTCGGGCGTTGCGGGGGGATTCAGGATCGCTGCCATGGCGCGACGGGCCATAGGACACGACGACGTCACCTGCCTGCGGCGTCGGGCGCGAGGCATGCGTGAAGAAGCGGATGCGTCCGTCCTTGCGCAGCACGAACAGCATGTCGGCTTCATCCGGCAAAGCGGCCTGCGCATCGCCGAAACCGAACTGTTCGCTGATGCGCGTCCTGCGGAATGTCCACCCGGCAGCCTCGCGCTCCATGATCTCCGCGACGCCGTGGCCGGATGCGAACATGGCGCGCCCGCGCAGAGCCTCGGGCAGGCTGCGATGGTCTTCGTCGTCGCCCGACCCGCCCAGTTGGTAGACCGAATCCCGGCCGATGTCCGGCGCGAACTCGCTGCAGACGAGGGCGTTGTATGCCTCGTTCTCCGTGGTGGAGACGAGCACCTGGAACTGGGTGAGGTCGAGCCGCTCCTCAGTCGATTCCGCCAGGATCTCGCCGTGATAAGTTGCGATGCCGAACTGGCGCACGGCGGCCAGTCGCTGCCAGCTGGTGTCCGCGATCATCACTGGCAGTTCCAGCGACTGCACCTGCCGCGCCAGCGATACGCTCCACGGCGTACTGCCCACGATCAGCAGCCCCTTCTGCGTCGCGCCCGTGACCTTCAGCCAGCGCGCCACGTAACGGATGCTGAACCCGTGCGCGATGATCGTGGCGACGACGACCGAGAAGGACAGCGTAACCAGAATTCCTCCGTCGCCATAGCCAAGCTGGTCCAGACGCAGCGCGAACAGCCCCGACACGGCGACCGCCACCACGCCGCGCGGCGCGATCCAGGCGATCAGCAGCCGCTCGTTCCAGGGAATCTTGCTGAACGCCAGGGACGCCAGAACCGTCGCAGGGCGCACCAGGAACAGCAGTGCAAGCAGGAACGCCAGGAACCGCCATTCGAAGTGTCGCAGCACATCGAAGTCGAGCGAGGCGGACAGCAGCACGAAGACGCCCGAGATCAACAGGACCGTCACGTTTTCCTTGAACGGGTGGATGTCGCGCAGGGAATCGAGCCGCATGTTGGCGATCGCCACGCCCATTACGGTAACGGCCAGCAGCCCGGTTTCCTGCTGGATCAGGTTGGACAGCACGAACGTGCCGATCACCGCAACCAGCAGCACGGGGGCCTTCAGGTATTCGGGCACATGGCCGCGCGGAAACGCCCAGGCGATGGCGCGGGCTACCCCATAGCCGATCAGCCCTGCAACGACGGCAGCCCCCAGCAGTGCCGAAACGACCGACAGCAGCGTGCCGCCTTCGTCAACGCGGCGCAGGTATTCATAGGTAATCACCGCACAGAGCGCCCCGAACGGATCGTTGACGATCGCTTCCCATTTCAGGATCGCCCGGGGGCGCGGCGCGACGTTGCTCTGCCGCAGCAGCGGAATCACCACCGTCGGCCCCGTCACCACCAGAATGCCGGCGAACAGGATCGCGACCGGCCAGACCAGACCCGCGACGTAATAGCAGGCCAGCGTGCCCAGCACCCAGCCAAGGGGGATGCCGATCACCATGAGCCGCGCCACGGCGCCTTCGGTCTTGCGCAGTTCCCGGAAGTTGAGGCTCAGCCCGCCTTCGAACAGGATCAGGGCTACCGCGACCGAGATCATCGGCTCCAGCAGCTTGCCGAACGTATGCTCGGGCACGATCAGTCCGGTGACCGGGCCGGCCAGAACGCCGGCGGCCAGCATGAGGGCGATGGCCGGCCAGCCGGTACGCCACGCGATCCACTGCGCGCCGATGCCGAGAATGCCGATCAGCGCGAAAACGAGGGCTTGTTGCTCCATATCGGGGGCATAACCGCCCAATCGCGGTAAGGTAACCGTCCGGATGGATTTTTGCACGGGTGGGGCATGTCGTCGAGTGAACCTGCGCCGCAGGGAAGGGGGCGGCGGTGCCTGCCGATCTGCCCGCGGCGTTAGAGGGCGGTTAACCAATCAAGTCTAACCCATGCCTCCGATAAGGGGCGCATCCTGCATGTTCGACGTACTGCATTGTATAAAAGACCAGCACGATTACCGGCTGGTGCTGTTGGCCGTGGTCATATGCATCGTCGCATCGATGGGCGCGGTGCTGCTGATCCGGCACGCGCGGCACCTGTCCGGGCACCAGACCGTGCGATGGGTAGCCGGCGCGGGCCTTGCCATCGGTTTCGGCATCTGGGCCACGCATTTCGTGGCGATGCTGGGGTACGATCCGGGCTTCGTGGCGGGTTACGACCTGCCGCTGACGGTGGTTTCGCTGATCGTCGCCATCACGGGAACGACCGCGGCGTTTTTCGTGTCGCTTGCATGGGTGAACCGAAAAGGCCTCGCAAGCAGCAGCCTGCTGTTCTGCACGGGCATCGCGGCGATGCACTACATAGGGATGTCCGCGCTGGAACTTCCCGCCCGGATGCACTGGAACGTCGAATACGTCGCTGCGTCGCTGGTTCTGGCAATCGTGCCGACTTACCCCGCGCTGGTGCTGGCGATGTTCGGGCGTTCGCTGCGTAGCGGCGTGGCCGCCGGGCTGCTGATGGCAACCGCCATCGTCCTGCTCCACTTCAGCGGGATGACCGCGCTGCGTCTGACCCCGGCAGTGATGGACCATGACGCCGCCATGCTGGTTTCGCCGCGCACCATGATCGTGCTGGTGACCGCCGGATCGCTGGGACTGCTGACAAGCTGCATCGCGCTGCTGGCCATGGCCCGCAAGGCGCGTCTGGCGCTCCAGGCCAGCGACCTTGAGATGCGCATCCTCGTGCGCGGGATCACCGACTGCGCGATCTACATGCTCGACCGGGACGCGCGGGTGGTGAACTGGAACGCCGGCGCGCAGCGGCTCAAGGGTTATGACGCGCGGGAGGCGATCGGCCTGCCGCTGGCGGCGTTCCACACCCCGGAAGACCGCGCCCGCAGCCTGCCTCAGCAGGCCGTGGCGCATGCCCTTGCCACCGGAAAGTTCAGCGGAGAGGGCTGGCGCATCCGCCGCGACGGCACCCGTTTCTGGGCGCACGTCACGATCGAGAAGGTCACGGCGGAGAACGGCGACCACATCGGTTTCGCCAAGATCACCCGCGACATGACCCGCTTCAAGGAAGACGAAGACCGCCTGCGCGAAATGGCCGGGCACCTAGATGCGGCGCTGGGCAACATGTATCAGGGCCTTTGCCTGTTCGATGCCGACCGACGGCTTGTGCTCGCCAACCCCCGCTTTTCGGAAATCTGGGGCCTTGATCCCGCAGAAGCGCCGCTCGGCAGGGAGCTTTCGGCAGTGATCGATCTGGTTCTGGGCGGGCAGGCCGTTTCCGGTCTGTCGCACGAAGCGCTGGATGCCCTGCGTCTGAAAATCGGCCAGATGTTCGAAGTATCGGGCGGCTCCCCCGTTGTCATCGACTGCGGTGACCGCATGGTTGTTTCGATGCTGAGCCGCGCCATGCCGGATGGCGGCAGGGTGGTCACGTTCGAGGACATCACCGAGCGCCGCCGCTCCGAAGCCCGGATCGCGCACATGGCAATGCACGACAGCCTGACCGGGCTGCCCAACCGCCCTGCATTCGCACACTGGATCGACGCCGAACTGGAACAGGCGCGTCATTTCGGCCATCAGCTGGCCGTGGTGATGATCGACCTTGACCGCTTCAAGGAGATCAACGACACCCGCGGACACGGCGCGGGAGACCTTGCCCTGCAACACCTGTCCCGTCGCCTGCTCGACGCGGCGGTGGACGGCGAAGTGGTCGCGCGGCTTGGCGGGGACGAATTCGCCGCCGCCAAGCGCTTTCGCGACAAGGCGGAACTGGCCGCCTTCCTTGACAGACTGCAGGCATGCTTCGCCACACCCGTCGGTCCGCAGGACAACGCGTTTCATCTGGGTGGCAGCCTTGGCGTGGCCGTCTTCCCGCACGACGGCGAATGGCGCGAACAGATCCTCAACAACGCCGACCTTGCGATGTACCGCGCCAAGGGCAACCTGGGCGAGCGCATCGCCTACTACGAGCCGGCGATGGACGAGCATGCCCGCGCCCGCCGCCAGATCGCCAACGACTTGCGGCAGGCGATCGACCGTGGCGAGCTGAGTCTGGTCTATCAGGCCCAGCATTCGCTCTCCACCGATGCGCTGAACGGCTACGAAGCCCTCCTGCGGTGGGATCATCCAACCCGGGGCGCCATCTCGCCCGTCGAATTCATCCCCATAGCCGAGGAAACCGGCGAGATCTTCCGCATCGGCGAATGGGTCATGCGCGAGGCCTGCCGCGAAGCGCGCAACTGGCCGGGTGGGTTGAAGGTAGCGGTCAACCTGTCGGCAGTCCAACTGCTCCAAGCCGATCTTGCCGACGTGGTCCGCGCCATCCTTGTGGAAACCGGACTCAGCCCTGCACGGCTGGAACTGGAGATCACCGAAACCGCGATCATTGCTGACAAGATCCGGGCGCTGCACCTGCTGCGCCAGATCAAGGCACTGGGCGTCAGCATCGCCATCGACGATTTCGGCACCGGCTATTCGTCGCTCGATACGCTGCATTCCTTCCCCTTCGACAAGATCAAGATCGACAAGTCGTTCGTGCTGAAATCGCAGCACAGCGTCGAAGCACGCGCCATCATCAAGGCGGTGCTGGCGCTGGGACGCAGCCTCAACATGCCGGTCCTTGCCGAGGGCGTCGAAACCTTGGCGCAGGCCGTACTGCTGAAGGAGCAGGGATGCGAGGAGGCGCAGGGTTACTATTTCGGACGCCCGGGCAGCGCGCCGGGCGTTCAGGAAATGCCTGCGATGGCAGTGGTCTGACGCCAACAGGGTCGACTCTTCCGCTCTGCCTCCGCTAGGCGCGTGGGCAAGGAGAATCCGCCATGGCCCAAGCCACCCGCGCCACCCGCTTTCTGGACACGGCGGGCGCCACCTTCACGATCCACGCCTATTCCTACGACCCGGAAGTGGATCGCATAGGCGCTGCCGCAGCACAGGCGCTGGGCGTCGATCCGGGACAGGTGTTCAAGACGCTGATGGTCGACGCAGACGGCAGGCCGGCATGCGTCATCGCACCGAGCGACGGAGAAATCTCCATGAAGAAGGCGGCCGCCGCCTTGGGCGTGAAAAGCGTGGCGATGATGAAGCCTGCCGATGCCGAACGGCTCACCGGCTATCGGATCGGTGGCATCAGCCCCTTCGGGCAGATGCGGCCGGTCCCCACGGTGATCGACGAGACAGCGCTGCTGTGGGACGAGATCTACCTGAACGGCGGGCAGCGGGGCCTGCAGGTCCGGCTGGCCGGAAGCACGGCGGCGGAATTGCTGCAGGCCGCAGTCGCGGATGTCGCGGCACCCTGAGCGCCGCCAGCGGCACTTTACCGGCGGGTAAAGTGCCGCAATCGATCTTCAACAAAACGCGAACGGACCGGGAAAGGGGATGCAGCCAACCAGCTAAACTTTCGCAAGCCGCGTGCCAGGTGAAGTGCCGCTGGCGGTAATAGCGACAGCGAGTGTCGAAAGGGGATTCACACGGGACTCCGCTTGTGCTTGATTCCCACTATGTTCCAGCCAGACCTCTTCATCGCCCAGGTTCCCGCGCCGAAGGATGCGCCGGCGGGCCTGCCTGACCCGCTGGACCTGCCGGGTATCCTGGCCCGACTGACCGACGTGTGCGAACGGCCGCGCTACAGCTTCATGGTGCTGAACCTGATCATCCAGGCCAGTGCAGGGACCGGGTCGGCGGGGCCCTACGTCTCTAGCAGCGGGCGCAGTGTTCCGGTGCGCGAATGGCTCTGTGCGGCGCTGGCACCGATGGCGCAGCGCGACCCCAGCCGCGCCAGGATCGCTGCTCGGGTACGACGCGATCTTGCCGCGGAGGGCAAGCTGCCCCGCAATCCGGAAGATGCGGACAGGATAGTGGAAGATCACGTATGCCGACGCGTCCGCGCTTCAGGCCTTACCAATGTGAGCCGGGCGGTGTCGGAACTGGTGCGTGCCGGGCTGGTGCGGCGGCATTATCGGGGGTATCGGGTGGACCATGAGAACCGCGGCGCACAACGGCAGGCGGTCTACACGGTGACTGAGGAAACCCTGCAGGCCCTCGGCATGAACTGACGGTATTTGTACAGGCAAGGGGGCGACGCTTTCGGTGAACCGAAAGCGTCGCCGTGCACCGTCAGCCGTTCAGCTTGTCCTTCACGGCCTTGGCAGCCGCGAACGAAAGCTTACGCGAAGCCTTGATGGTCATCGTCTCGCCGGTGGCGGGATTGCGACCTTCACGCTCCGGGCTGTCCTTGACCTTGAACTTGCCGAAGCCGTTGAGCGAGATTTCCTCACCCTTGCTGGCGGCGTCACCTATCGCGTCGAACACCGAGTCCACGATCTTGCGGGCATCGGTCTTGGCGATACCGTGAGCCGAGGCGATGACGTCTGCGAGGTCGCTGTTATTCATTTGAGTTCGTCCTGTCGACTTGTGTGTGCTTGTGGGCATGCAGGACTAGCGAGTTTCCAAGCCGACGTCACGACCCGTTCGATGATTTTGGAACATAATGATTTGAAGGCGCTGCGGTCGTTCAGGAGTGCATCGCCGGGCTGGCGCGCCTGCGTGAATTGATGACAATTGCGCCTTCAAATCTTGGCTGCCTATGCAAACGGAGGGTCTGCCAAAGCTCACAACCATTAAAATCGATAATCAATGTTATGTTAAACTTTTAGTCGTCGACAATGGCGTGACGAGTAAGGCTGATCTCCTGGCGACCGAGTTCACAATTTCCGCGCTTGATCTGGAGCCTCTTTGTGGCCTTTCGGCCGGTTGGTTTGACCGGGATACTGCGGAGGTAGTCTCCCTCAAGAGACGTGTTGACAGCCCATCGCGCGATCCATTCGACAGCGGCGAGGTAATTCCCTTCCCCTTTCGACGGTAAGGCTCGCTCGGTTAGTCACGTACCTCGGGTATCACGGAGGGCGATGCCCGCCAGCGCAGGTCGTGCAATCGAGCACGCCCTGCCGGGCTGAAAAGGCGTAGACCACAGCTGGCGCTTTCCCGCGAAAAGAGCGAGCAAGATGCGAAAAGTCGCCGTAAACGGCGGTATATGACGCTCTAGGTTTTGGACCCTCTCGTTCCCCTCGATATGGACCACCATTCCTACGCCGAACACTCGATGCATGACGCGAGTGTTCAGTGTGACAGCGCCATCCGGTGTCGCAGTATCGGACACGCGGCCCGGTACGGGAGTAGGCGCGACAAAAGCACGAGGTTCTGGACGCGGTCGCTCCCGGGGTTCACCGAGACTTTCCCAGAAATTGCTGCTTCACCTGGAGTTGGCTTGGCTTCGAAGGACTTCGGGATTGCCAAGCCGTCGCCGCCGGTCGTGAGATAGTCTCGCAGCGCGTGCAAGGCCAGCCTGCGAAGGCTTTCGGGCAAGGTGCCGGGCGCCTGAACGCACCACCAGACGCTATGAGAGATGGCCGCTCGACTGCCCAACGACGAGGGTGAGCGCCGGTGGCGCGTATGAAACCAGAGGGCGCTTCTCCACGATGTTGATCAGGTTCCGGGTCGCCATCTCGGCTATCTGATTGAACGGCCGCCAGACGGTCGTCAGGGACGGCGTCAGCAGTTCGGCAAGCTGGCTGCCATCGAAACCGACCACGGACAAGGCGGATGGCACGGCGATGCCTTCTTCGGAAGCGACCTTGAGGACGCCGGCAGCCATGATGTCGTTCGCAGCGAAGATGGCGGTCGGCCGCTCGGCGAGAGACAGGAGGCGGCGTGCGGCGACGACGCCGGAAGCGAGGCCGTAATCACCGTCCATCTCGGCCAGCAGATCCACTCCGCACTGCCGCAGTGCTTCGGAAAAGCCCCTGCGCCTTTCCCGTGCCGAGATCATGGATTGAGGGCCATTGATCATCGCTATCCGCCGATGGCCCAGGTTCAGCAAATACCTGGCGACTTCACTCGCGGCATCGGCCTCAAGTGACAGCATGATTTCGTCATACCCGGCGATCGGCACCGCCGACACCGCCACTGCCGGTATCTGATTCGATCGCAGGACGTCCGGTAATCCGTCGATACCGGATACCGGCGGAAGAATGACGAGCCCATCGACGCGCGAACGCTTGGCGAAAGCCAGCACATCCCCAATCGCGCTTTCCTCCTCGAAGGAAGTCGAATGGGAAATGACTTCGTAGCCGCGCTGGTTCGCTTCGGAGCCAACCCCCTGCTGCACCGAATTGAGCACCAGTGCGTTGCGGTCATTATG
Organism: Novosphingobium gossypii; assembly: GCF_050433305.1. Classification (NCBI taxonomy): domain Bacteria; kingdom Pseudomonadati; phylum Pseudomonadota; class Alphaproteobacteria; order Sphingomonadales; family Sphingomonadaceae; genus Novosphingobium; species Novosphingobium gossypii. The sequence goes on along the minus strand of NZ_JBNPXM010000002.1, from coordinate 393,491 downwards.
GACGATGCCGATGAGGAAGGAACGTCCGCGAGCAAGTCCGCGCGCACTCAGGCTGGGGCGAAAATTGAGCGTTTCGATCGCGCGGTGGACACGTACCCGCGTATCGTCGCTCACGCGCGGCAGATTGTTGATGACACGCGATACCGTCCGTATGGAAACGCCGGAAATTCTTGCGACGTCCGATATGGTGGCCTGGTTTCCGTCAATCAGCGGCGCTGTGTCTTTCATCCCTGCATCTTCTATCCGACGCCAGACGCGAAGTCACGCATGTGTCACGGACAGACGCTTGACGAAGAACTCAAAGAGCGTTAGCGAATCACACCTAATGATAGCGCTATCGAAAAGGCGCTGCCAAATGCTGTTCGGTGGCACGTAAGTGCTTCACGCAACATCTGTTTGAGAAGGGGAGGATATATGTCGATTCATGTGGCAGGTTCCGTGCGCGCGCAGCTCCTGATAGGTGCCGCGCTTATTTTTTGCCCGTTTGCGCCAGCGCTGGCGCAAACGGCAGCCAGTTCCTCAACGGCCGATCAAGGCGCTGCATCGAGCGACCAATCCGCAGCGCAGGAAAACACCGCTGCGGACATTGTCGTCACAGGCTCGCGCATCGCGCGCAACGGCTTCGACGCATCAACCCCGGTCAACGTGGTAGACTCCACCGCGGTCAAGCTGTCAGGCAACGTCAATATCGAGAAGACGTTAGCGCAATTGCCGCAGGTCGTAGGTTCGCAGTTCGGCAGCGCTACCTCGAACACCGTTCCAGGGGGCTTTGCGGACGTCAATCTTCGCGGCTTCGGATCGACCCGCAACCTCGTGCTCGTCAACGGCCGGCGTTATGCGATCTACGGTCCTGAACAGGTCACCGACCTCAACACGATCCCGTCCAGCCTGATCGCAAGGACCGAAATCGTTACCGGCGGATCGTCGGCGGTCTACGGGTCCGACGCGATTACCGGCGTCGTCAACTTCATCATGCGTGACGATTTCGAAGGCGTCGAAGGACGGGCCCAGGTCAACCTCGACCGGCCTACCGGAACCCCGGTATACAACGTCGATCTGACCATGGGCGGGAACTTTGCGGACGGGCGTGGCAACCTGGTGGTGTCGGGCAACTACCTCAAGCGTGGCGCGATCACCCGTGGTCAGCGCGGCAGCTTTGCCTACGATTCGCTCAACGACGGATGCATCGTGCCCGGAAGCGGCGGCAGTGACCGGGCCGGAACGCCCTTCAGCCCCGCGGCAGGTCAGGGGTGCGTTGCAGGCGGCGGCGAACTCGGCTTCGTTGCGGGCGGCAGCGGTGACATTCCGAACGGTCGCTTCTCCGGCATACCCGCCTTCGGCGGCCCTAACGCAGCGCTAAACGCCGCCTATGCCAATGCCGGTCTTTCGGCGCTGACCTCACGCGGCTTCACCTTCAACGATGCCGGAACGGCGGCCCGCCCGCAGATCACGCCCACAGACGACTTCAACCTTGGCCCGGACAATTACCTCATCCAGCCGCAGAAACGCTGGATGATCAACAGCTTCGGCCATTACGACTTCACGAACGACATCACCGGCTACATGGAGCTGCACTACAGCAGCAACGTCGTCAACGCGCGGCTCGCGCCCACCAATGTCGGCTCTCCGACGCTGTTCAACGTCAACAATCCCTATCTGACGCCGCAACTGCAGGAAGTTCTGCGGCAGCTCGACCTTGCCGAAACCGGGACCACGACCGTCACCAGCGGAACCACGTCCGCACGGACCACGCCGGGAGACGGCCTTGCCGTGGTGACTGCCGGTCGCCGCTACAGCGAAGTGGGCGCACGTCTTGCAAGCGAAAGGCGCAACGTCTTCCGCGGGGCCTGGGGGGTTAAAGGCAACATCGGCAGCCTGTCGGAAAACGTCCTGACTGACCTTAAATTCGATGCCTACTACACGTATGCACGCAGCGAAGACACGCTCCTGCTGCAGAACGCGATCTCCCGCAGCCGCCTGCAGGCAGCCCTGCTCTCGGTCAACGGCGCAGCTCCGGTCTGCAATATCTTCGGCCAGAACATCGACGAGGCATGCGCCAGCGCCATCCGCATCAGCGCCACCAATTCGACCATCGCGACGCAGCAGGTCGCGCAGGCCAGCATCACCGGCAACCTGTTCGAATTGCCGGCTGGACCGGTGGGCTTCTCAACCGGTGTCGAATGGCGCAAGACGAGCGCCACTTTCACGCCGGACTCCTTCCTGGCTTCTGGCGATGTCGCGGGGTTCAATCCCGGTCTGCCGACGCGGGGCGGCGTTTCGGTGAAGGAAGTCTTCGGCGAACTGCGCGTGCCGCTGATCCACGACACCCCCTTCGTCGACAGCCTGGTCGCGAACGCGGCGTTCCGCTTTTCGGACTACAGCCTGTCCGGCATCGGCGGGCAGTGGACCTATCTTGGCGGGCTGGACTGGCGCGTCAGCCGTGACATCGCGTTCCGGGGGCAGTACCAGCGAGCCATTCGTGCGCCGAACGTCAACGAACTGTATGGCGGCGTGACCCGCGTCGTCGGCGTGGCGACCGATCCGTGTTCTTCGCGTGGGTCCGCAGCCGACCGCAACGATGCAGTGCGTGCAGTCTGCATCGCCACCGGCGTGCCCGCAGGTGCGGTCTTCACCGATGGCGTTCAGCCCAACAACATCATCCCGGCAGACTTCGGCGGGAATACCAACCTTGGGGCGGAGAAGTCCGACACGTTCACCGTCGGCGCGGTGCTGACGCCCGGCGCCATACCGCGCCTGTTCGTCAGCATCGATTACTTCAACATCTCGCTGGATGGCGCGATTTCGTCGCTGGGAGGGGGCCTGCAAAACACGCTCAATCTTTGCTATTCGGTTATCCAGGATGCAAACAGCGAGTTCTGCCGCGCCATCACCCGCAACCCGAACACGGGCGAGATCAACGATCCCTTCGTGGCGCAGATCCGCAACGCCAACACGGGCAAGCTGAAGACGGCGGGCATCGACTTTGCTATCCGCTACTCTTTCGATACCAACTTCGGCTTACCGGGCATCGGCGGCAACAGCAGCTTCGATGTCAGCAGCAACGTGACGTATCTGGACGAGTTCACCTCCACTCCCGTCGCCGCACTGCCTGAAATCCGCAACGAGTGTGCAGGTGCCTACGGGCCCACTTGCGGCCAGCCGCTGCCCCGCTGGCGCGCGACGTCGCGGGTCACGTGGAATATCGAGGATCTCAGCCTCAGCCTTCGCCATCGCTATATCGGCAAGGTGACGACCGACCGATACGTGGTTCCCGACCGGCGTGGCGCGGCCAATGCCCCGGCGCTGGACAGCTTCGCCTACCCGGTGCTGAAAGCGCAGAACTACTTCGATCTGTCGTTCAACTACACCCTGCGCGAAGGCATGGAAATTTTCGGCGGCGCCAATAACGTGCTCAACAACAAGCCACCGGTCACCACGCAGGGGCCGAACGCCAACACCTTCTCGGCAACCTACGATGTGCTGGGCACCGAGTTCTTCCTCGGCGCGTCGATGAAGTTCTGAGTTGGGCCCGGGGGCGGCCTCACAATGGGTCCGCCCCCTTTGCGGCGAGAGGAGAGGATGACAATGGCCGTGGACAGGCGGACTTTCGTAAGGGCCGGAGCCTTCGCAGGTGCAACGGGATTGCTGCTCGGCACGGCATGTGCAAGCGGCAGGGATCTGGCGGTCGCTGCCGGGCAGATCACCGGAATCGTCGACGTGCGACAGTTCGGCGCCCGGGGTGACGGGATCGCGATCGACACCGGTGCCATCAACAAGGCGATCGATCATGTGGCGCAGAAGGGCGGCGGCACCGTGTATTTTCCCGCCGGGAACTACGCCAGCTACACCATCCGCATGAAAAGCCGCGTCACGCTGCTCCTTGCAGAAGGCGCCACCCTGCTTGCGGCCGCGCCCACGGACACGCAGGGCTACGATCATGCCGAGCCGATCGGCGAATGGGGTGCCTATCAGGACTTCGGCCATAGTCACTGGCGCAACAGCCTGATCTGGGGCGAAGGCGTGAACGACATCGCGATCCTGGGCCCCGGCCTCATCTGGGGCAAGGGCCTGGGGCGTGGCGACGGCAAGGACAACTGGCTGAAGGACCCCACGGGCCCCGGCACCGGCAACAAGGCGATCGCGCTCAAGAACTGCCGCAATGTCCTGCTGCGCGACATCAAGATACTGGAGGGCGGGTGGTTCGCGCTGCTGGCCACCGGGGTGGACAACCTGACCATCGACAACGTGCTGGTCGACACCAACCGCGATGGATTCGACATCGACTGCTGCCGCAACGTGCGGGTCAGCAACTGCACGGTCAACTCGCCATGGGACGACGGCATCTGTCCCAAGAGCAGTTACGCGCTGGGCCATCCGCGGATCACGGAGAACCTGACGATCTCCGACTGCTTCGTGACCGGCAATTACGAAGTGGGATCGGTGCTGGACGGAACCTGGCGCAAGATGCCGCCGTCGTTCGCGCCCCGGATCCATGGGCGGATCAAGTTCGGCACGGAATCGAACGGCGGATTCCGAAACATCACCATCACCAACTGCATCTTCGAGGACAGCCGCGGTCTGGCCTTCGAGACGGTTGACGGTGCGGTGGTGGAAGACGTCACCGTCAGCAACATCACCATGCGCGGCATTGTCGATGCACCACTTTTCCTCCGGCTGGGCAAGCGCATGCGCGGGCCGGCGGGCGTACCGATCGGGACGATGAAACGTATTCTTATCCAGAATGTGGCAAGTTCCAACGCCACGCTTCTGCCCTCCGTCATCGCCGGGCTTGCCGATCATCCGATAGAGGACATCTCAATCGCGGATTGCCACTTCCACCATGTCGGCGGTGCGCCGGCGGCTATGGCCCGCGTGCGGCCACCGGAGGCGGAACTGGCCTATCCCGAAGCGACGATGTTCGGCGACCTGCCCGCAACCGGGTTCTTCGTCCGCCATGCGCGCAACATCCGCTTCAGCAACGTCGAAGTCGCCGTGGCCCAGCCTGATCCGCGCCCCGCATTCCGTCTGGAGGATGTGCAGGACGCAGACTTCGTCGGATTGCGCGCGCCCAAGGGCAAGACATGGTCGCTCGACGGGGTAACGGGCTTTCGCAGCAGCGGAGCGCGGTGGATCGAGGATCGCAGGATCGACGGGCGGGTGTCGGGTGATTTCTAGGCCGATGATCCTGCGCGCTTCGGCACTTGCCGTCGCTCTTGCTTCGATGCCTGCGCCGTCCGACGCCGGGTCCAGCCGAGCCGATGGAGCGCGCTACACCAACCCCATCATCTACGCCGATTACTCCGACCCCGACGTCATTCGCGTCGGCAAGGATTACTACATGGTGGCGTCCAGCTTCCATTTCTCTCCGGGCATCCCGATACTGCATTCCCGCGATCTGGTGCACTGGTCGATCCTGGGCCATGTGCTGCCCCGCCTGCCTTTCGCGCCCGAGTACGACATGCCCGGGCCCCATAGCCTGACCGACGCAATTTCAAAACCGATCGGCGGAACCCGCTATGCCGGAGGTGTCTGGGCGCCTGCCATCCGGCACCACAAGGGCCTGTTCTACGTATATTGGGCGACGCCGGACGAGGGCATCTTCATGGCAACGGCGGCGAACGCCCATGGGCCGTGGAGTGCGCCGGCCAAGGTGATCGACAAGCCGATGCTGGAAGACCCCTGCCCGTTCTGGGATGACGACGGTCGGGCCTGGCTCGTGCATTCGCGCCATGGCGCCGGGCCGCTGATACTTCACCGCATGAGCGCGGACGGCAAGACCGTTCTCGACGATGGCAAGGTCATCGTAGAGGACAAGCAGAACCTGCCGATCCTGGAAGGCCCCAAGCTCTACAAGCGCAACGGCTGGTACTACATCCTCGCGCCCTTCGGCGGCGTGGAGAAAGGCGCGCAGGCAGCGCTTCGCTCGCGTTCCATCGAAGGGCCTTACGAGGCGCGCACGGTTCTGGCGCAGGGCTCCACGGCACTGGCAGGCCCGCATCAGGGCGGCTGGGTGGAAACGCCATCGGGCGAAGGGTGGTTCATCCACTTCAACAGCACGGGGGCGTTCGGTCGCATCACTTATCTTGAGCCGGTGCGATGGCAGGACGATTGGCCGGTAATCGGGGAACTGCGCCCCGGCTCCGCGATCGGCCAGCCCGTCATGGAACACGCCATGCCGAACACCGGCGCGTATAGGGGCGATGTGCGGCTGCAGGCATCGGACGAATTCGCCGGATCAGTGCTCGGACCTCAGTGGGAATGGAACCACAATCCCGACGATCGCCTGTGGAGCCTTCGCGCACGGCGGGGATTTCTCCGCCTCACCGCCAGCCACGCCGATCATCTCGTCACCGCGCGAAACACCGTAACCCAAATCCTGCAGGGACCGTCGAGCCGCATCACCGCACGGATCGACATCGGCGCCATGGCCAATGGGCAGCGCGCCGGATTGACCCTGTTCGGCGTGAAGCCCAGCTGGATCGGCATCGTCCGCAGCGATGGCGTTTCGCGCCTCACCATCGCCTCCGCGGGAGCGGAAACGCCGGGGCCGGCGATCTCGGCATCCACCGTCCAACTGCGGGCGGAAGTCACCGTCGACCAACGGGTGCGCTACAGCTACAGTCTTGATGGCCGCACCTTCCAGCAGATGGGCGATGCCGTGCCGCTTGCCCGGTTTTCCTGGTGGAAAGGGTCGCGCCCCGGCGTCTTCACTTTCAACCGCAACAAGGCAGAAGGGGTGATCGACGTGGACTGGTTCCGCGTCGAAGCCCCCGCGCCTGCGATGCGCAAGGGAGCATAGTCATGAACCGCCGCCTTTTCCTGCGCGCGACCGCAGGCGGCATGGCTGGCGCCGGCGCACTTCGCCTTGCCCCGGCGATGGCCCGTGCCGACCCTGCCGCAACGACGCCCCGATTTGCCACTGCCAACCGCAAATGGCAGGCGGCTTACGACAGGGCGCTGCAGGTTCTTGCGGCGAACGTCCAGATCATGCCCTACATCAGTCGGCCCGTGCTCATCGAAGGAGCGGTCTACAAGGGTATCTGGCAGGAATGCGGGCCGCACGAGGCGTTGGTTTATCGCAAGTTCCGCCCCGATGTCGCGCGCAACAGCCATATGACCTTCTTCGAACTGCAACGTGCTGACGGGCAGCTTCCGGCCAACAACAAAGTCGCCGAAACCGGGTTCGGGCAGATCCAGATGGTCGTGCCGATCGCGGCAACGGCGTGGGAACTGGCGCGGGCCACCAGCGACGAAGCGCTGTTGGAAGCGGCCTATCGCGCGTGCGCGGCCTGGGACGGGTGGTTGATGCGCTATCGCAACACGCGGGGCACCGGCCTTGTCGAGGGTTTCTGCACGTACGACACCGGGCATGACAACAGTCCCCGCTGGGCCGGGATGCCGAACCAGTGTCCCAACAAGGATGCCCGCACCTACCATCCCATCGCCACCCTGCCCCGGCTTTGTCCCGACCTGTCCGCCACCGTTCACGGTGGACGGCGCGCGCTTGCCGAAATGGCGCAGGCGCTGGGCAGGACAGGCGAAGCGGACCGGTGGAGCGAGCAGGCGGCCCATATCCGCCGCCTGATCCTGGAAAAGCTCTATGTATCGGAAGATGCCGCCTTCTACGATCTGGATGCGAAGGGTGAATTCGTTCGCGTGCGGTCGGACATCCTTTCGCGCGTCTGTGGCGAGCATGTGCCGGATCAGGCGCTGTTCGATACTCTCTGGGAGCGGCAGCTGCACAATCCGGCGGCGTTCTGGGCGGCCTACCCGCTGACTTCGGTCGCCATGGACGACCCCGCCTTCGTGGGCACGATCCCCGCGAACAGCTGGGGCGGTGCCACGCAGGCGTTGACCGCCCTGCGCGCGGGCCGCTGGTTCGATCATTATGGACGATCCGCGCAATTCACCCGGATGATGGACCAGTGGTGCGCGGCACTCATGGCCGACATGACCTTCCGCCAGCAGATGGACCCGCGCACGGGCGCCTTCACCCATGCCGAGGCTGCCGATTATTCGCCCGCAGCGCTCGTCATGATCGACTACAGCTGGCGTCTGGTTGGCGTCTGCGAAGAAGCGGACGATCTGCACTGGAACGCGCGCCCAGCCCATCCTGCGGCACAGGGTACCCGCCTGTCGGTGCCGCTCGACGGTGGCGGAGAAGCGGCGATCGTCTATCGCGACAATGGGGCGGATCTGATGATCAGCGGCAAACCGGTTGCACGCATTTCAGGCGGCACGGTGCGCCTCGTGACGGACAAGCAGGGCGTCGGACGCCATCTCGTGGGCGTCGAGGAAACACCCCAGACGATTAGCCTGAAGCTGCCCCGCCGCCCGATGCGCCGCCTCACCCTGCGCCCGAACCAGAAGGTTGCCTTGTGACCATCGAACAAAGCGCCCTGCCCTTCACCCGTCGTTCGCTGCTGGCCGCCGGTGCGGCGCTTGCCTTGCCGCTTCCGGCTGCTGCGGCCCGATCTCCCTCTTCCCTTGCCGCGCTGGGGGCGGCCAAGGGGATCCGCTTCGGCAGCACCATCGGCGGGAAGACCATGGCCGATCCGCGCTACCGCCAGTTGAATGCCGCAGAATGCGCGCTGATCGTCCCGGAAAACGAGATGAAGTGGGCGGCCCTGCGACCCGATGCCCGCCATTTCGATTTTCGCGCAGCCGACCGCATCGTTGCATGGTCCACCGCGAACGACATCGGCGTTCGGGGCCATACACTGCTCTGGCACAGTGAGCGCTGGATGCCGCAATGGGTGGCGGACCACGATTACGGTTCAAGCCCGGCCATCGAGGCTGAGCGCCTTCTGGTCGATCATGTGGCTACCGTAGCCGGGCGCTATGCCGACCGGGTGGACAGCTTCGATGTCGTGAACGAAGCCATAGACTCCGAGACCGGGAAGTTGCGGGAAACGGCGCTGTCCCGGCATCTGGGAGCGATCGAAACCCTGGAGCTGGCGTTCCGGGCCGCAAGGCAGGCTGCACCCGAAGCGCAGCTTGTCTACAACGATTACATGGGCTGGCGCAGCGACGAGGGGCTGCATCGCGATGCTGTACTGCGGTTGCTGGAACAACTGCGCAAACGCCGCGCGCCCGTCGATGCACTTGGCGTGCAGAGCCATCTTGGCAGCAAGTTCAGCGACACCCCGACGGGCCTCGGCTCCCTTGACGAGACGGCATGGCGCCGTTTCCTTGACGAGGTGACCGGCATGGGGTTCGACCTGTTGGTGACGGAGATGGATGTCCACGAAAACCCCCTGCCCGGCGACATTGCCGTCCGCGATGCCCAGGTGGCGGCTCATGCCAGGGCCTACCTCGATCTGATGCTGTCCTACCCGCAAACAAAGACTGTCATCTGCTGGGGCCTGTCGGACCGCTACAGCTGGCTTGGCGACTTCAGGCAGCGGCCCGACGGATTGCCAAAGCGGCCAAGCCCTTTCGATGCGAACTACAAGCGCAAGCCATTCCGAGACGCCATTGCGGCAGCGTTCAACGCCGCCGCACCGCGCTGAGTACACGAAGCGCAGGGCCTTGCGCCATGCTGCTGCAGTGGCAGGCACGATCAGGTGGCATTCATGCTTTTGGGATAAGCTGCCGGTTCCGCCGCGAAGGAACCACCATGCTGATCCGCAATGCGCCCGACCTCAAGGACTGCGACGTTACCGACGAGGGCCTTTACCTGAAACGTCGCCAGTTCATCGCGGGCGCGGCAGGCATCAGCTTTGCCGGGATCGGCGGCGCGACGCCTGCCGCCGCCGCGCCGCTCAAGTTCAAGCCCAACCGCATGGAGATCGACGAGACGAAAACGCCGCTTGCAGACGTCACAGGCTATAACAATTTCTACGAGTTCGGCACGGGCAAGGAAGACCCTGCGAAATATGCCAAGATGATGCGCTCACGCCCGTGGACCCTGTCGATCGACGGGCTGTGCGAGCGCCCCGGCAGCGTCGACATCGACGAACTCATCAGACGTTTTCCGCTGGAAGAACGCATCTACCGCATGCGCTGTGTCGAGGCATGGTCGATGGTGATCCCCTGGGTCGGCCTGCCGCTTGCAAACCTGCTCAAATCCGTCGGCCCGAAAAGCAACGCGAAATACGTCGCCTTCGAGACTCTGCGTGACCCGCGCCAGATGCCGGGCCAGCGGGGTTCTGTCATACAGTGGCCCTATCGCGAAGCCTTGCGTTTAGACGAGGCGATGAACCCGCTGGTGCTGCTGGCCGTGGGGCTTTACGGCCAGACGTTGCCCAACCAGAACGGGGCACCGATACGGCTTGTGGTGCCCTGGAAATACGGGTTCAAGGGCATCAAGTCGATCGTGCGCATCCGGCTGACCGATCGACGCCCACCGACCAGTTGGCAGATGCTGGCTCCGGCCGAGTATGGCTTCTACGGCAATGTGAACCCTGCGGTCGATCATCCCCGCTGGTCGCAGGCCAAGGAGCGGCGCATCGGCGAGTTCTTCCGCCGCAAGACACTGCCTTTCAACGGCTATGGCGAGCAGGTTGCGCACCTCTATCGCGGCCTTGATCCGCGAAAGCTCTACTGATGGCGCGGACGCATGCGCTGCGCCTTCAATCCGCGCTGGTCTGGCTGCTATGCGCGGCGCCCCTGATCCTGATTTTCTACTGGGGGTTCACCAGCCAGCTTACCGCCAATCCGGTCGAATTCGTCCTGCGTGACCTGGGGCTATGGGGGTTGCGTTTCCTGTGCGTTACGCTGGCCGTCTCCGCGTTGAACCGATACCTGAAGATGCCCGGCCTGATGCGCTACCGGCGAAGGATCGGACTATGGGCGTTTGCCTATATCGCGATGCATCTGACGGTATATCTAGGCGCCGCGCACGAGTTCGAGTGGCGGGAAATCGGCATCGACATCGCCAGGCGTCCCTACATCACCATCGGCATGGCAGCCTTCGCACTGCTGATTCCGCTGGCGATCACATCCTTCAATGCGGTGCGGCGACGGATGAAGCCCCTTTCCTGGCAGCGACTGCACAGGCTGGTCTATGTCATCGCCGTGATGGGCGTGGCGCACTACTTCCTGCTGGTGAAGGCAGATACCCGCAGCCCCATCCTGTACGGCGCCATCGTGGCAGTTTTCGTGGCCATGCGATTGCTCATGCCCAAGCGGCGGCGCAGCGCGGCGTGAAATCAGCTTGTGAACAATTGCACTGAATCGAAGTAGTCCAGCAATGCCCGTACCCGGGCTGCCGCACGATCCTCCGCTGCGTAGAGGGCGTGAATGTCCTCGCCATCGCCGGGGTTGAGGTCGGGCATGACCTCGACCAGACGCCCGGCCCGGATGTCCGCCGCGACATGGAAGGCGCCGTGCCGGGCGATGCCGCAGCCGGCGACTGCCATCCGGCGGACCACTTCGCCCGAATTGCCGAAGAATCGCCCCTCCACCGGCTTTTGAACGACCCGTCCGCCCACTCGAAACGGCCAACTGTCCACCGAACGTCGAAAGCTGAAACGCAGGCAGTCATGCGCGTCGAGGTCGTCGGGCCGTTCCGGCGTTCCCCGACGTGCCAGATAGTCCGGGCTTGCCACAAGCATCATGCGGCTGTGTCCCAGCTTCTTGGCGCGCAGCCGCGTATCGCGCAGCGGCCCGATCCGGATCGCGACGTCGGCTCGTTCCTCGACCAGATCGACGATGCTGTCGGTCAGGGTCAGCTCGACTGTCACAGCCGGGTAACGCTCCGCAAAGCCCGGCAGGACCGGGATCAGGCATTCCACCCCGAAAGACGGAGAGGCATTGACGCGCAGCAGCCCGCGCGGATCCTGGCTTTCCTGCCCAAGGCTTCCTTCGACTGCAACCATGTCGGCGATCAGAACGCTCATCCGGTCACGATAGGAGATGCCCTCTGGCGTCAATGCAAGGGAGCGCGTGGTTCGCCGCAGCAGCGTCACTCCCAGCCGTTTCTCCAGCCGGGCGATTGATCGGCTGACGGCCGACGGCGTCAGCCGAAGTACCCGGGCAGCATCGGCAAAGCTGCCTTGGGCTGCGACGCTCAGGAAAATCTCTATGTCGCCGAAACGATTGTCCATGATTTAGATTCACTTCTGAATTGATGAAGCGCATTCTAATCATCAATGCGTCAGGTGTCTATTTTCCGGTCAGTTCAACGCCAGTTCCAGGAGTCACCATGGACCTCAACCTTACCGGCAAGACCGCCATCGTCACGGGATCCACCGCCGGCATCGGCCTTGCAATCGCCAGGCGCCTTTCGCAGGAAGGTGCCGCTGTCACCATCACCGGGCGCAATCAAGCCAAGCTCGACGCCGCAGCAGCCGAAATCGGGGGCAGCGTCAATCCGGTGCTTGCCGACCCGGCCACGGCCGAAGGGGCTGCGGCGCTGATCGCCGCTGTCCCTGACACCGACATCCTCGTCAACAATCTGGGCATCTACGAGGCGAAGGACTTTACAGAGATCCAGGACGAGGATTGGCACCACCTGTTCGAGGTCAACGTGGTCAGCGGCGCCCGTCTCGCTCGCCATTACTTTCCGCGGATGCTGGAGAAGAACTGGGGCCGCGTCCTCTTCATCGCCAGCGAAAGCGGCCTGCTGCCTCCCGCCGAGATGATCCACTACGGCATGACCAAATCAGCCCAGCTTTCGATTTCGCGCGGCCTTGCCGAGCAGACCCGGGGCACGGGCGTCACGGTAAACAGCGTCCTTCCCGGACCTACGCGGTCGGAAGGGATCGTCGAGTTCATCCGCTCCGTCGTCGAAAACAAGGATGCGACGGAAGCAGAACGCGAGGTGGAGTTCTTCACGAAGCTGCGCCCGCTGTCTCTCATCAAGCGTCTGATCGAAGCGGATGAAGTGGGTGCAATGGTCGCCTATCTGGCCAGCCCGCTGGCTGCCGCTACCAACGGCGCGGCGCTGCGCGTCGAAGGCGGGATAATTCCGACGATCGCCTGACAGCCCTTTACACACGTCACAAGTCCTTTACGATACGATCGTATTCTAAAAGGACTTGCGCGTGGGCCGCCGAAATACCATTGATCGGGAACACGTCCTCAAGGCAGCCGAAGCGCTCGTTTCGGAACAAGGCTCCGGCGCCTTGACGATTGCGGCTGTGGCAGAGGCTGCGGGCATCACCAAAGGCGGCGTCCAGTCCTGCTTCGGCTCCAAGGAAGCCCTGATCGCGGCCATGCTCCAGCGGTGGCTGGCCGAATATGAACTGCAATTCGCCCAATCCCTGGCCGATCGCACCGACGCGATCAGCCGGGTTGCGGCACATGTCGCGGTGACTCGCGACGATGATGCCGGTTCGCAGGCACGCGCCGCGGGCCTTCTGGCAATGTTGATCCAGCACCCCGAGCATTTGAAGGACAGCCGCGACTGGTACGCGCGCCGCATCTCTGAACTCGACCTCGCAAAGCCTGCGGAACGGCGCGCAATGGCTGCCTTCCTGGCGGCAGAGGGAGCGTTCTTCCTTCGATTCCTGGGTCTTCTACCCATGGACGATCAGCTTTGGCGATCGATGTTCGAAGAGATCGCGGCGCTGGCATCGCCGGAGGTACACTCGATGGCCCAACCATGAATTCGTCAGCGTTCCGCTGAAAAAGCGGCAATGACAAATGATGGCCGACGCCCTGCCCCGTCCCTGATCCTGTGAACAAGGAAGATCGATGTCGCAATCTGCCACCGGGCAGCGATCCAACCGCGCCGCCACTCGCCTGGCTTTCCTGGTCGCTGGCTTCGGGATCGCGTGTTGGGCGCCTCTGGTGCCTTATGCCAAGCAGCGCCTTGGCGTGGAGGAAGGCGCGTTCGGCCTCCTTTTGCTGTGTATCGGCATCGGTTCGATCGTGACTATGACGTTCGCCGGTGGCCTGAGCGCGCGATATGGGACGCGCCGGGTGATCGTCGCAGGGGGCATTGGCCTGGCGCTTTTGCTGCCGCTGCTGGCGACGGCTTCGACCGGTCTCACGCTGGCGATGGCGCTGCTGGTCTTCGGTGGGTCGCTTGGATCCATAGACGTTGCCATGAACATCCATGCCGCCGAAGCGGAGACCGCCAGCGGCAAGCCGCTGATGTCCGGCTTCCATGCGCTGTTCAGCATCGGCGGCTTTGCGGGATCGGGCTTGATGACGGCATTGCTTGCTGGTGGGTTCCCCGCCTTGGGCAGCGCGCTGGCATGTGCGGCGATCATCGTTCTTCTGGTTTTCATTGCGTGGCCGCGCCTGATCCTCACGCGCAACCGCGACGACGGCCATGCCCTGGCAATGCCGTGCGGTCCGGTCGTGCTCCTCTCCGTCCTCGCCGCTGTGATCTTCCTTGCGGAGGGCGCGTTGCTCGACTGGAGCGCGCTTCTTCTCACCGAGCAAGGCCATGTCGAAGAAGGGCAAGGCGGTATCGGATACATACTGTTCGCCGTCGCCATGACGGCAGGCCGTCTGGCAGGCGATCGCCTCACCACCGGCATCGGTGACAGCGCGACCTTGTTAGGTGGCGGCATGCTCACGGTGTTGGGCTTCGTCGTTCTGCTGGCTTGTCCGATCACGACGATCGCGCTTTCGGGGTTCCTTCTGATCGGTCTGGGGGCGTCCAACATCGTCCCGGTATTGCTAAGGCAGGCCGGACGCCAGAAGGTCATGCCTGTCGCTCTTGCCATCGGCGCGATCACCACATTGGGGTATGCGGGCATCCTCGCCGGACCGGCCGGCATCGGTTTCGTCGCGCAGGCCGTTGGCCTGCCAGCGGCGTTCTGGCTCGTCGCGGCGCTGGTATTCTTCGTGCCGCTATGCGCTACACGCGCGACCCGCCGCGAGAGTTAACGGCAGTCGTACAGCGCGCAAAGTGGTCCAACTAAGCTATAAGCTAAAGGTCTGCACTTCCCAACGCACCCAGCAACTTGGCAAGCAACAGGCTGAGCTGCTCCTGCTCGCGCTGGTCCAGGCCGCTTACGATGCTGCGCTGGTTGGCGACATGCAAGCCTATGAGCGAGTCGATGAGGCGCAGTCCACCGGCCGTCAGCGCTACCAGCGTCCCGCGCCTGTCCGCGGGGTTTGCGCGGCGTTCGACCAGCCCGGCCTTCTCCAGCCGGTCGACCCGATTGGTCATGCTGCCCGAGGAGATCATGGCAGCCTCGTAGAGGTCGGTCGGTGTCAACGCATGCGGTGCTCCACTGCGGCGCAAGGTGGCAAGGACATCGAATTCGCCCGGCTGAAGGCCATGTTTGACGAAAAGCGGATTGAGCCTGTCCCGCGCCGCAGTCAGCGTCACTTCCCCCAGACGGCCCAGCAGCACCATCGGCCCGGTATCAAGATCCGGTCGTTCCTGCGCCCATTGGGCGGCAGCCCGTTCTGCCCTGTCCATCGCCATGCTCACTGTCTTGACGTAGAGATATATGTCTCTACGTAGAGCTACATTCAAACACCGCGCGATTGCAAGCGTATCCGCCCCCATCGGAGTATTGTTATGCCCGGACCGTCCGGCCGCCTGCCGTTCGCGGCCCTGATCCTGCTCATCGGCATCAATTTGCGCCCCTCGCTCGCATCGATCGGTCCCCTGCTTGACCAGATTCAGCGTGACACCGGGCTGGACGATACCAGCGCCAGCCTACTGACCAGCTTGCCGGTGTTGCTGATGGGCCTGTGCCTGCTCGGCACCGGAAGGGTCCAGGCGACGCTGGGTCGCCGGGGCGGTGTCGCGGCGGGGCTTGCCGCTCTGGCATTTGCCGGGCTGGCACGGTGGCTATGGCCGACGGTCCCCGCCCTGTTAGCCAGCGCGGTGGTGGGCGGCGTGGGCATTGCCGTCGTGCAGGCGCTGATGCCGGCGATCATTCGCGAACGCGCAGGCGCGCAAACGGCGATGTTGATGGGCTTCTACTCCACCGCGATCATGGGCGGTGCCGCGCTTGCCAGCTTTGCCGCCCCCCGCCTCGCGCTCGCTCATGGCTGGGCGGCGGGAACGGGTGTCTGGGCGCTGCCTGCGCTTGTCGGCCTGATGGTCTGGTGGAGGGCGATGGGCAACCTGGGGCAACCCGCCTCGGTCAGGACGGCAAGCATGGTATCGCGTAACAGCCGAAGCTGGCTGCTGCTGTCCTTCTTCGGCCTTGGCACGGGCGCCTATACGCTCGTCCTTGCCTGGTTGCCGCCTTACTACACGGGGCTGGGCTGGTCGGCACAGAATGCCGGTGCCCTGCTGTCCGCCCTCACCATTGCCGAAGTTGCCGCTGGTACCGGTGTCGCCCTGGCCGTGGACCGTTTCCCGGACCGGCGACCGCTGATGCTGCTGGCCGCCGGTACTCTGTTTGTCGGGCTGCTCTGCCTTGCCTTCGCACCGCTGGCACTGTCATGGCTCGCGGCCCTGCTTTGCGGCCTGGGCATCGGC
Source organism: Novosphingobium gossypii (assembly GCF_050433305.1). Taxonomy (NCBI): domain Bacteria; kingdom Pseudomonadati; phylum Pseudomonadota; class Alphaproteobacteria; order Sphingomonadales; family Sphingomonadaceae; genus Novosphingobium; species Novosphingobium gossypii. Next base: position 377,146 of record NZ_JBNPXM010000002.1, on the reverse strand, counting down.
GCGTTGTTTCCCCTTGGACTGATCGTGGCCATGGACCATGGCACGGATGCAGTGGAGGCCGGGCAGATTGCCGGCTTCGTGCAAGGCGGCGGCTATGTGCTGGCTGCCTTCCTGCCTCTTATCGCGGGGGTGCTCCGCCAGCATCTTGCCGATCTGGCCCCTGCATGGTGGCTGATGGCCGCATTGTGCCTCGTTCTGGCACTCATCGCAGTCCGACTTCGACCCGGCGCACGGATCACGTCATAGGTTCTAGAGGAGCTTGGTTCGCGCTCCGGCAAACGACGTCTTCAGAAAAATAACAGCAACGCATTTTCACAAAGCTGCAACATAGCGCGCCTAACGGCTCCCCAGCGTCACCCGCTCCGCGACGTGTTCAACGGGAAGAATCATGAAATCTAAGCGCTATTGGGCAGCGTCGACCGCGCTCGCCCTGCTTGCACCTGCATGTCTTGCAACGACCGCCCATGCCGCCGAAGCGGCACCTGATGCTGCCGCAGACGCAGCGGATGGCAGCGGCCTTGGCGAAATCCTGGTCACCGCGCAGAAGCGCCCGGAAAATCTCCAGGAAACGCCGATTTCCATTTCGGTCATGCGCAGCGATGACCTGACCAACCGTCACGTCACATCGCTGGTGGATCTGGGCGACGGTGCTATCCCCTCGCTGAAAGTGGCGCCGTTCTATTCGCGCAATTCGGCGCTCATCGTGAACATTCGCGGCATCGGCGTGCTCTCGGACGGCAACCAGCCTGCCCGTGATCAGGGCGTCGGCGTCTACATCGACGGCGTGTATCTGGGCCGTGCCCAGGGCCTTGGCACTGCCCTGTTCGACATCGAGAACATCGAAGTCCTCAAAGGCCCGCAAGGCACCCTGTTCGGCCGCAATACCGAAGGCGGCGCGGTCAACATAGTGACCAAGAAGCCCAGCGGCGAATTCCACGTCAATGCCACCGGCGGCCTTGGCAACTTCGGCACGTACAAGGGCGAAGTGCACGTGGACCTGCCCACGATCGCCAACGTAGCGCTCAAGATCAACGGCGTCGTCGCGCATCGCGATCCGCTGGTGAAGAACCCGCTGGCCGGTGCGGACGGTTTCAACCAGTACGACAAGCAGGGTCTGCATGTCGAAGCGCTATGGAAACCGGCACCGAATTTCAGCGCGGATTACAGCTTCGACATCTCGAAGGACGAATCTACCTCACTGTACCTGAACCTTGTCGGTGCCGGCACCAATAAGCAGGCCGCGCTGGGAACGGTCCAGCCCGACCGCGTCAGGACCGCCAACGTCGGCGTGCCTCAGCAGCCCAGCGTCGGCAAGGTCCATGGCCATCGCCTGACCCTTGAATGGGATGCCATGCCGGACCTGACGATCAAGTCCATCAGTTCGTACCGCAAACTGGAACAGAGCCAGTGGGACAACGGCTCCGCCTCCACCACGATGTCGAACACTACCGGCAACTTCACCAATGTGCAGTTCGCCCGGTACAGCCTTGCCATGTTCGGCCAGAACCAGTGGAGCCAGGAAGTTCAGGCGATCGGCGATACGGGCCGCGTGAAGTACGTTGCTGGCGCGCTCTACTACCGTGAGCATGTCTCGGACAATGCGCAGGCCTTCTACACTAATCAGTTCACCAATGCCGCCGGTTCGGCTTACGTGCTGCGCCAGATCGACTACGGTGCACAGGCGATCGACCGCGCCAGCCATGTCACCACCCGGAGCATCGGCGCTTTCGGCCAGGCCACCTGGACCCCGGCGTTGATGAACGACGCCATCCATCTGACCGGCGGCCTGCGCTGGACCAAGGACATGAAGCACGGCGCGCTGACCATCGTGAACAATGCCCTGCCCATCAACCGCAACGGTGTGGCGGGCGAAATCGATCTCGACGCAAGCTGGTCGCGCGTGGACCCGATGGTCAACCTCGCGGTCGACCTGTCACGCGACGTCCATGTCTACGGAAAGTGGAGCACGGGCTATAAGTCCGGCGGTGCCAATTCGCGATCGCAGAACTATGACGCGTTCAACCCCGAAACGGTGTCGATCTTCGAAATCGGCGCCAAGACCGAGTTCTTCGACAACCACGCCCGCTTCAACATCGCGGCCTATGCGGGCAGCTACAAGGACATCCAGGTAGACTTCCAGCGCCCGTATGAGACTGGCGGGGTGCGCACCACGCGTACAACCACGTCGACGATCAACGCACCGGGCACCGGTGGCATCCACGGTATCGAGGCCGAACTGACGGTCAACCCGGTGAACGGCCTGACTTTGGGCGCTTCCTACGCGTACCAGTACGTCAACATTCCGGCGACCGTGAACCCTTACCCGAACGCTGCAGGCGTCATCAGCACTCTGGCTGTGCCGATCTACCAGACTTACACGCCGCGCCATTCGGCCAGCGGCACGGTGGACTATGAACTGCCGTTCGACGGGTTCACCGTGCGCGCGCATCTGGATGGCAACTTCGACTCCGGATTCTACGCCAATGTCACCGATCCGGTCTACACCGCCCCTGATGCCGCCGGTAACGTCTATCAGCCGAAGGGGGACAAGGCGTTCATCGTCAACGGTCGCCTCTCGGTGGCCGACATCGCGGTGGGCACCGGCGACGCGAAGGTGAGCTTCGCGGTCTGGGCGCGCAATCTCTTCAACGAACAGCACCTGTTCTACAAGGCGCTGAGCCCCACATCGGGCCTCAACGGCTTCTTCAACGAACCGCGCACGTTCGGCGGCGAGATGAACATCCGCTTCTGACCCGGCCCTGCGATGCGGGAATGGTGGACTGCGTCCTCCGGAAAGCGGTCCACCACCTCGTAGTCAGCCAAATCGAGGATACAAGATCATGAAGATGCTGCCCGTTCTGGCTATCCTGCTTGCTGGCGCCCAACCTGTGGTGGCCTATGCCGCATCGCTGGAGGCACCCCGCGTGTCGCGTGACACGCCGGGCCAGTTGACGGTGACGTGGACAGGTAACGATCCGGTCGACGTGTTCGTGTCCAGCGATCCGACCGCAAGGATCGAGAAGATGAGGCTGGTTTCCAAGGCCGACAGCGACGGTCGTGAAACAGTTCCGGTGAAAGCGGGTCAGCGCCTGTACTTCATGCTGAGGGATCGCTCCGGCAACACCACGCGCGTCGGCGAACGGGTATTGCCACTGCAACAGGCTTCGAATTTCCGGGACGTCGGCGGTTATCCGGCAGCAGATGGCAAGCACGTGCGCTGGGGTCTGATCTATCGCTCGGGCGGGCAGCCGCTGCTCAGCGATACGGATGTAGAGCAGGTCGGCACGCTGGGTCTTTCGCATCAGGTGGATTTGCGTTCCAGCGAGGAGCGCGCGCTGGCTCCATCGCGGATCGTGGGCGTGCCCTACGAAGCGATCGGCTATTCGATGAGCGCGCTGCTGAAGAGCGATGCTCCGACCAATGGAGAAGGCATCTATCGCAGGATGCCGGTGATGCTCGCTCCGCACCTCAAGCTGGTGTTCCGCGACCTGCTGGCGCGCGATGGCGCGATTGCCTACAACTGTTCGGCAGGACAGGATCGGACGGGCTTCGTCACCGCGATGATCCTGTCAGCGCTGGGCGTTCCGCGCGACACGATCGTCACCGATTATCATCTGTCCACCGCGCTGCGTCGGCCCGAGTGGGAAATGCCCAGGATCGATGCCGCCGCGCACCCCGGCGATCCCGCAGCGGCGTTGTTCGCCCGATACCAGCAGGATCCCGCCGCCGCCACGCCGCAACCCCTGAAGACCGCCGACGGGACTGCTTTCCTGACTTATGCCTTCGCGGAAATCGAGACGAAGTGGGGGTCGGTCGACAATTATCTGGCACAGGAGATTGGCGTGTCCCGGGCCGACATCACGAAGTTGCAAGCCGCCTATCTTGAGTAGGGTCGCTGGCCTTGGCGGGGCGGCGTCAGTTGCGGCGCATCCGCGCAATGTTCTTGGGCCCGCTATATAGTCGCGCGGAAAGGCGGCAGTGCCGTATTTCATGCATCGTCATCGTTGCCGGAACACTGCCACTACAGCAGGGCCAACACCGCAGCCGCTGTAGCCCCCAACGAGACGATGGGCGCGATTCAGTCATCCACACGAATAAACGGCAGGGATTTTCAGCGCCCCGCCCGCCCGTAAGCGCGACCCAGGCTGGCGGAACTGGAGTACCCAAGGCGGAACGCGGCCTGCTGCAGCGTGACACCCTGCTCCAGCAATCTGTCGATGTGGTCCATCCGCAGTTGTTGATACCACTTGCCGGGGGAAAGCCCCGTTTCCTGGCGGAAAGCACGGGTGAAGGTCCGGCGGCTCATGCCCGCCCTCACCGCCCAGACATCGAGATCCAGCCGTTGCGCCGGTTGCCGGACAAGCTCTTCGCAGATGTCGCGGAGCCGGGGGGATTGCGGCATGATCGGCGCTGTACCGGCCACGTCAGTTGCACGTTCGATTTCGTTCAGGATCAGGTTGCACATGGGCCCCTGTCGATCGGGCGCCGCATCCGAACCCTCTTCGATGAGTGCCTCGATCAGGGCATGAAGAAGATCGCTTACTTCCATGACCCGCACCGTGTCAGGCTGCGGCGCAAGGTCCGGCGCTGCGTAGAACGCATTGTACGCTGCCGGCCCGCGACATGTCACCTCATGCACCACGTCGGCGGGGATCCACACGCCCCGTCCCAGAGGAAGGAAGATGCGGCGGTCCGCGATCCTGACGATCGAGAAGCCTTCGATGCGATAGGAAAACTGCGCACGGTCATGGGTGTGCGGCGGATCGTAGTAGCCATCCGCCTGGCTCCCCCGGAATGGCACGATGGTCCCGTGACGTGGCAGGTCGGCACTGCGGATCACCAGTGGCGGAAGATCCGGTGGAGCGGACTGCGGAAAATTCATCACGTAAGCCTGTAGTTCCGTTGGAAAGCAGATCGGGCCAAATCGATGCCGATCGGGCCAAAGCTCCCTTTCATTATTGCGAGTGCTTCGCAAGATAAATAAGCGCGGGTTCATCGCGGGCAGAGCCGCAACAGGGTGGCACCAAACCATTCCGAAAACAGGAGGACTTATGTTCAAAAAGATGAAGCGCGCAGCCGTGCCGGGCTGCGCGCTGATCGCCATCGCCACGTCCAACGCGCACGCACAGGCGGCATCAGGCGCGGCAGACGGCGGCCGGACTACGCAGACCTACATCGACGAAATCCTGGTCACCGGTCGTACCGAGGGGTACCAGACCGGGGAGACGAACACCGCGACCAAGCTGCCATCGACCCTGCGCGAAACGCCGCAGTCGGTTACCGTCATAACCCGGCAGAGGATCGAGGACTTCAACCTCATCACCGTTCAGGATGTGCTGGAGCAGACGCCGGGTGTCTCCGTTCAGTCCTATGACTCCAGCCGTACCCGCTTCCAGGCGCGCGGCTTCACCATCACCAACTTCCAGCTCGATGGCGTGCCTTCCAACTTCAACGTGGGTGCCAGCGGCAACAGCGTGATGCCCGATACGTCCATCTTCGAACGGATCGAGGTCGTTCGCGGTGCAGCCGGGCTCGTTACGGGAACCGGCGATCCGTCCGCCACCATCAATCTCGTTCGCAAGCGCCCGACCGAAGAGCTGAAGGCGAACGCCAGCCTGAACTACGGATCGTGGGACTATGTGCGCGCGGAGGCGGATGTCGGCGGTCCATTGATCTCCAGCGGACGCATCCGGGCCCGTGCCGTGGCAGCGTACACCTCGCGCGGGAGCTACCTCGATTTCCAGCACGATCGATCCCCCAGCCTCTACGGCGTGATCGAAGCGGACATAACGGCCACCACCCGTCTTCGTGCCGGTGTCGATTACCTGACCACCGACAGCCAGGGCGGCTCATGGAGCGCGGTGCCACTGTTCTGCAGCGACGGGACCCGCACCGATCTGCCCCGCTCGTACAGCGCGGCGGCCCGGTGGAATAGGTGGCAGCGTGAAAACACCAACGCTTTCGCAACCCTTGAGCAGGAAATCGGCCGCTGGGTTGCGCGCGCGGCGTACAACCGGCGCTGGACCGATACGGAAAGCCTGCTGCTGGCCGGCTCCAACAGCACCTTCTTCCCGGACAGGCAGACCGGCCTTGGCCTGAACGTCGTCAATACCAACGGGGTGTCCCATACCCGGGAGCATTCGCTGGACGGTTATGCCACCGGCCCGCTGCGCCTGTTCGGTCGCGATCACGAAGTCGTGCTGGGGGCCAACCACTACGACCGCGAACTGGAAACCGTGGCCACCACCCTGACCCCGGCCTACGGCTTGCCGACGTTCCGCGTGGGCAACACGACTTATGCCGCATTTCCAAGCATCTTCACTTGGAACGGCGACGTGCCGCGTCCCACCACGGTCGATCGCGGGTTCGCCAGCAGCACGGATCGCACTCGTCAAACCAGCGTCTACGGCGCCGTCCGCCTCAATCCGGTCGACGGGCTGAAGGTCATTCTCGGTGGACGCTACACCGATGTCGACACCACGACGCGCACCTACAACACCACGACCAATCCCGGCGCGCTGACACGCACGGCCAAGAACGGCGATGGCAAGTTTTCGCCTTATGCCGGTGTCGTACTGGACCTGACCGATACCATCTCGGCTTTTGCCAGCTATGCGCAGGTTTTCACCGTTCAGACCCAGCGTGACGAGAACAACGAACAACTGGCACCGCTGACCGGCACCAACTACGAATTCGGGTTCAAGGGGGAGTTCTTCGAAAAGCGCCTCTACGCAGCGATCAGCGGGTTCCACATGCAGCAGGACAATGTCGCCCAGCTGCTGTCTGGCGCCGCGCCGCTGCCGGACGGCAGCACGCCGTACCAGGCCGTCAGCGGAGTCAGGACCTGGGGCGCGGAATTAGAGGTCGCTGGTTCGATCACGCCCGACTGGCGTATCGCGGGCGGCTATACTTACGTGCACAGTGAAAACGCCGATGGCAGCCGTTTTTCTCCGGATACGCCGCAGCATCTGGCCAAGCTCAACACAACGTACAAGATCGGGGCCCTGACCGTAGGCGGCGGCGGCACCTGGCAAAGCCGGATTTACCGAGCGATGCCGATCCCCACCGGAGCTTTCCAGAGCAATGGGCAACCCGTGACCGCTACCGGCAATGTCTCTCAGGCCGGATATGTGTTGCTGGATCTGCTGCTGCGTTACGACCTGTCGCCGAACGTCAGCATCGGCGTCAACGCCACCAACGTTCTGGACAAGACGTATTTCCGTAACGTCGGCTTCTTCAACTCCGGCTGGTACGGACAACCGCGCCGGATCCTTGGCAATCTGCGCTGGCATTTCTGATGAAACGGTGCCTGCGATGCCATGCGCGTTGCAGGCACGGTTTCTGCTTCGGCGCAAGTTCACAGGCCCGGCGCCCGCTCGCATCATTCTTCGGCGCGTGACCCGAACGTAACGGTTACGCGCAGACCCGGCGCGGCGTCGCCGAGTTCGAGGTCGGCGCCCATCCGTTCCACCGTCGCGCGGACGATGGCCAGACCGAGGCCGCTTCCGGTCGGTCCCTGCTCCCCCTGCAACCGTGCGAAGCGTGAGATGGCGAGTTCGCGGGCTTCGGCGGGTATCCCCGGCCCCGTATCCGAAACCGCCAGCCGGATCGCACCGCGGTCGGTGCTCAGTTCAATGCGCGCGGCGCCGCCTCGACGGTTGTAACGGATGGCGTTGTCGACCAGATTGGATAGCATCTCGAACACCAGGGTACGGTGGCCCATGATGCGAAACGGACCGTCGTCGCGACAATCGAGGTGCAGTTCCACGTCCGCCTCTATCGCCTGACGGATACGGCGGGATATCACTGCCTGGCTCAGTTCCTTGAGGTCGATCTCGTGGTCCGGCGGAAGCACCCCGGCCTCGTCCGCGCGGGCCAGGGTCAGCAGTTGCGTCAGCAGGCGTTCGAGCCGGTCGGTCGCCTCTTCTATCTCGTGCAGCGCTTCGGCCGATCCCCGACGGGCAAGTGCCACCTGCACCTTCAGCACGGACAGAGGCGTTCGCATCTGGTGGGAGGCATCGGCGGTAAACCGGCGCATCCCGGTGGTCGCATCGTCCAGCCGGCCCAGCAGACGGTCGAACGATCGCGACAGAGGCCGCAGTTCGCTGGGCAGCGGGCCTGTTCGCAGCGGCGACAGGTCGGGAGCGGCCCGGGTGTCGCGTGCCTCGATCACGCGACGCAGGTCCGCCAGCGGGCGCAGGCTCCAGCCCAGGGCCGGGCGGATCAGCAGCAGGACGATGCCGATCAGCACGAACTCGCCTATCAGCAGCGCCCCCACCAGCCGGTCGCGCAGGTTGCGGCGGTTCTCCAGCGTCTCTGCCACCTGCACCACCACAGGCGCGCCCACTTGCGGCAGGTCGCGGCGGATCTCCGCGATGCGGACCGGCTGACCGCGAAACTGCGCGAAACGAAAGCGCGGTTCCTCTGCGGAAAGCGTGGCGATGTCGGGCGCGGGAAGATCGGCATAGCCCGTCAGCAATGCCGGCCCCACTGCGATGCGGTAATAGACGTTGTCGCGTTCGGTATTCTCCAGCATTCCAAACGCAGCAGGCGGCAGATCGAGCGTGACTTCGCCCCGTTCCACCTGCACCGTCTCTGCGATCGCCCCCAGCGCACCACCCAGCACGCGGTCGTTGGTGCGCCGCACGACGTCGGAAATCAGCACCCAACCTATCAGCCCGAGCACCAGCGCCGGGATCGCCAGCGGCCCCACCATCGCCACCAGAAGGCGATGGCGCAGGGATACGGCGCGGGCGGTACTGCTGGTCACGACCTATCGAGCATGTAGCCGACGCCGCGCACGGTGCGAATTGCGGGGCCATCTGGTGCGAGCTTGCTGCGCAATCGCGTGACATTCACCTCCAGCGCGTTGGAGCCGACCGGATCGTCGAAGCCGAAGACTTCGGCCTGCAGGATGTCTCTCGACACGATCTGTCCCGCCCGCGCTGCCAGCGCTTCCAGCACGGCCCATTCGCGCCGGCGCAGGTCGACATGGCGGCCCGACACTTCCACCCGGCCGGTGGAACGGTTTATGGTCATGGCGCCGATGGCGATTTCAGGCGCTGCGTCGCCCCCGCGCCGCCGTGCCAGCGCCCGAACGCGCGCCTCCAGTTCCTCTACGTCGAAAGGTTTGCGCAAGTAATCGTCTGCGCCAAGATCCAGCCCTCGCACCCGGTCATCGAGCCCGTCGCGCGCGGTCAGCATCAGCACCTGCGACTGGTCCCCGCGAGCGCGCAGCCGGGCCAGCACCTGAAAGCCGTCGATGTCGGGCAGGCCCACGTCCAGGATCACCAGCGAGTACGGCTCGGTCGCGGATACGGACAGCGCCTCTTCCCCGCCCGCCACATGGTCGACCGCATGGCCCGCCGCGCGCAGTAGCGAAACGATCCCGCGCCCGAGGGCGGCGTCATCCTCGACGAGCAGGATCCTCATCCGACAAATCCATGAAAGGTGGGTGACAGGTTGAAAACGTAGAGCATCGAGCGCTGCTTATCCGAACATAGAGGCGGAAAGCGAGAGGAGTCGGCAATGCGTTCTTTCACCCCTGTTCTGGCGATAACGGTCCTGCTGGCCGGACCTGCCGTTGCGCAGAACCCGCAAGCGTCCCTGCCGACACGGCCTTCCGGCTATCCACGCAGCTACGACAAGCTGATTGCCGACGCGCGCGCCGAGGGCAAGGTTCGCATTTACGCCAATGCCGACCGCGCCGAGATGGTGCCTGTGGTGGCCGAGTTCAAACGGCTGTTTCCGGGCGTGGCGGTCTACTACGCCGACATCGGCTCCACCGAAATGTACCGCCGCTACACGCGTGAGACGCGCGGCAGGCAGTACTCGGCGGACATCGTCTGGTCCTCTGCGATGGACCTGCAGATCAAGCTCATCAACGATGGCTACGCGCAGCAGTACGCCAGCCCGGAAAAGCCGGCGCTGCCCGAAACCGCGGTGTGGAAGAACATGGGCTACGGCGTCACTGCCGAGCCCATCGGCATAGTCTACGACCGCCGCGCGATCCCTGATGCGCAGGCCCCGCGCACACATCACGCGCTGGAACGGCTGTTACGTCAAAGGCGGGCCGATTTTGCCGGCAAGGTGGCGACTTTCGATGCGGCCCGTTCCAACACCGGCTACCTCTATCTGTCCCAGGATTTCCTCGCCACGCGTGACACGCGTTCGCTGGTGGAAGCGATCGGCGCGACACGCCCCGTTCTGGCAACCAGCACGCAGCCGATGCTAGCGGGCGTCGCTTCGGGGAAACTGGCGATCGCCTACAACGTCATCGGCTCCTACGCGCTGGAGCAGGCGCGGCGCAATCCACGGCTGGGCGTGGTGTTTCCAACGGACTACACGCTCGTCACTTCGCGCATCGCCTTCATTTCACGCGATGCGCGCCATCCGGCGGCGGCGCGGCTGTTTCTGGACTTCCTGCTTTCGCGTGCCGGGCAGGTGCAGCTTGCCCGCCACAGCCTGTGGCCCGTGCGCACGGATGTGCCCGCACGGCGCCTTCCGGCCCGGCAGACGCGCGTAGTGCGCGTGGGCCCACAACTTCTCGTCAATCTGGATCACCTGACCCGGCAACGGTTCCTGCGCGAATGGACCGCGAGCCTGGCCAAAGGGAGAGAACAACACCCATGACCCGTACCCTGTTCACCAGCGCCGCGTTCCTGGCGCTGGTCAGCGGCAATCCCGCCCTGGCGCAGACACCCACACGAGACGACCTCGCCGATCTGGTCCGGGCGCAGGCTGCCGAGATCGCTTCCCTGCGCCAGCGCGTCGATGCGCTTGAGGCCGAGCGCCATACGGTCGCTGCCGCCACCGCCCCGCAGCAGGCTGCGCCGGTTCAAGTCGCCTCGGCAGAGCCGGTGAAGACTGCCCCACCCGTCGCCGTCTCCACCCTGCCTTACGCACCGCAGTTGCTGCCACCCGGCCCTGCGGAACGCGACATCGAGCGCGTGCGTGCCGCCGCCGTCGCCGCAACCGGCAGCAGCACCGAATGGGGACAGGGCCTGCCCGTCTTCCACTCCGCCGACGGCATGTTCAGCTTCAAGCCGCGCGGACGCATCATCACCGACGTCAGCACCACCAGCGGATCGAAATACGACGGTCGCAACCTGACTACCACCGGGATGCGCGCCTTGCGCCTCGGCCTTGAAGGCACAGTTGGAACCCATTTCTTCTACCAGTTGGAAAGCGACTTTTCGGAGAACGAAGTCGATATCGTCACCGCCTTCATGGGTTGGCGCAACCGCATCTCGCCGGGCATGGATTATGACGTGCGCGTCGGCCACCTGTTCAACGACCGCAGCTTCGAGGGGTCGACGGGCTCGGATTCCACCCCGTTCCTGGAACGCACCGTCGTCGCCACCGCCATCATCCCGCAGCGCGCGTTCTATGGCCTTGGCGTGATGCCGCGGCTGTTCTGGAAGACCGGCCACGCATCGCTGACCGTCACCGGCGATCGCATCGACGGCGATCAGACGTCGTCCGACAACCGCACCGTTCTTGGGCGGGTGCACTGGAACCCGGTCAAGACCGACGGGCAGGTGCTGCATCTGGGTATCTGGGGCTTCGACGAGCATTTGAACCCCGGCAAGAACGCGCTGACCCGCAGCACCGTGATTGGTGGCCGCTTCAACGGCAACCTGCGCCTGTCCACGGGCACGCTGATCGGCGGCACCGGCACCACCGGCTACGGCGTGGAACTTGGCGGCTACACCGGTCCCTTGTGGGTCATGGCCGAAGCGGGTGAGCGCCACGCACGGCTCGACGGCGGCCGTCCCGACTTCGTGACGCAGGCGTGGAGCGTGTCCGGCGGCTTCTTCCTCACCGGCGACCTTCCCCCCTACAACCCGCGCCTCGGCAGTTTCGGCCAGCCCAAGGTCAAGCGCCCGATCTTCGAGGGCGGCCCCGGCGCGATCGAACTGACCGCGCGGTACGAAAACCTTGAATTCAAGGACATCGCCACCCCGGCGCAAGGGTGGGCCGCGACCCTGGGCGTGAACTGGTATCTCAACAGCTTCACCCGCTTCCAGGTCAACGCGGTGCACTGGAACACCGAAAACACGGCAGGCGCATATACCGGCAAGGACGATGGCGAAACGCTGTCCGCCCGCGTCGGCGTGACCTTCTGATCCTTCCCATCAATCCATGACACAGACCGGGGACCACCAATGAGTCTCGCCCTTATCGGCTTCCTGATGGTAGCCACGTTCATGACGCTCATCATGACCAAGCGGATGACCCCGCTTGTCGCGCTGAGCGTCGTGCCCACCGTCTTCGCGCTGCTGGCCGGTTTCCATGCGGGCCTTGGCGACATGATGATCGACGGCGTCAAGAACCTGGCGCCGACCGGCGTCATGCTGCTGTTCGCCATCCTGTTCTTCAGCACGATGACCGATACCGGTCTGTTCGATCCCCTGGTCGGCAAACTGATCCGGCTGGTCCATGGCGATCCGATGCTGATCCTGATCGGCTCTGTGGTGCTGTGCGCGCTGGTCAGCCTCGATGGCGACGGTTCGACCACCTACATCATCACGATGGCCGCCATGCTGCCGCTCTACAAGCGCTATGACATGAACCGGCTGTACCTCGTCTGCCTGCTCATGGTGACGAGCGGGGTGATGAACCTGACGCCCTGGGGTGGCCCCACCGCGCGCGCTGCCAGCGCCCTGAAGCTCGATCCCGCCGCGCTGTTCGTGCCGCTGGTCCCCGGCATGATCGCGGGTCTGGTGTTCCTGATCGTGCTGGCCATCCACTTCGGCCGCAAGGAGCGCCGCCGCATCGGCAAGGTGGAGAATCTGGCCGCACTGGAGGCGAGCGACCTTGCCGTGTCGCAGTGGCCCGAAGCGCGTCGCCCGAAGATGCTGTGGTTCAACGGCGCGCTCGTCGTCGCACTGCTGGTGCTGCTGGTCTGGGGTGTACTGCCGCTGCCGATCCTGATGATGCTGGCGTTCGCGATCTCCATGATCGCCAACTACCCGGATACCAAGTCGCAGAAGGAGCGCATCAGCGCTCATGCGGGCAACGTGCTTTCGGTCGTTTCGCTGATCTTCGCGGCGGGGATCTTCACCGGCATCCTGTCCGGCACCGGCATGGTGGAGGCGATGAGCAAGGAAGTGGTCGGCCTGATCCCGCCGGTCCTTGGTCCCTACATGGCGCCCATCACCGCGCTGATCAGCCTGCCGGGCACGTTCTTCATCTCGAACGACGCCTTCTATTTCGGCATGTTGCCGATCCTGGCGGAAGCGGGCGCGCACTACGGCGTCGAGCCGATGGCCATCGCCCGCGCCTCGTTGATGGGCCAGCCGGTCCACCTGCTCAGCCCGCTGGTGCCCTCGACCTACCTGCTCGTCAGCCTGGCGGGCGTGGACCTTGCGGACCATCAGAAGTTCACGCTGATCCCTGCGGCACTGTGCTGCCTGGTGATGACCGTGGTGGGCATGGCGGTGCTGGCGTTCCCGTTCGTGGCGTGACCCTCCCCAACGGCACCCTCTCCGTCATCCTGCGCTTCCTCGCCGCGCTCGCCGTTGGTGCGTGCGGCGGGGTCGTGTTCTGGGCGATCTGCGCCCCCCTGCCGTGGGTGCTGGGCGCGATGACCGCGTGCGCGGCAGGCAGCATCGCGCGCCTGCCGATCGCGGCGAGTTCCGCCACCCGCAGGCCGATGGCCGCCGTGCTGGGCGTGGTGCTCGGCAGTTCGTTCCACCCCGGACTGGCCGCGCAAGCGGCGCCATGGATCGTGCCGATCGCGCTGTTGCCGCTGTTCCTCGCCAGTGCCGCGCTGGCCTGCGTCGTCTACTTCCGCAAGGTCGCGAAGTTCGACCCGCCGACCGCATACTTCGCCGGGATGCCGGGGGGCATCGCCGAGATGGTCGTGCTGGGCGCAGAGCGCGGCGCGGACGAGCGCACCATCGGCCTGATCCACGGCGCGCGCATTTTCCTCGTCGTCTTCATCCTGCCCTTCCTCATCCGTTTGTTCGAGACGCGGACCGGCCACGCCCCGCTACCGCCGCAGGTTGCAGGAATGGCCGACTGGACCCTGCTGCTGTGGGCGCTGGGTTGCATGATCGTGGGTGCAGGTCTTGGCCGGGCGCTGAACCTGCCGGCGTGGCACCTGATGGGACCGCTGTTCGTCAGCGCTGCCGTCCACCTGACGGGCCTCAGCGATTTCCATATCCCGGCGTGGGCCATAGCTGCCGCGCAAGTGGGACTTGGCGCCACCATCGGCTGCCGTTTCGTCGGGCTGGACCTGCCCACGCTTTTGCGCACGCTGGCACTGGCCGCCGGATCGACGATGATCCTGCTTGCGGTGACCTTCGGCTGGGCATTCGGTATCGGCTGGGCTACCGGGCTGGACCCGGCGCTGGTGACGCTGGCCTACTCGCCTGGCGGCGTGGCGGAGATGAGCATGGTCGCCCTAAGCCTGGCGCTGGAGGCCAGCTTCGTCATCGTCCACCATCTGGTGCGCGTGGTGCTGGTCATCATCGGCGCGCCTTTCGCGTTTCAGTTCATGAGGTCGCACGATGCCTGATTCCCGCCCCGATCCTTTCGCCGAGAAGATCGCCATCCTCTACCAGGCAATCGAGCCGCCCGTGATCGACGGCCAGCGCAAGGACGCCAAGCCCGGCGGCTATTCCGACAGCGGCGCCGACATGGGCGTAGCACTGCAGTCGGTCGGCTGCACTCTAGTCACCCCGGTCGACGCGCCGGACCCGACGCGCGTGTATGACTGGATATGGCCGGATACGCACGAAGGCATCGAAGCGGCGCTGGCTGCAGGAGCGACGCTGCTATGGGCCAACACCGTCGTCTTCGATGGTCATCCCATCGAAACCGCTGCGCGAAAGGCGTGGGTGGTCGGCCCCGATCCCCGGACCATGCAAGCGGTGGACGACAAGGCCGCCACCAATGCCCGCCTTCGGGATGCCGGGCTGCCTGTAGCCCGATCGTGGGTAGTGGACGGGTCGGCACCGGACATTGGTGCGCAGCTGGAGCAGTTCGCGCAGCACCTGCCACTGGTGGTGAAGCCGCTGCGCGGTCGTGGCAGCCAGGGCGTCAGCGTTGCCCGCAGCCTGGAGCAGATGATCGAAAGCACCCGGGCGATCATCGCCGGCGGCAAGTTCGGCTCCGCCATCATGATCGAACAGTTCCTGCCGGGCCAGGAAATCACCATCACGGTCATGCCCGCAGCGGCGCACGAAGGCGGGACAAGGCCCTTCGCCCTGCCCCCGGTGCGCCGTTTCGGCCAGCATGACGACGTCGCTCCCTATAACGGCGACGTACCCGTCAGCACCAACAGTGCCGCCATGACCGCTGCCGAATGCGCCGAACCCGCTGTCGCCGCCGTCATAGCTGCGTGCGAGCAGGCGGCCGAAATCATCGGCATCCGTTCACCCATGCGAATAGATTGCCGCCAGGACGCCGCCGGAGCGTTCCTGCTGTTCGACGTCAACATCAAGCCGAACCTCACGGGCGCGGGCCGCCCCGGTCGTGAGGATCAGGACAGCCTTTCCACCATCGCCGCCGCAGCAACAGGCTGGCGCTACGCAGATTTCCTCGTCGCCGTCTTAAGGGGCGCGTGGACCAACAGGGACGATACCGCATGAACGACCTCTGGCAGCACATCGTTGCCGATTTCTCCAACATCACCAGCCCTTCTGCGCTGTCGGCCTTCGGGCAGGTGGTGCTGATCGACGTGATGCTTGCCGCCGACAACGCCATCGTCGTGGGCGCGCTGGCAGCGGGTCTGCCTGCGGCGATGCGCCGCAAGGTCATCCTGATCGGCGTTATCGCCGCGCTGGTCCTGCGCGTCGCCTTCGCGCTGGTGGTCAGCCAGCTGATGCAGATCGTCGGCCTCGTCTTTGCAGGCGGGCTGCTGCTCGTGTGGGTGGCGTGGAAGATGTGGCGCGAACTGCGCGAAGACCACACCGACGAACACCCGGACTCCACCATCGCCAAGGCTGCCCCGCGCAGCTTCGCCGGCGCCGCTTGGGCAGTGGCCGTCGCCGACGTCAGCATGAGCATCGACAACGTGCTGGCCGTGGCCGGCGCCGCGCGTGACCATCCGGGCATCCTTGCCGTCGGCCTCATCCTGTCGGTGGCGCTGATGGGCGTTGCCGCCAATGTACTGGCCCGCGTGATCGAACGCTATCGCTGGCTCGCCTACGTCGGCCTGCTGGTGATCCTGTGGGTGGCGGGCAAGATGATCTGGGAAGGCCTCGTCGATCCCTCGCGCGGGATACTCGCGCTGTTCTGAGGCAAAGTCCGGCCCGGGCGATCGTCGGATCGCCCGGGCCGTATCATGTCATCCCACCGGACCGCCGAAGCGGAAGCTGGCCTCCACGCCCAGCGTCCGAGGACGCAGGCGGTTCGAGGTGATGTCGAACGTGGTCGGACCCAGCTGCTGCACTTGCCGAAAGCTGGTGGCGCCGTTGTCGTTCGTCAGGTTGTCCGCGAACAGCGCCAGCGTCACCTGTTCCAGATCGACGCCGATGCGCGCGTCCACGCGGTCAACCGTATCGCCGGGCAGGAATGCGGCATAGGACGAATTGCGGCGCGGCGAACTGTGCTGCCACCCGATACGGGCAAAGGCGCTGACGGTGTCGCTGATCTGCGCACTGTAATCGAGCGCGGCGTTGGCCGTGAA
This sequence comes from Novosphingobium gossypii, assembly GCF_050433305.1. Classification (NCBI taxonomy): domain Bacteria; kingdom Pseudomonadati; phylum Pseudomonadota; class Alphaproteobacteria; order Sphingomonadales; family Sphingomonadaceae; genus Novosphingobium; species Novosphingobium gossypii. Next base: position 360,507 of record NZ_JBNPXM010000002.1, on the reverse strand, counting down.
CTTGGCCACGTCATCCACCGCCGCACCATCGACGATCGCAGTGCCCGGGACGCTGCCGACATATTCCGCGTCGACGTAAGCGCCGCCGGCGGACAGCACCAGGCCGGGCACCGGCCGTGCGACAAGGCTCAACTCCACGCCCTTGGTGTGCGTGCCCTTGGAATTGATGAGGCCGTTGAACGTCGTGCCGGGGATCGGGATACGGACCGTCACGTCCTTCCAGTCGCTGTAGAACACCGCCGTTTCCACGCTCAGCCTGCGGTCCCACAGATCCGCCTTGGCGCCCACTTCGTAAGTCCAGATCGAATCCTGGCTCAGCGTGGCAGGCAGCGTCACGCCATAGAGCGGCGCCAGCGCCAGCGGCACGGTGGGCTGGATCTGGCCTGAGCGGAAGCCCTTGGCCGCGCTGGCGTAGATCGTCGCATCTGCCACAGGATGCCATGCGACGGAAAAACGCGGGTTCCACGAATGGTAGGTATCGCCGGGCTGCTCGGTGACAACGCCGGAATTGGCCTCGAACCCGCGCAGGTGATCCTCGAAATAGCGCAGGCCCGCCGTCAGATCGACCGGGGCGCCGGGCAGCGTATACGTCGCTTCGCCGAACAGGGCGCGGGCGCTGGTGCGCAGCTGGGCGTCGTTGTCGATGCCGGCGGCGGCGAACTGGACGATGTCGTTGCGCTGCGAATTGCGGGCATAGGCGCCGACCGTCCACTTCAGCGGCGCCTCGCCCGTGGAGGTCAGGCGCAGTTCGTGGGCATCGACGTCGATTCCGATGCGCGTGCGGATGGGGCCGCGCGCCGACCTGCCTTCCTGCGGAAGGTCGAAGTCGCTGTGCGAGTAGGAATAGAACAGCTCGGCCCGGCCCAGATCGTAGCGCGCCGTGGCGCCGTACACTTCGGTGCGGTTCTTGCTGTAGGGGACGGTGCCGCGCGTCTGCTGGCCGTCATCGCGGGCGCTCGATCCGCCGCCGGGGAAGTCCGACTTCGACAGCCAGTACGTGCCGGTGATCGACAGGCGATCGGTGGGGTCGAAACGGGCGCGCGCGCGGAAGGTGTCGTACGTCTGGTCGTTGACGTTGGTCTGGCCGGTGCTGCTGTTGTCCACCCAGCCCTGATAGCGCTCGTGCGTTCCGGCAAAGCGAACGGCAAGGACGCCGGGGATGATGGGGGCATTGAACGCGCCCTTGACCCCGGCGTTGGTGCCGCCGCCGCGGGTGTCGGACACCATGCCCAGACCCTTGGCCTCCCAGTTGTCGAGGTCGGCGCCGCGCGTCAGGATGCGAACGGTGCCGCCCATCGAACCTTCACCGAACAGCGTGCCCTGCGGCCCGCGCAGCACTTCCACCCGGTCCAGATCCCACGCGCGCACGTCGGGGCTGATTGGCACAGTCACGCCGGTGAATGGCAGGTCGTCCAGATAGAAGCCGTTCTCGTTGCCACCCAGCGAGGTCGAGATGCCGCGCATGGTGATCCGGGTGCCCAGAGCCGATCCACCGTCGTAGATGCCGATACCGGGCGCTTCCTGCAGGAAGTCCGCAAGGTTTGCCGCGCCGCGCTTTTCCAGCGTCGTGCCGCTGATGGCGGTGACGGCGATCGGCACGTCGATGGCACGTTCCTCGCGCTTGCGGGCGGTGACGACGATGGCGTCATCGCCTCCCGAAGCGACGTCGTCCGCACGATCCTGCGCGATGGCCGGAACGAGCGTGAGCGGGGTGCACAGCATGGCCGCGCAGGCGGCAAGACGGATCGACAATGGAAGCCCTCACAACACCATCGGGCATTCTGCCCGATTTCGGCGCGTCGCTAAGGGCAAACTCATAAATTATGGTTAAGAAAGCCGTGCCGGTCAGCGCCGCCCGGCCGAATGGAAGCCGGTCGTCACCTTCAGCACCTGCGGCTTGTCGATGAGGTTGAAACCGTAGTCGGTCTGGTCACCGTTCCACACGCGCGAGGTGACCCATTTGCCGTCGCGGAACGTGCCTTCCTCCACCGAGACGATGGTGCCGTCTTCCCGACCGTTGGACGCGGCGAAGCTGACGCGCACATGGTCGCCCAGGACCAGGTACTCGGTATCCGACAGCTGCGCCACGGCGACGCCGCCCACAGGCTGCGTGCTCCACGGCGTGGGCTCGGCCTTGATCCAGGTCCAGTCCTTCATGCCGAACTGCCACTGGCCCCAGTCCGCCGTGATCTTCCATGCGCCCAGAGTGACGGCCTGCACGCTGCCGTCGTCCGGCTTTGCCGCGCCCCAGGTGGGACGGGTGGCGGCGATGCGCGCCCAGTCACGCATGATGGAGCCGACCGCCGCGTAAGGCAGCGCAAAGGCGTCCAGCGTCTCCTTGTCCAGTTCGCGCGCGCCCAGCGGATAGTTGAAATACCCCGTGGCATCCATGCCGAACGGCGAGAAACCAATGCCGCCGCGCCCCAGCGTGGGCCAGAAGAAGCGGGCGAACTCCTTCGCGTTGCCGATTTCAGGCACCATCAGCGCATTGTCGGGCCGCGCATACTTGTCGAGATACTGGATCACGTTGCCGCTGTCGCGATCGTAGATGTCGGGCGCGGCGAAGTCGATTGCGGGGGCCGCCGCCTTCCAGATATCGAGCACGTCCCACTGCGCCCCGCCACTGGCGACGCCGGTGGGGTCGGGCACGTTGGACGGCCCTGCCAGAGAGGCGTTGACGTACATTGGCAGCGGCTTCACCGCCTTGCCCGCCGCCGCCACGGCATTGACGAAGCTGGCGACATGCCACGTATTGAACGCGCGCGGGGCCTGCTTGCCAAACGCCTGCTCCCACGTGCCGGACTTGCCCACCTTGCGCGCCAGCTCGGCGGGGATCGGCTGTGCGAACAGGCGATTGCCCTCTGCCGAGAAATCGCGGGGCACGCGGTAGGAACCCGTCTCGTTTTCGGGCTGGACCATGATGACGGTGTTCTGCCGGTCGTGATCGCGCAGGTATTCCATGACCTTCACGAACGCGCGCCTGTCCGCCTCCATCGTCCCCTTGGCCAGCGGGGAAAGCACGCCGTGGTCCTTGCCCTGCGGATCCTTCATGCGCGGGAAGCGGGCGTTGTCGAGCTTGACCCAGCCCGGGGTATAGGCCGGGCTGGTGTTCTTCCAGGTGCCGAACCACAGCAGCACCACGCGCTTGTCATGCGCGCGCGCCTGATCGAGCAATTCCTGCAGGAACGTGAAATCGAAACGGCCTTCCACCGGTTCCACCTGTTCCCACGCGATCGGCACTTCCACGGTGTTGGCATGGATGGCATCGAGCACCGGCCATGCAGCCTTCAGCGGCTCGGCATAGTTGCTGGAGTTGTTGACCTGCCCGGCCAGCATCACGAACGGCGCGCCATCGACGATCAGGGAATGACGCCCGTCGCGCGTCTCCAGACGGGGAAGCGGCGTTGCGGTCTGCGCGGTGGCGGCAGCATCGGCGGCCAAGACAAGGCCAAGCGCCATGATCGTCGTCAGTTTCTTCATCGTTCCCCCTTGGCCGGACCGCGCCGGAACTGTGCGCTCCCGCGGCCGCTATCCTCTTGCACCATGACGCCCGGCACGATGGTCCGCGTTTCGGCCACCCCCTGCGGATCGAGATGGAGGATAACGCTAACAGAAGCGAGGGGGAATACCTTGTCGCCACCGATCACGTGATTTATCCCAAATACCGGGCCGGATCCGATCGGCCCCGATGGCGCACCCTGTGCGCGTGCCCGTCGATTGCCCTGGAGAGGATTACCGCATGAACGATACCACCGCGTCGCGGCGCACTTTGCTGGCGGGAATGACCGTTGCCGGCATGGCACTCGCTGGCCTGGCCGGGATGGCCACCAGCGCCCGTGCCGGATCGCGCGCTATCGCTCATGGCGGTCCGTCCATTACCCTATGGCCCGGCGAAGTGCCCGGTGCCCCCGCGAAGCCGCCTGCGCGGGCCTTTCAGCAGCGATCGACCGACCCCACCTTCGACGACCGCTGGATGACCGGCGTCGCCAGTCCGTCGATCGAAGTACGCCGCCCCGCTTATCAGGACGGTTCCGCCGCGATCATCATCCCCGGCGGGGGCTACGGCTTCCTGTCGGTGGACAACGAAGGGGAGGAACAGGCGCGTTGGCTGACAGAGCGCGGCGTCACCTGCTTTATCCTCTACTATCGCCTGCCGGGAGAAGGCTGGTCGAACCGCGCCACGGTGCCGTTGCAGGACGTGCAGCGTGCGGTGCGCATCGTGCGTTCGCGCGCGGCGGAATTCGCGATCGACGCCAAGCGGATTTCGGTGCTCGGCTTCTCGGCGGGCGGGCATCTGGCGGGAAGCATCGCAACGCGGTTCGACGAGCGCGTCTATGCCCCTGTCGATGCGGCGGACAGGCTTTCCGCCCGACCCGACCTTGTCGGCATGATCTATCCGGTCGTGACGCTGGCGCAGTCCTTCGTCCACGCCGGTTCGCGCGACGCCCTGCTTGGCCCCGGATCCAGCGTGGCGGCGCGCAAGGCGGCGTCGGTGGAAAACCGGGTGACGGAAGCGACCCCGCCGGTGTTCCTGACCCACGCCAGCGACGATGGACTGGTGCCCATCGCCAACAGCCTTGCCATGTACGGCGCGCTGCTGGAAAAGAACCCGCCGGCGGAACTTCACGCCTTCGACAAGGGCGGCCACGGCTTCGGCGCGCGTCTGGCGGCGGACGTACCTGCCCATGCCTGGCCCGACCTGTTCCACGCCTATGGGCGCAGGCAGGGCATTTTCACAGCCGGACCGGACAAGCGCTGAGGCTGGCCCCCTGCGGGCTGGCCGCGGCGTCAGAACCGATGCAGGTCGATCACCGCCAGCGTATCGAACGAGGTCATGAACAGGCGCCCCGGCGCCAGCGTGCAGTTCGCCACGGGCTTGCCGGTCCCGATGATGCCCAGCAGCCTGCCGTCGGCGCTGCACACATGCACGCCCCCCGGCCCAGTAGCGAAGACGTAGCCGGATGCGCTGACCTTGATGCCATCGGGAAGGCCGGGAAGTCCTGCCCCGTGCTGCGGGCGCATGTCGCGGAATACCCTGCTGCCGGTCGGCATCCCCGCCGCGTCCAGCGTATAGGCCAGCACTTCGGGTTGTTTCTCATCCGACAGCGCCAGATAGAGCGTGCGCTGGTCCGGCGACAGTGCCAGCCCGTTGGGCCTGCGATGCGTGCGGTCCAGCAGCGTCACCGTGCCGTCGGGCGTCATGCGGTAGAGTCCGCACCAGTCCATTTCGCGCAGAGGCGAAGCGTCGCCCCCGGCGAGGCCATATGTGGGATCGCTGAAATAGATCGCGCCGGACTTAGCCACGCACACGTCGTTCGGGCTGTTGAAGCGCCTGCCTTCGTACCTGTCGACCAGCACGGTCCGCTTGCGCGTGGCAAAGTCTATCCGGTCGATGGAGCGCGCCCCGCTATTCGCGCCTACCACGCCGCCCTTCCCGTCCAGCGCCAGCCCGTTGAGGCCCGGCTCCCTGATCGTCGGCGGCACCGGCGCCGCATGGCCGGAAGGTGACAGGAAAGTGGAGATCGCCTTCCCCCGCTGCCAGCGATAGACCACGTTGCTGGCCGGGTCACCGAATAGCAGGTAATCGCCGCTCGCAACCCAGACCGGCCCTTCAGCCCAGCGGTAACCCTTGCCCAGCACGGTCGGCTGCGCATCGGCGGCGATGATTCGGTCCAGCTCCGGGTCCAGCCGGCGGACGCCGGTGAAAGCCGCCTCCGCAGCCGGCGCCGGAACAGCATCCAGCAGCGGCAGCGCGGCAAGTCCGGCGAGGACGGTGCGGCGCTGCATCATGCCGACAGGCTCACCTGGCGGCCTTCGGCGGCGGAGCGATAGATCGCCTCGATCACGCGCAGGTCGGCCAGCCCTTCTTCGCCCGGCACGATCGGATCGGTGCCGTTCAGCACGCATTCCGCCAGATGATCCAGTTGCCCGGCGAACTGGTTCTTCGCAGGTGCGGGCAACACGCGCGACTGAGTCTGGTTGTCCTTGCGGATGGTCATGGCCTGCCCGACGTAGGGTGTGGCAGGCTCCATTTCGATCCAGCCCTTGGTGCCGACAACGCGATAGCCATTGTGGGCCGAACTGTAGCTGGAGATGCAGTTCGCGATCACGCCCGACGGAAAGCGCAGCGCAAACGTCACCCGATCCTCCACCGTGCGAAAGCGTGGGTCGGACCGGTCGGTGGATTCCACCGCGCTGACCGACACCGGCTCCTCCCCCGTCAGGTAGCGCGCGGCGTTCAGGCTGTAGATGCCGATGTCCATCATCGATCCGCCGCCCGACAACGGCTTGTCGAGCCGCCACTGGTTCGGCTGGATCGGGAAACCGTGCTCTGCGGTGACAAGCTGCGTAGGCCCGACATGCCCGCCCCGCGCCAGTTCGATGGCAAGGCGGTTGTACGGCTCGAAGCGGGAGCGATAGCCGATCATCAGCTTGCGCCCGGCCTTGCGGCAGGCGGCGATCATCGCCCGGCACTCTGCGACGGAAGTGGCCATCGGCTTTTCACACATCACATGCTTGCCCGCCTGCGCCGCGCGGATCGTGTACTCGGCGTGCAGGCTGTTGGGCAGCACGATGTAGACGGCGTCGATATCCGGGTTGTCGCGGATGCGATCGAAGTCGGCGTAGCTGTAGCGGTGGGTCTTAGGAATGCCGTACTCGGTCCCGTACTGCTCAAGCTTGGCGGGCGTGCCGCTGACCAGCGCGACCAGGCGGGAGTGTTCGCAGTTGGCGAAGTTCGGCATGATCTGCCGCGTGGCGTAATAGCCAAGGCCGACCACCGCGTAGCCGATCTTGCGCGGGGACCCCACGCCCGCCCCAAGCGCCCGGCCGCTGCCCAAGCCCGCCAGCACCACGCCCGCGCCGATGCCGCCCAGAACGTCGCGCCTTGATCCTATGGTCATCCTGCTGTTCCCTTCCCGTGCTGCGATCAGGCCGCGGTCGCCCGCTCAAGCCGATCCGCCGCGACGGCGGCCTGCGTGCGGTTGCGCACGTTCAGCTTGCGCATCAGCGCGGTCATGTGGACCTTCACGGTAGCCTCCGCCATGCCGAGTTCGTAGGCGATCTGCTTGTTCAGCAGGCCGGAACGCACGCAGTCGAGCACCCGCATCTGCGTCGGCGTCAGATGCGGCGCCTCGGGCAGATCCGAAGCGGCGGGCACGGCGTACAGATCTGCAGCAAGGTGCATCTCTCTCTCCCTCGGCAATGACTCGGTTGGTAGCGCCGGACAGGGTCGCATCCCGGTTCCGCGCCAGAGTTCGTTGCAAACAGTGATACGTGAATCGGTCTGACAGGTTCAAGCAGAATTTTGTCCAATACAGTAAATTCTGTAGAACATCAGCGTAATCCGGCTATAACCTGTCCAACAGATTTGATGATGACGGTGCCAAGCGCCGCGCGAATCGCGAAATGGGAGAGATCACGGATGACGTCGTCCTTGCGTCCGGCACGGCTGCCGGAATGGTATCGCGCACATTCCTGCACCACCGATGGGTCCGCCCGATGACGCCGGAGGACTATCGCCTCGTCCTGTCCGCCGTCGCGGGTATCGCGCTGTCGATCGCGCTGATCGTCAAGGGGCGGCTGCATCCCTTCGTCGGGCTGCTGTGCGGCGCGTTCGTCGTCGGCATCCTTGCCGGCATCCCGCTCGACAAGACGGCAGAGGCGGTGGAGAAAGGCGCGGGCGCGATCCTGGGCGGCACCGGTCTGGTCGTGGCGCTGGGCCTGGGACTTGGCGCGATGCTGCAGCTGTCAGACGGCGCAGGCGGCCTTGCCCGCGCGGCGCTGCGCATATCGGGCGTGCGCGGTGCGCCGTGGGCCAGTCTGTTCACCGCGCTGCTGATCGGCCTGCCGCTGTTCTTCGAGACGGGGCTGGTGCTGCTGCTGCCGATCGTCGCCTCTGCCGCTGCCGCCCTGCCCAGCGGACAGAACGACGACACCGCGAAACTGCGGCTGATGCTGCCGGCGCTGGCGGGCCTGTCCGTCGTCCACGCGCTGGTGCCGCCGCATCCCGGCCCGCTGCTGGCGGTGGACGCGCTGGGCGCCAGCCTGGGGCTGACGCTGTTCTACGGCATCCTCGTCGGCATCCCGACCGCGATCATCGCCGGGCCGGTACTGGCGCGCTTCACCGCGCCCGGCGTGAAACTGAGCCCCCCGCCCCTCGCCCCGGCCACGGTGGAGGTCGCGGCACCGCCGGTCTGGCGGGCGCTAACGGCGGTGCTGCTGCCGGTGGTGCTCATCGCCGCCGGGCAGGCCGTGGCGCTGATGCCGCCCGCCGCTGCACGGCACATGCAGTTCCTGAGCTGGGTCAGCGATCCGGTGCTGGCGCTTCTGATCGCCAATCTGGTCGCCCTGCCGCTGCTGTTCGGTCACCGTCTGGGCGAACGCAAGATCCAGGATTCCATCTGGACTGAGGCCATGATCCCTGCCGGCGGCATCCTGCTGGCGATCGGCGCGGGCGGCGCGCTCAAGCAGGTGCTGGTCACGGCCGGCCTGTCCGACATGCTGGTGCGGATCGCGGGCGACGGGGCGATCTCTCCGCTGCTGCTGGCGTGGGGCGTGTCCGTGTGCATCCGTCTCGCCACCGGGTCGGCCACGGTTGCCACCATCACCACTGCGGGCGTCATGCAGGGGCTGGTCGCGGCGTCTGGAGTGGAACCGGAGTGGATGGTGCTGGCGATCGGCGCGGGATCGCTGTTCTTCTCGCACGTCAACGACCCCGGATTCTGGCTGGTGAAAAGCTACATGGGCACCGACATGCCCGGCACGTTCCGCACATGGTCGATCATGGAAACGGTGGTCGCGGTGGTCGGCCTGCTGCTGGTCCTTGCAGGCAGCAGCCTCTTCTAACAAAGGGGGCGGGTGATGACCGAAGGCAGAAAGGTGCGCCGATGAACCAGGAGCGGCTGTCCGACCATGCCTATGCAGGCATCGTCGAGATCATCAATTCGCGCGATCTGGAAGTCGGCGCGCGCCTGCCCTCGGAGGCCGGACTGGCCGAGATGTTCGGCGTGTCGCGCGCCATCGTGCGCGAGGCGCTGGTCCGGCTGGCGTCGGACGGCATCACCGAGGCACGGCGCGGCGCGGGCTCCTTCGTCAAGAGCCGCCCTTCGGAACGGCTGGCGGTCTTCGTGCCCAATGCCGAACTGCCCTCGACGCTGGGCAGCTACGAAGTGCGCTTCGTGCTGGAGGCGGAGGCCGCGCGCCTTGCCGCGACGCGCCGCACCTCCCACGAAATGGCGCATGTGGACGAAGGGCTGGACATGCTGCGCACCGCACTTCTGTCAAACGCCCCGGCCCACGCGGAGGACATGGAACTGCACCGCCGCATCGCCGCGGCCACCGGCAACCCGGCGTTCCTCGTCGCCTTCGATGCCTTGTGGACCGATGTTGAGAAGATCATGCGCGCGGGCGTGGACATCTCGCGCTCGCGCCCGCCCGAAGTGATCGCCACGATGCTGCGCGAGCACGAGGTGATCGTCAGCGCCATACGCGCGCAGGACCCCGAAGGCGCGGCGCTGGCGATGCGCTGGCATCTGTGGGAAGGCCGCCGCCGCCTGATGCCCTGACCGCGCTTTACCCCTCAAGCCAGCGCAGCACGGCGTCGCGCAGGTCTTCAGGCGGATGATCGGTGACCAGCGCCATCGCCGCTTCGTTCCCAAGGGGCCGCTCCAGCGTGGCAAGCTGGCTGTCGAGCAGGCTGGCGGGCATGTAGTGCCCCGGACGATTGCCCAGCCGTTCCAGCAGATGCTCGCGGCTGTTGTCGAGGAAGACGAAGCGCACGTCGGCGCCGATCGCCGCGCGCAGCCGGTCGCGATAGGCAAGGCGCAGCGCCGAACAGGCGGCAACTACGGCGCCGTGCTGCTCCAGCGCATCGGTGACGGCGTGGCCCAGCCGGTCCAGCCAGGGCCAGCGGTCATCGTCCGTCAGGGCGCTGCCCCCGCGCATCTTTTCCACCGCCTGCGCCGAATGAAAGGCATCGCCTTCCAGGAACGGGCAGTCCAACGCCTGCGCCAACAACGCCCCCAAGGTGGACTTTCCGCAGCCGCTCACGCCCATGACGATCACGGCGCGCGCAGGCAAATGGTGTCCGGGCATGGCGGGCAAGGCAGAGTCCTTCGGTTGGAGCCCCGCCTATAGGGGCGGCATCAAAGGCTTGGAACTACGACCTTTGTCGCAAGTGTAACCGCGCGCGATCCGGTCTAGCCACCACCGTGCACAAATGAAAACGGGAGATGGCTATGCCCCTGCGCGGCATTCTGATGGCAACCATGCTGGCCGGGACAAGCCTGGCGCACCCTGCTCTGGCCGCCGGAACATCGGTGTTCCCGGTCGCCCCGGACGAGCCGCATGCCGTCACCGTCAAGGGCGTGGCAGACGGCAGGGCGGACGATACCGCTGCCATCCAGCAGGCGCTGGATCAGGCCCGCGACAAGTCCGGCCACGGCATAGTCTTCCTGCCAGCGGGCACGTACCGCATCACCCGCACGCTTGTGGTGCCCGCCGGGGTGCGCGTCTACGGCGTCGGGGCAACGCGCCCCACGATTCTGCTCGGCGCGCGCACGCCCGGCTTCCAGAAGGGCGTCTCGACGATGATCGTCTTCGGGGGAGAGGATCAGTACGCGGTCGGCAAGGTGCCGGTGCCCGTGCCCACCGTCGTTCCCCGCGACAAGGTGGTGCGCGATGCCAATTCGGGCACCTTCTATTCGGCGATGAGCAACGTCGACATAGAAATCGCATCGGGCAACCCGGCAGCGGCCGGGGTCCGCTTCCGCATGGCCCAGCACGCCTTCCTCAGCCACATGGACTTTCGCCTCGGCACCGCGTTCGCAGGCGTGTATCAAGCGGGCAACGTCATCGAGAACGTGCATTTCCACGGCGGGCGCTACGGCATCGTCACGGAAAAGACGTCTCCCGCGTGGCAGTTCACACTGCTCGATTCCACGTTCGACGGCCAGCGCGACGCCGCGATCCGCGAACACGAAGTGGGCCTGACGCTGGTCAACGTCTCGATCCGCGATACCCCTGTCGGCATCGAGGTCGATCGCGGCTATGGTGACAGCCTGTGGGGCAAGGACGTGCGGTTCGAGAACGTATCGCGCAGCGCCGTGCTGATCTCGAACGAGAACAACGTCTTCACCCAGATCGGCTTCGAAAACGCACTGGCCAGCGGCACCCCCACTTTCGCGCGCTTCCGCGACAGCGGCAGGACCGTGCCCGGCAAGGGCGCCGCCTACAAGGTGTCCGCCTTCTCCTACGGCCTTGCGGTGCCGCGCCTGGGCGCAAACGGTACTTACGCCACGGAGGCCGAGATCGAGGGCCTGCCTGCCCTGCCCGCCCCGCGCACGCCAGCCATCCGCGACCTGCCGCCGATGACGGAATGGGTGAACGCCCGCACGCTGGGCATTGCGGGAGACGGCAAGGCGGACGACACCGCCGCCATCCAGCGCGCCATCGACGGGCACCGCGTGCTCTATTTCCCTACCGGCTTCTACAAGGTGACCGACCGGCTGAAGCTGCGCCCCGACAGCGTGCTCATCGGCCTGCACCCCGCGATCACGCAGTTCTACATCCCGGACGGCAACCCCGCCCACGCAGGCCTCGGCACGGTGGTACCGATTCTGGAAACGCCGCGCGGCGGGGACAACGTGCTCTCTGGCCTCGGCCTGTTCACCGGACGGGTCAACCCGCGGGCCGGGGCGCTGGTCTGGCGCTCTGGTGAGAACAGCCTGGTGGAGGACGTGAAGATCATGGGCGGCGGCGGCACGCCCACCGCCGATGGCAGGCCGCTGGGCGCGCTCACCGCTCGCAGTGGCGATCCGGTGTCGGACGGACGTTGGGACGCGCAGTACCCCAGTATCTGGGTGACCGATGGCGGCGGCGGCACCTTTGCCGATGTGTGGAGCCCCAACACGTTTGCGCAGGCCGGTCTTGTCGTCACCAACACCAGCACGCCGGGCCACGTCTATGAAATGTCGGTGGAGCATCACGCCCGCAACGAGATCGTCCTCGACAACGTGCGCAACTGGGAATTCCTGGCCCCGCAGACCGAACAGGAAGTGGGCGACGGGCCGAATGCGGTCTCGCTGGAAATCCGCAATTCGTCCAACCTGCTGTTCGCCAACTATCACGCCTATCGCGTAACCCGCAGCTACGCCCCGGCGAAAAGCGCGGCGCGGCTGTTCAATTCTGGCGACATCCGGTTTCGCAACGTCCACGTCAACGCGGAAAGCGGCTATGCCAGCTGCGACGACCAAGGCTGCGGCACGTTCCTGCGCGCCAGCAAGTACCCCTTCGACAATGCGATAGAGGACGTCACGAACGGCCTCCTGGTGCGCGAACGTGAGTTTGCGCGGCTGGATGTCGGACCGGTGGGCGGGACTCCCCCTGCTCCGCCCCCGCCCGCCGGTCCGGCTGTCGTCAAGGTGGCGGACGGGTTCTGGTCGATCTCAGGTGCGACCACCGACGCGGCGGGCGCGCTCTATTTCGTCGATCGCCGTTTCCAGCGCATTCACCGCTGGACCGAAGCCAAGGGCCTCGAAGTGGTGCGCGATCATGCGCTGGATCCCGTGAACCTTGCCGTCGACGGTTCGGGGCGGCTGCTGGTGCTATCCTCGCTCGGCGCCAAGGGCAGCGTCTATTCCATCGACCCGAACGATCCGACCGATGCGATGACGGTGATCCAGCCCACGCCGGTCAAGGCGGGGTCAAAGGCGCGCAGCGCGCTGCCGGTGAATTGGTGGAACAATGGCGAATTCCGCGACCAGCTGGATCCGCGCACGTATGAGTTCACAACCCTCGCTGAAATGTTCGCAAGAGATGTGGGCACTGCGAAGGCGCGCGAGTACCTTTCGCCCGATGGCTCGCTGTCGCTGCCGGCGTTCCGGGTATGGCAGCAGGGCCCGACGGATCACGTCGGCTGGCGCTGGTCGGACGGCCTGAACGCCAACGGTCTGGTCACGGGCAAACCCGGTGAGCGGATCTACGTCACCAACGGATCGGAGAACGTCACCTACAGCGGCGTGGTCGGCAACGGCGGCACGCTGAAGGATCTGAAGCCCTTCACCAACCGCGGCGGGGAAAGCGTGGCGGTGGACCGCCAGGGCCGCGTCTTCGTCGCCAACGGCCAGGTCTTCGTCTACGGTGCGGACGGTAGGGAACAGGGCACGATCGATGTGCCAGAACGGCCCTTGCAGATCCTCTTCGGCGGACGGGATGGCAAAACGCTGTTCATCCTCACTCACCACGCGCTCTACACCGTGCAACCGTAAGTCCCGCCCTGTCCCTGCCGCCACAAGATGCGTCACCCTGAACTTGTTTAGCTGCGCTGGCCTTCGGCTCAGTGTCCATCCGGCGTTTGGTGGCGGAATGTGGTGTCACCGGCGGAGCTGTCGGTTTGCTATCTCACGTTCAGGGTGAGGCTGCACGATGGACCCTGAGCCGAAGGCCAGCGCAGCTAAACAAGTTCAGGGTGACGGGAGTGCGGGAGATGGGTTCGGGCACGACTCATCGTCCGCTGGCGAGTGCGGACCTTACGCCGGGTGAAGAAACGCGGACGGGTGCGGTCAGCGTTGTTGGGTCACCGGCGTCAGGCGACAGTGCCGGGTGCTGCCTTCGTGTGCGAATGGCCGAAAAGAGGGGCAGACCAGCTTGGGTCACTCTTCCGACACGGCCCTTCGGTGCGCGGGGATGATGGTGCGGGCTCGCGTCCTTGCCATCGACCCTGGAGGCATACCTCCGGTTCATCCGCGCATCCGGTAGTGTGGCTTTGTCCGGAGTTCCACGACCGGACGCCGACCGCGTGCGAGGATGAGGAGCATCAGCTACACGCCCTCGCCCCGCCGCTGCTGGAGCGTATAACCTAATTGGTTATTAATGTCAAGCCTCCGGCGCAATCCCAGTCTACGACCTAAGTGGTAAGTGCCGTGAGAGCGCTCTCATAGTACCAAGGACACAATGCCGGGTCAGGGCACGAGTAGGTTCGCAAACGGACCGCTGGATTCGAAGGGGAGGAACATGAAGAGCATCACCATCATTCACCGCCGGTGCGCCGATCTTGCCGGCGTCAGCCTTGCAGCGCTTGCCGCAGTGGCAGCAACATTGGGGGCGGCAGGAACCGCGCAGGCGCAGGACGCTGAGGCCCCCACGCCGCCGCCCGCCGCCGCGCAGGAAACCGCGCCGGCCTCCGCCGCCGAAATCGTCGTCACCGGATCGCGCATCACCACCAGCGGCTTCAACGCGCCCACGCCCACCACCGTCATCGGCGAGGCGCAGATCCAGGCCAATGCGCAGCCCAACATCTTCACCACGATCGCGCAGCTGCCTTCGCTTCAGGGATCGACCGGCGCGTCCACCGGCACGTTCAGCACGTCAAGCGGGCAGCAGGGCCTCAGCTCGTTCTCGCTGCGCGGATTGCAGCCGATCCGCACGCTGACCCTACTCGACGGGCAGCGCGTGGTCGGCGCCAACGTGACGGGCGTGCCTGACATCAGCATGTTCCCCCAGTTGCTGGTCAAGCGCGTGGACGTGGTGACCGGCGGTGCCTCTGCCTCCTACGGGTCCGATGCGGTGGGCGGCGTCGTCAACTTCATCACCGACACCCGTTTCGAAGGGTTCAAGGGCAACATCCTGGGCAGCATCACCAAGTATGGTGACGATGAGACCGCGCTGGTCCAGGCCGCGTGGGGCAAGTCGTTCCTCGACAACCGCCTGCACGTGGTGGTTAGCGGCGAATACGATCACGAAGGCGGCGTTGGCGCCGGCGACTTCGGCACCGACCTCGCCGGCAGTCGCGACTGGTACCGCGCCACCACGCTGATGAACACCGGGCAGACCAACAACGGCCTGCCGCAGTTCAACTATCGCGACTTTGCGCAGCCGTACCAGTACGCGCGCTATGGCCTCATCAACAACGGTCCGCTGCAGGGTATCGCATTCGATGCCAACGGCAATCCCTACAACTTCGCCTATGGCTCGAACGGGCAGCCGCTGGGCAACGGGCAGGTCAGCAACTGTTTTCGCGGTAACAGCTTCTGCGAAGGCGGCGATCTGACCGGCGCGCCCGGTTCCGGTGCCTCGCTGAAATCCGCGCTGGAGCGCATCAACGGCTACGGCCGGATCGGCTATGACTTTGCCGACAACAACGAAGCCTACGTCACCGTCAACATCGCGCAGGTGAAGACCAACAACCAGCCCAGCCCCGGTTACAACCGGTCGTCGCTGACGGTGCAGTGCGCCAACCCCTACCTGCCGCAGCTGGTGCGCGACCGCTGCGCCACCGCCGGGATCACCAGCTTCGGCTTCGGGTCCGCCAACGCATCCTTCCCCGATCCGCGCGTCTATACCGACCGCAAGCAGTACCGCTTCGTCGGCGGCCTGAAGGGACAGTTCGGCGCGGGCGGCACGGACTGGAACTACGATGCCTATTACGAACACGGCATCACCATTTCGGACATCAACGTCCGCGACATCGTGCTGCAGAACCGCTACGTGGCGGCGACGAATGCGATCTCGCTGAACGGCGCGATCGTCTGCGCGGATCCGGTGGCCCGCGCCAACGGGTGTCAGCCGATCAACATCTTCGGCAACTTCGCACCCTCCGCATCGGCGCTGGCCTACGTCGCGCCGCATGACAACGGGCCGTTCCAGCACACCAAGCTGACGCAGGACGTGCTGAGCGCCAACATCTCCGGCAATCCGTTCGATTCGTGGGCCGGGCCTGTCTCCATCGCGTTCGGCGGCGAATACCGGCGCGAGTTCTACCGCGTGAACGCCGACCCCTACGGCGCGGGCGTGTCCGATATCAGCCCCAACAGCGCCGACTATCCCGCCGATCCGCTGCTCAACTCCACGCTGGGCAGCAACTGGGCGGCCGGCAACTACAAGAACGGGCGCGGCAAGTACGAGGTCTACGAAGGCTACGTCGAAGTCGACCTGCCGCTTCTCAACAGCGACTCGCTGGGCCGCGCCAACCTGAACGGCGCCGCGCGCGCCACGCACTATAGCACGTCCGGCACGGTGTGGACGTGGAAGGTGGGCGGCACCTGGGACACCCCGCTCGACGGCATTCGCCTGCGTGCGGTGACGTCGCGCGACGTGCGCGCGCCGAACCTTTCCGAACTGTTCGCCGCGCCGACGGTGACGACAGTCCCCAACTTCAACGATCCGTTCCGCAACCAGGCGGTGCAGATATTCCAGAACACTATCGGCAACGCCGCGCTGAAACCGGAAGTTGCGCGCAATACCGAACTGGGCATCGTGCTATCGCGCCCGTCGTGGCTGCCGGGCCTCAGCCTCTCGTTCGACTACTACCACATCAAGCTGGACGGCGTCGTCTCCACCCTGTCCGCCGACCAGATCGTGCGCTTCTGCTTCGACGGCAACCAGGCGTTCTGCGGCGGCTTCCAGCTGGACGGCGCGCAGGGAACCAACTTCGTCAACGTGCAGCCGTTCAACCTGGCTTCGTGGAAGACCAGCGGCTTCGACATCGAGGCCAGCTACCAGTGGCAGCAGCCGCTGGGCCTGCCGGGCAACTTCACCGTCCGCGCACTGGCGACGCACATCCAGAAGTTCATCGTCAACGCCGGCATCGCGGGCGTCGATCCCATCGACCAGGCCGGCGCCAACAACGGCGCGACGCCCGACTGGAAGTGGCTGGCTGTTCAGACCTACGACAGCGACCGCTTCAGCCTGACCGTGCAGGAACGCTGGATCAGCGACGGCACATTCGGCAACCAGTACTTGGTGTGCCAGTCGTCGTGCCCGGCATCGACCGGCAACCACCCGACGATCAACTACAATACGATGAAGGGCGCCTTCTACGTGGACGTAGGTGCAACCCTGAAGTTCGGCGACAACCTGCAGCTTTACGGCAAGGTCGACAACCTGTTCGACAAGGATCCCGTCGCCTCGCCGCAGACCAACACCGGACTGGACGTGAACCCCGCGCTCTACGACACGCTGGGCCGCATTTACCGCGCAGGCATCCGCTTCAGCTTCTAATCGCTGCCCGCAGATCGGCGGTCCCGGACTTGATCCGGGGCCACCGACCGGCTTTAGATAAGCGCTAACATAGGGCGCAGGGTGTCCGCGCCTACGGAGAGACTATTCGATGCGTGCCACTCTCGCAGTTTCAACCGCGGCGCTGGCCCTCCTGGCCTCTGCGCCGGTGGCCGCATCTCCGTCCGTCTACACCACCGCCCCCGTCGAACCTTCGGCGATCACCGTCTCCGCCGTGGGCGACGGGCGCGCGGACGATACCGCCGCGATACAACAGGCCATCGACCGCGCAGCGCAGGGGCCCGCAGGCAAGGGTCAGGGCGGCGGCATCGTCTTCCTGCCGCAGGGCACGTACCGCATCAGCCGCACCCTGTTCCTGTGGCCGGGCGTGCGGATCTTCGGTGTGGGGGAAAAGCGCCCGGTTATCGTTCTGGGCGCAAGGACGCCCGGCTTCCAGCGCGGCGTTGGACACATGCTGGTCTTCGCCGGATCGCCGCGCGAACGTGATCCCAAGACGGCGCGAGAGGTCGCCTTCCCGCCGCCCGGCAGCGTGCCTTTCAACAAGGACGTCGCGGACGCCAATCCCGGCACGTTCTACTCCGCGCTGGGCAACATCGACTTTCGCATCATGGACGGCAATCCCGCCGCCACCGCGATCCGGTTCCACTCGGCCCAGCACAGCTTCGTCAGCCATGTCGATTTCGATATCGGATCGGGGCTGGCCGGGCTGTACCACGTCGCCAACGAAGCGGAGGACCTGCACTTCAAGGGCGGGCGCTACGGGATCCTTGCCGAAAAGCCGTCCCCGGCGTGGCCCTTCGCGCTGGTGGACGCCACCTTCGAAGGGCAGCGCGACGCCGCCATCCGCGAACACGAAGCGGGGCTGACCCTGCTCAACGTCGCCATCCGCGACACCCCGGTGGGCATCGAGATCGACAAGGGATACGGCGACTGGCTCTGGGGCCAGGACGTCCGGTTCGAGAACGTGTCGAAGGCAGGCGTCATCATCTCGAACGAGAAGAACGTCTACACTCAGGTCGGCTTCCAGAACGCGCTCGCCAGCAACACGCCCGTCTTCGCCCGCTTCCGTGAAAGTGGCCGCACGGTGCCCGGCAGCGGTGCGGCCTATCGCGTCACGTCCTTCACGCACGGCCTTACGCTGCCCACGCCCGGCGCCATGGGCGAATACCGCACCCTGTCCGCCGCAGAGCGCATTGCTGCCCTGCCCGCCGCTGAAAAGCCCACGATCCGCGGGCTGCCACCGGTGTCCGAATGGGTCAGCGCGCGCAGCCTCGGTGCGAAGGGCGATAACGCCACGGACGACACCGCCGCCCTGCAAAAGGCGATCGACACCAACCGCGTGGTCTACCTGCCCACCGGGTTCTACCGGGTCAGCGACACGCTGCGCCTGCGCCCGGACACCGTGCTGGTCGGCCTGCACCCCAGCCTTGCCCGCATCGTCCTGCCTGACGGGACGCCCGCTTTTCAGGGGGTTGGCGCACCCCGGGCGCTGGTCGAAAGCGCCAGTGGTGGCGATGCGATCGTCAGCGGGATCGGCCTCGACACCGGCGGCATCAACCCGCGCGCCACCGGACTGCTGTGGAAGGCGGGCGCGGCTTCCATGGTCAACGACGTCAAGTTCCAGAACGGCCACGGCACCAACCGCTTCGATGGTACGCGCATCGATCCCTACAACAACAACGGCACGGGCGATGCCGACGCGGCGAAGCGGTGGGACGGCCAGTACGCCAGCTTGTGGGTGACGCAGGGCGGCGGCGGCACGTTCGCCAACATCTGGAGCCCCAGCACGTTTGCCAATCCGGGCATCCTGATCTCCGACACGCAGACGCCGGGCCGCATCATCCAGGCATCGGTGGAGCACCACGTCCGCACCGAGATCGGCCTCAACCGCGTATCCAACTGGGAACTGCTCGCCCCGCAGACCGAAGGCGAGGCGGGCGAAAGCGGCGATGCGGTGGCGCTGGAAATCCGCAATTCCAGCAACATCCTTGTCGCCAACTTCCACGGCTATCGCGTCACCCGCACGCGCAAGGCGGCCCCTGCGGCGGTGACGCTCTACAACTCGCACG
Source organism: Novosphingobium gossypii (assembly GCF_050433305.1). Taxonomy (NCBI): domain Bacteria; kingdom Pseudomonadati; phylum Pseudomonadota; class Alphaproteobacteria; order Sphingomonadales; family Sphingomonadaceae; genus Novosphingobium; species Novosphingobium gossypii. Next base: position 341,422 of record NZ_JBNPXM010000002.1, on the reverse strand, counting down.
ACATCCGGTTCCGCAACGTCCACGTCAATGGCGAGAGCGGCCTTGGCACCTGCGACGAAAACGGCTGCGCCACGTTCCTGCGCCTCACCAAGTTCCCGTTCGAGAATGCCATCCGCGACGTTACGCACGGGATCGACGCGCGAGAACGCGAATTCGCCGTGCTCGACATTCCCGAAAGCGCTGCACCACCCGTCCCCGCCACCTTCCAGGGCGCGAAAGTCGAAAAGCTGGCGGACGGCTTCTATGGGGCTGGCGGAGGCGCGGTCGACGCGGCCGGCAAGCTCTATTTCATCGACCGCCAGTTCCAACGGATCTGGAGCTGGTCTGACGCGGGCAAGCTGGAGATCGTGCGCGACGCCGCGCTGGATCCCGTGAACCTGACGGTGGACGGATCGGGCAACCTGCTGGTCCTCTCCAGCTTCGGGCGCAACGGCACCGTCTACAGCCTGAAGCCCGGCAGCCCCGATACGGAATTGACGGTGATCCCTCCGACGCCCGCAAAGGCGGCGGCGCGCACGGTGCTGCCCGTCAACTGGTGGAACAACGGCGAATTCAGGGACCAGCTTGACCCCCGGACATACACCTTCACCACACTGGCGCAGATGTTCGCCCGCGACATGGCCTTGCCCAAGGCCCAGGAATATGTGTCTCCCGACGGCAGCATCGCCCTGCCCGCCTGGCGCGTGTTCGCGCAAGGGCCGGCGGACCATCGCGGCCTGCGCTTCTCGAACTCGCTGGACAGCTACGGCTTCATCCAGGGCAAGGCCGGGGATCGGGTATACGTCACCAATGGATCGGAGAACCGCACCTACAGCGGCGTCGTGGGCCGCGGCGGCACGCTGACCGGGCTGAAGGTCTTTGCAGAACGCGGCGGCGAAAGCGTTGCCACCGATGCCGATGGCCGGGTCTACGTGGCCAACGGGCAGGTCTTCGTCCATTCGCCGGACGGTGCCGAGATCGGACGCATCGACGTGCCCGAAAGGCCGCTGCAACTGCTGTTCGGCGGGGCTGACGGACGCACTCTGTTCATCCTGACGCACCATGCACTCTACGCGGCAAGGATCGGCGGATGAAGGTGATGGTGCGCGTCGCGCTGACGCTGATCGCGGTGCTGTTTCCGTCGATTGCGTGGGCCGATGCCCAGTACAAGCTGCTGGTCCTCGCGATCCCGAACACCTACCACTACGAATACATTCCGGTCGCGCGCGACAGTCTGGAACGACTGGCGAAGCTGCACGCCTTCGAACTGGTCTGGACCAACCGCGCTGACGTGTTCGAAGGCGACCTGAAACAGTACGCCGCCGTCATGTTCCTCAACACTCCCGGCGAGGAACTGAACGCAAGACAGCGCGCCGGGTTCGAGAGCTACATGCGCGGCGGCGGCAATGCCGTGGTGGTACACCGCGCACTGATCATGCCAAAGAAAGACTGGCCCTGGTACGAAAAGCTGGTGGGCCGCAGCTTCGTGACGCACCCCATGCTGCAGACCGGCGTGGTCACGGTAAAGGATCCGGGCTTCCCCGCGACTTTCGGCCTGCCGCCGCGCTGGATCTGGAGCGACGAGTTCTACGTCACGGCCAACCCCTATGACGTGCGGATCGACACCGTTCTGGGCATCGACGAAAGCAGTTACGACCCTACCCGCATCTGGCCGGGACAGGTCGCCGGACCGATGGGGCCGGACCATCCGATCGCCTGGTACCACCGCTGGGAACAGGGCCGCGTTTTCGTCACCACGCTGGGGCATAACGTGGAGATGTACCGCGATCCGCAGTACCTGGGACACCTGATGGGCGGCATCTACTGGGCTGCCACGGGGCTCGGCCAGAAGAAGTAGACACTCATCCCCAAATCGAAGATCGGCGCACCGCCCCTTTGGGAGGAGGGTCGGGGGCGGTGCGCCTTTCCACCGTCCGCGCCCTTCTTGCGCAAAGGGCATTGCGGACGGTCAGCCGCTGCGAACCTTGCCGATGGCCCGCACCGGATAGGATTTATCCCCCCGCCGGCTCCAGCGTGACCAGCGCCACATCGTTGCTGCGCATGGGCACTTGGACGGTGGCGATGCCGTTACTGCCCACGCGTACCAGCTTGTCCTGCCGGGGCGTGTCGGCGGTTTCCTGTTGCAACTGCGCCAGTTGTGCGGGCGAAAGCGCGGCGGGCAGGCCCATGTCGATGTAGGCCGAAAGCGGATCGTTCAGGCGATAGCCGGTCTTGCGAACCTGCAACCGATAGCTGCCCTTTGCGACATGGTTGAAGCGCAGCTTCACCGGCTTTCCGGGCGTGGCGGGCACCTGCCGGGTGTAGAAGGGGCGGTTGCTGACGGCCTGCACCGGCTGCTGGAAATCCCAGACCAGCGCGGCGATGCGGCGCCCGTCGCGTGATGCCATGGTTTGCGCGTCGGCAGTGGGCAGCGCCTGCCCCCGGATCGCGTTCAGATACTTGTAGGCGAACCATGCAGGCTTGCGGATGCCTTCGCGGTTCATCAACCCGAACCCGCCGTGGAACGGCGTTGGCGGCGGGCCGGATTCCTCGAACAGGTCGCTGTAGGTCCAGTAGCTCATGCCCTGCGCCAGCCCCTGCGTGCCCTTCAGCTTGTTGAGGATGTAAGGCGCACTGACATAGCTGTCGTGCACGAAATCGCGCGGGGTATAGCTGGTGCTCCATTCGGTGAAGAACAGCGGAATTCCGGGATAGGCGGACGCCTGGATTTCCGCGCGAACCTTGCGCACATCGCCGACGATGGCATCGGGATCGGGGGAGAGCTTGGTGTCCTCCTTGCCCTGTTCGTCCAGAAAGCCGCCGCTGACCCCATAAGTATGGGTGGCGACGAAATCGACCGGCAGCTTGCGGTCTGCGGCGTACTTCAGGAATTCCGGCACCCAGGCCGCGCCGGCGGTGGCGGGCCCGCCGATGCGCAGCGTCGGGTCGATCGCCTTGATGGCCTTGGCCGTATTCGCATAGAGATCGAAGTACGCCTGCTGGTCCGCCTTTTCCCAGAAGCCGTCGAGGTTCGGCTCGTTCCACACCTCGAAATACCAGCTGCGCACCTCCTCCACGCCGTAACGCGCGCGCAGATGCCTGACGAAGGCGTCGATGAGGTCGGCCCACGGTTTCGCTTCGGGGTGCGACGTGTTGCCCTTCCAGTAGAACAGCCGATGCTCCGACGTGCGCAATGCCGCCGGGGTCCAGCCCAGTTCGACGAAGGGCTTCACCCCCTTGGCCAGCAGCCCGTCGTAAAGGCGGTCCACCCCGGTCCAGTCGTAGACGATCCTGCCATCCACCTTGCGCACGGTGCCCAGCAGGTCGTGGAAGATGTCGTGAAAGCGGACGTAGCGAAAGCCAAGCTCCTGCGCCGCAACCTTGAGCTGCGCCTGACTGTCGTCGCGGATCAGGGTACCGGGGAAGTCGGACCCCACCGATAGATCGAAGAATCGGTCCACCGGCCCCGTCGACGCGGAGACATCGATGGCGATCTCCCGCGTGTCGGCCGCCATTGCGGGCTGGACCGATGCAGCAACGGCAAGGGCGACAAGGCTCAGCTTATACATTCTACCTCTCCATCCACGTCTTCCGGTGGCCCTCAGACCAGTCGGTTGGTGCGGATCAGTTCGCGATACCAGTCGGCGCTGAGCTTGGGTGTGCGCTTCAGGGTCTTGAAATCGACGTGGTGGATGCCGAACAGCTTGGTGTAGCCATCTTCCCACTCGAAGTTGTCCATCAGGCTCCACAGGAAGTATCCCTCCACCGGATAGCCTTCGCGCGCGGCGCGTTGCAGATGGGTCAGGTAATTGCGCAAGTACATCACGCGGTCGGCGTCGTAGACCTTGCCATCCTTTGCCACCGGATCGTCGGCGGAGCAGCCGTTTTCCGAGATGTAGATCTTCTTCGGCTGCCACAGTTCGCTGACGGTCCGCACGCCCCAGTACAGCGCCTCGGGCCCGACGTAGAGCCAGGGTGAGGCCATGCGCGGAGAATTCGCCAGATGCGGCAGGATCTCGTACCCCGTAGGCGTATCCGCCGCGCGCACGAAGTTGGGGGTGTAGATGTTGAGCGAGACGAAATCGAGCGCGCTGCCGATCGCCTTCATGTCCCCGGCCTTGACCTTGGGCGCATTGGCGCCCTGCGCGGTCAGGTAGCTGTCCAGATAGTGGCCTTCCATGATCGCGGTGAGGAACATGGCGTTCTCTTCGCGCATGGCCTTCTTCGTCGCCTCGATATGCTCGGACGTTTCGATGGCAGGGACGAAGATCGTCGCATTGTCGGCTATGCCCACTTCGGTGTCGGCGCGGGCGCCCGCGCGGATCGCCTGCACGCCAAGGCCATGGGCAAGCACCCCGTGGTGCCGGATCTGGTTCACCTGATCCATCGGCAGCTTAAGGCCCGGCGCCTTGCCGCCGGTCATGTACGAAAGATCGGTGAAGCAGCGCAGTTCGTTCACCGTCATGATGTGCTTCACGCGGTCCGACACCTTGCCCGCCATGTAGCCCGCATAATCGGCAAAGGCATAGGCAGTGTCGCGCGACTGCCATCCGCCCTTCAGGCTGGTGGGCAGATCCCAGTGGAACAGCGTCATGTGCGGCTGGATGCCCGCCGCCAGCAGGCCGTCGATCAGGCGATTGTAGTAATCCAGCCCCTTCTGGTTCGGCTTGCCCCGCCCTTCCGGGAAGATGCGCGACCATGCAACGGAGAACCGATAGGCTTTGGCACCCAGCGCCTTCAGCAGCGCGATGTCCTCTTCATAGCGGTGGTAGCTGCCGCACGCGATGTCGCCGGTGCCGCCGTCGGTGGTCTTGCCCGGCGTGTGCGAGAACACGTCCCAGTTGGTTTCGCCGCGCCCGTCTTCCTTCACGCCGCCTTCGATCTGGTAGGCTGCGGTGGCGCAGCCCCAGAGGAAGTCGGCGGGGAATGCCAGTGCATCGGCAGCGCCGCCCGCCGCGCCCGGTGCGGTGGCGGGCAAGTTCTGTGCCCCTGCTCCGCGCCCGCCCAGCGCCGCGCCCAATGCGGCAGCGCCAAGGCCCATGCCCAGTTGGCGGCGGTTGATTCCGGTCATTCACGATACTCCTGAAATGTCTTGCCGATGCAGGCTCACTGCCCGCCGATGACCCTGACGAGGCCACCCAGCGCCTGCCCGGTGGGCAGCGGCTGGCGACTGGTCAGCTTGCCGGTAGCGTCATCCCACACCAGTTCCGCCTTCTTGCCACCGTTCCTGCCGCGATAGGCGTTGGTGGTGCCATCGTCGTCGTAAAGCGTGAAGGTGGCGTTCGCGCCCGGATAGACGCGGATGCTTTCCAGCGGCTGCTTCGTGGCAGTGCTGTCCACCTGCGCGCCGATGGGGATGATCGAGCCAGCCTTCACGAAGACCGGGATCTTCTCGATCGGGGTGTCCACTTCCACGGTCTGGCCGCCCTCGAACCGGCGGTTGGTCCAGTAGTCGTACCACGCAGTTCCGGCAGGGAGGTAGACCGAACGCTTCGTCTGCCCCTGTTCCGTCACGGGGGCGACGAGGAACGCCTTGCCCAGCATGTATTCGTCGCCGATGGTGGTGACCTTGGGGTCGTTCGGAAAGTCCATGAACAGCGCGCGCATGAACGGCGCGCCGGTTTCATAGGTGCCATGGCCCAGCGAGTAGAGGTAGGGGATCAGCGCATAGCGCAGCCGCAGCCAGTCGGCCAGGATCGGCTCTGCCGCCGTGCCATAGTCCCACAGCGCGGTGCCGGGCCGCTGGCCGTGAATGCGCAGGGTCGGTGTGAAGACGCTGTATTCGAACCAGCGCACGAACAGTTCGGGATAGTCGGTATACTCCGGACCCATAGCCGTGGCGCCTGCCGGATCGACCAGCACCGGATGCTGCGCCTTGGGCCCTTTCGGCCACTGCCAGCCGCCGATGTCGCTGCCCCAGTAGGCAAGGCCCGTTGCAGTGAAGCCCAGCCCCGCCGGCACCTGCCGCTTCAGCGCATCCCAGGTGGACTTGACGTCGGACGACCAGAACAGCCCGCCCGTCCGCTGCGAGCCGAGATAGGCCGCGCGTGACAGGATCAGATTGCGGAAATTGGGCCGGTCCCGCTCGGAACCCGCCGCGACGCCGCTGGTATGCACCAGGGGGAACAGGTTGTGATACCGGTCACCCGAGCCGATCGAGTAGAAGTAGCCGTCGGGCACAAGGTCGGGCTCCGTTTCGTCAAGCCAGAACCAGTCGAAGCCTTCGGACGCGATGTTGTCGCGCAGCTTGCCCCAGAACCACTCGCGCGCGTCGGGATTGGTGCTATCGATCAGTGCCCCCGCGCGATCGAAGCGTACCGGCAGGCCATCGACGACGTTGCCGTCCTTGTCCTTGAGCAGCCAGTCTTTGGCGGACAGCATGTCGAAGTAGCGCGATTCCCGTTCGAACCGGGGCCAGACGCTGATGATGGAGCGCATCCCCATCGACTTCAGCTGATCGTTCATGCCCTTGGGATCGGGGAAGTACGTGCGATCTATGTCCAACTGGCCCATGCGCGACCAGTAGAACCAGTCCAGCACCATGACGTCGATCGGCAGCTTGCGCTGGCGATAGCCCTGCGCGATGTCGAGCAGTTCTTTCTGCGTTTCGTAGCGCGCCTTGCTCTGGATCAGGCCGAAGGCGGCCTTGGGCGGCAGCGGGGTCTGTCCCGTCAGCCGGGCATAGCCTGCGTAGAGTTCGTCAGCGGTCTTGCCGGTGATAACGAAGAACGACACCCGTTCGCCCACCTGCGACTGGAAGCGGGTGCTGCCGTGCAGTCCCGGCCACACCGTGGTGCGCGCCGGATTGTCCCAGACGATGCCGTACCCTTTGTTGGTGACAAGGAACGGCACACAGACCGTCTCGCCCGCAGGCGCATCGTAGTTGTGGGCGCAGTCGATCTGGCGGCCCTTCAGGTCGAGCGTCCCTTCCTGGTTCTGGCCCAGGCCATAGTAATGCTCGTCAGCAGGGGCATCGAACGTCGCTCCCATCTTGAAGGTCTTTTCGCCGTTGACGGTGACGGGCGCCATTTCCCAGCCGGTCATCTTTGCCAGCACGGCGCCGTCCGCACCCTTTACCGAAAGGCTGACGGGCGGCAGCGACGGCGCGAAGTAGCGCTGCATCATCGTCGGTGCGGGTGGATAGGGCTGCGCGTCGATCGTCAGCGTCAGCGCGGAAGAGGAGAACACGTCACCGGAGGCATCGGTGCGATGGCTCCACCCGGTGGCGTCAGACTTCGCGTTCGGCCCCTCGCCCGGCGCGGCGCTGGCCAGCGCAGGGTCCAGCGCAATCGTCACGCGCACGATGTTCGGCGCATAAGGCTCAACCGCCACGCGGCTGCCGTTGCGGTCAAGCAAGGCCATCGGCTCCGCAAGTGCAGTGCTGCCCGTCAATGCCATCCACGAAAGCCCCAGCGCCATGCCCGCTTTGCGCAGACCGGTCCGGCGTGCAATTGCCCCGTTCTTCATAACCCTTGCTCCCTTCTACTTGCCGTGTCCAGCCCGATCATCACGGATACACGCTCGCGACAGCAACGCCCTACAACAGGACAGCGTGACTGCAGCGCGTTACCGCAACTTCGACGATGAGCCGACCACCACAAGGAACCCTCTTCTGCGATTCGCCCGGCGATGGTCCATGCCCTGCCGCTGCGAATGCTCACCCTCCATGTGGTATCGCTATCACGTTGACCTGTCGAGGGAGCGCAAGCGTTTTTCTCAGAGTAAATAGTCGTAGATGGAGGGCCGCGACCGGCCTACTTCTTCGCGGCTGCGCGATGGCGTGGGCGGCGGCGGGGTGCCGCATCCGACTGGCGGCGAACGAGTTCGTAATCCAGCAGGACGTGCGGCGTTTCTTCCCCCCCGTTCTCCGCACCATCTGCCGGTCTTGCGCTGCGCAGATGGCGCACCATCAGATCGACCGCCGCGCGCGACATGTCGCTGATGGGTTGGCGGATGGTGGTGAGTTCGGGCCAGATCGTCGTCGCCAGCAGCGTATCGTCGAAGCCGCAGACGGTCAGGTCGCCGGGCACATCCAGCCCGCGACGGTGCGCCACGGCGACGGTAGCGGCGGCCATGTCGTCGTTGCTGGCGAAGATGGCGGTCGGCGGTTCGGGCAGGTCGAGGATCTGTTCCGCTGCGTCCAGTCCGGACCGATAGGTGAAGAAGCCCTGCGAGATCAGCGCCGGGTCCGGTTCCAGCCCGGCTTCGGCCAGCGCCGCCGCATACCCTTCATAGCGCAGTTCGCTGGCGCGCTGGTTGGGGTTGCCCCTGATGAAGCCAATCCGCGAATGGCCAAGCGCGATCAGGTGGCGCGTCATTTCGGCCCCCGCCCGCCGGTCGTCGATGCTGACCACCGCCGTCCCCCTGCCGGAGGGGCTGGTGGCGACCGAAATCGAGGGAATCCCGGCATCTTGCAACGCTTCCACCATCTCAGGCAGATCGCAAAGCGGGGGCGGCAGGATGATCCCGTTCAGCCGCCCCCGCTGCAGATGCTGCACAAGATCGGCGATGGGCGAGCCTTCCTCAAACTGCTCAACCAGCAGGTGGACGTTGTGCCGGCTGGCCTGTTCCAACCCACCCACCAGAAACTCGCTCAGGTAGGACGAGGACGGGTTGCTGTAGAGCAGCCCGATCCGCATCTCCTCGCCCCCCGCGAGCGAACGAGCCGCCGCGCTGGGCGCGTAATTCAGCGCGTCTATCGATCGCTGTACTTTCTCCCGCGTGGATTCGCGGACCGAATTACGGTCGTTTATCACGCGCGATACAGTCATCGGCGAGACGCCGGCATGGGCGGCCACGTCGCTGATTGTTGGAACATCACGCTGTCGCCGCGATGCTCTGGGCGGTTTTCCCGCAGTCTTCTTTCGGTCCGGCATTTCACGCTTCTGAACCATGGCGAAGCTCACGGCAACATCAGGGATGAAACCGCGAGACTTCGACACTATGCTTTGCGGGTCAGCCCAGCCGGTAAAGCAGGCTTCCATGAGCGGGCAGTCGTGCCGACAGCGAGCTACTGGCCTGCCCAAGGTCACGCCGCGCCCAAAGATCACGCACGGCAACCGCGCCCGACGCCCCGACCGCCGCCAGCGGCACGGAGACGTCACGCGCGTCCTTCCCAAGGTTGAACACGGCTAGATAACGCGCCTTGCCATCCTCGCTGGCGGCCGACCATACGCGCAGGCCATCTGCCAGGAAGTGCGGTCGGTTATCGCGGCTGGCCTGGTTTACGGCCAGCACTTCGGGGTTGGTCAGCAGCGCCAGAGTCGATGCATCGAGGTGGCGCAAGTCGCCGCCCATGATGAGCGGCGCGCGGGTGATCGACCACAGGCTCATCAGAGTACGCTGTTCGTCCGGCGTGAAGCGGGTGTCGCGATCACCCAGCGCAAGGCGGCCCAGCGGCAGCATGTCCGGGTCCGGCCATGAGCCGGGCCCACGGAACGGCGTCCAGTTCTCCAATCGGGTGAACTGCGCTTCCAGTTGCGGCCATTCGTCCCAGAAGTCGTCAGATATGCGCCACATCTGCGCATGGCGGCGCACATGGTCTCCCCGCAGCACCGGCGTCTCTCCCGGCGACAGGCTGAGCACGATGGGCCTTCCGCACCGCGCGATCGCCTTGGCCGCAGCCTCTATCTCGGGCGCGTGGGCATCGTAGGGGCGGCTCATGTCATCCATCTTGACGAAGTCCACGCCCCAGGACGCATAAAGGCGGAACAGGCCGTCATAATATTCCTGCGCGCCGGGCTTGCTCATGTCGACGCCATACATGTCCGGGTTCCACGAACACACACTGGATGTATCGGCAATGTCGCGCGCGCGCAGGTTCGTGCCCAGCACCGGCAGGTTCAGCTTCACCGCCTGCCGCGCGATGCCGCGCATGACGTGGATGCCGAACTTCATGCCCATGGCGTGGACTTTGTCCGCCAGCGGGCCAAAACCCTTGCCGTTCCGCGCAGACGGAAACCGGTTGGGGGCGGGAACCAGCCGCCCATGCGCGTCGAGCGCCGGGACAGGGTTCGAATTGTAGGTGTAGCTGCTGGCCTCCGGTTCGTACCACTGGATGTCGACCGTGAAGACGTCATACCCGAAGGGCAGCAGCTTTTCGCGCATGATGGCCGCCGTTTCCAGCGCCTGCGCTTCGGTGATCGTGCCGGCAAAGCTGTTCCAGCTGTTCCACCCCATCGGCGGGCGCAGGGCCAGCGACCCGCCACCCTCCTGCGACCGCGCCACCCCCGGCATCAGCGCCGCTGCCGCCGGAGCCATGGTCGCGCCAAGCAATGCCGTCCGCCTTGAAACTCTCACGCCCGCTCTCCGTCTGCTAATCATTTAGTCAGACTATTAGGGAAAACATGCGTGACGGCAATCGCTCAATTCGCGGCAGCGGATCACGGTTCGCCAAAGCGCGCCCGCGATCCGCTACAGGCTCAGGCGATTTCCGGCAGCTGGGCTGGAGTATTGCCGGGGCCGCCGTTGTAACGCCCGAATTCCTGCTCGTAACGGCTGGTCAGAAGCCGCTGCTTATCTGCCGGTACGTTGCGCACGACGTCAGGGAACCAGCTGCTCTCCTCCTGATAGACATGCTGGAGGACCGCGCCCTGGATATGCTCCAGCTTGTCGCGCCATTCCCGGCTCATCGGATCGAGATTTTCCAGGATCGCCATATTGATTTTGGCGGCGGCCTGCTCCTCGTAGGCCATCGTCGTGTGCGCCTTGCTGCTGCCTTCGACCAGCGCGGGGTAGATGACGGCTTCCTCGGCATTGGCGTGGGCCATGAGGATTTCCGCCAGCCCGGCGGCGGCGGTGCGGCGCTCCTCGGCACCGTCGGCGTTGAGGGCGCGCTCGAAGGCCTGCTCTATCTGGCGGTGATGATCGATGATTTGGCCCAGCCAGTCATTGCCCTGGGCCAGCTGCAGCGCATCCCGCCGTGCTTCGGCCCGCTGTTCCTGCGAGGCCATTGGCGTGACGGCTGCGGCGATCTTGTCTAGAAGGGACATGGGTTCACTCCATCCTGCTTGTGACACGCCCATGGGCGCGCGGTTATACGTCTCGGCAAATGCCGGTCGGGGCCCGGATGTTTCGGAAAACTCACTCAGGTTGCTAAGGCGCAGCGGCCAGCGCCACGCTGTGGTTGGCCTGACGAAGCGGTTCGGGCCTCTGTATTGGAGTGAGGCGCGGAACCGCCCGCACAGGCCGTGCGACGCTGGCGCACCCGACCAACGAAGGCGCGGTTCAGGGCTGCTCGTCGAGCGAGAAGATACGCGCGGCTCCTGTCCACTTGGCATCCGGGCTGGCCCAGGGCAGTGGCCGCTGGACCGCGTTCATCTGCGTCTCCCATCCCTGCACCTGCGGGTCGGCGGCATCGGCCGCGGCCTTGGCGACAGGATCGAAGTCCGGCCCCGTCTCCATCACCATGACGAGGCGGTTGCCGCTGCGGTAGATCTCCATCTGCGTAATGTCCGCCGCACGGATGCTGGAGGTGATCGCAGCAGGTACGGCCCCGGCGGCGTGCCAGGCTTCATACCGGGCAATGGCCTCCGCCTCGTCGGCAAGGTCGATCAGCAGGACGTGGCGCATCGGTCGGTCAGGCTCCCTTCGTAGCCCGCGTCGGCAGGCATTCGGGGCCGATCGGGTCGAACGCCTTGTAGGTCAGGATGAACTCCTGATGGCCCAGCGATTCCGAAATGCTGCGCTCTCCCGCCGCGACGGCAAGCACGCGGTCGTAGATCTCGGCCCCCACCTGTTCCAGCGTCGCCTGTCCTTCCAGGATGCGCCCGGCGTTGACGTCCATGTCCGCGGCAAGGCGGCGCCCGGTGTCCGGGTTGGCGCAAATCTTTATGACGGGCGAAATTGCCGATCCCACAACGGACCCGCGCCCGGTGGTGAACAGTGTCAGATGCGCGCCGCAGGCGATCAGCTCCACGATCTCCGCGTTGTCCGAAATGTTGGGAAAGCCGAAGCGCGGCTCTCCGTCAGGGACCACGTCCAGCAGGTAGAGGCCGCCGGTGGGCGGCACGTCGCCGGGCTTCAGTATGCCGTCGATGGTGGAGGAGCCTGACTTGGAATAGGCCCCCATCGACTTCTCCTCCTGCGTCGTCAGGCCGCCTTCCGCGTTGCCCGGCGCAAAGCTGCCGAAGCCCATGATGGTGTAGTACCGCTCGGCCTTCTGTACGCACTGTTCGATCGCCACGGCAAGCTCAGGCGTGCGCGCACGGTTGGCCATGATCGTCTCGCACCCGACAAGCTCGCCCGTCTCCTCGAAGATGCACGCCGCGCCGTCTGCCACCAGCCGGTCGAAGGCACGCCCGACTGCCGGGTTGGCGGTGATGCCGCTGGTTCCGTCGGACCCGCCGCAGATGGTGCCCACCACCAGTTCCTCGACGCCCATCGCCACGCGTGGCACGTCCGCTATCGCCCCGCGCACCCGCGCCACGGCTTCCTGTCCCGCCGCGATGGTGGCGGCGGTGCCGCCGGTTTCCTGGATCACCAGAAGTTCGGCAGGCCTGCCGCTGGCCCGCGCCACCGCCAGCAGTCGCTCCCGGTTGAAGCTCTCGCAGCCCAGCGACACGATGACCAGCCCGCCCACGTTGGGATGCGTGGCGATCGCTTCCATCACTTTGGCGGCATAGGCGTTGGGATAGCAGCCGGGAAAGCCGATCAGGTGCACATCTGGATCGTCAGCCCGGTCGACGATGCGCCGCGCGACATGGTGCGCGCATTCGACCAGATAGGCCACTGCCACCACGTTGCGGATGCCCTTGCGCCCGTCCTGCCGGAGCCACGCCATCATGGCCGTTCGTCCAGTGCGGTGCGGGTGTGGCTGCTGATGTAGTCGCTTTTCATGTTGTGCATATGAACCCAGTCGCCCACCGCCACGCCCGTCGTCATCGACCCGATGGGCGCGCCGTACTTGATGACCTTGTCGCCCGGCTGCAACGCGGCGCGCGCCACCTTGTGGCCGATGGCGATGCCTTCGCGCGCGGGGATGGTGCCGCCTGACGCCGGCAGGATGTCCCCTGCCTCGATCGGACGGACGCAGATCAGCACGTTGTCGTCTGGATGGAGCAGTATCAGCCGCGCATCGTCCTGAAGCGTGGAAGGCTCTGCGTGCAGTGCTAGGTCCAGCGCGGGCCACAAGTCGTCCGGCAGCGGTGCCGACAACCGCGTCATGGTTTCCGCCACCTGCTCCGCCCCGACCAGTCCGGGGATCACGCTGGCGACAGCGCGATGGCGCAGCGGATACTGCAGCGCCGCTGCTGAAAGCGATACCCCCGCCCTTTCGCACACCTGCGCCAGTCGTCGTGCCCTGGCAATCATCGCATCGCTGGGCGCGGCATAGTCGAAATGCAGCGGCCCACCCAGATCGCGCGCCAGAATGCCGCTGTTGTAAGGGCCGCCAACGACGACCCTGACCCCGCGTTCGGCGCAGCGTTCCAGCAGCCGTTCGGCGCTGCGGTCCAGCAAGGTATATCGGCCCGCCAGCAGGATCGCGTCCAGCTCCACATGGTCGAGCAGCTCGTCGCAGATGGCGACTTCGTTGACGCCGATGCCGATCGCCCCGATCGCCCCGGCATCGCGCAAGTCCCGCATCGTGCGGTAGCCACCGTCAAGGAACGCGCGAAGGTGGCGCGGATGATCGTCGCCATGGGTCAGTTGGCCCAGGTCATGCGCCAGCAGGAGATCTATGCGCTCCCGCCCCAGTCGCGCGCAGCTGCCCTCGAAGGATCGCAGCACAGCGTCGTGACCATAGTCGAACACCGGCTCGAACGGATCGGCATCGACGAAGCCGTGCCGCTCTCCCTTCGCGTCGGTGGGAACCAGCAGGCGGCCCACCTTGGTCGAGACGACTGCCGCACCCTGCGGATCGCGCCGGGCCAGCATCGCACCAAGCCGCCGCTCGGCCAGACCGAAGCCGTAATGCGGGGCGGTATCGTAGTAACGGATGCCGGCATCCCACGCCGCGTCCAGCGTTGCGCTGGCCTGCTCATCATCCACCGCACGATACAGGTTGGCGATGGGCGCGGTGCCCATGCCCAGGATAGGCAGCGCAGCCCCGGTCACGCCGCGACCATGGGGTTGGCCGCTGTTTCTGGAAACGCGAGTCCGCTGGCCATCAGGACCAACGCCCGGCGACTGCCGCCTTTCACGCCCGCTTGTCGCATGTGCATCAGGCCATCCTCTCTCTTGTCCGGCCTGTTTCGTGACCGGATGCAGGCCGGCCGCTTTGCGGCTCGGCCTGCTCCTTCGGGGTGTTAAAAACACCCGCAGCCTGGATCAATAAGTAAGGCGCGCCGTGATGCTGATGCGGCGGTCGTTGAGGACCGAGGACTGCGGACGGCTGGGAATGCCGTAGTAGGTCCGGTTTTCCGTATCGGTCAGGTTCACGCCATCGACGGTCAGCGCGAAGTTCTCGTTGACGGTATACGTCACCGAGGCGTCCAGCTGGCCGCGCGCGGCGTTGAAGATCGGCAGTTCGCCGCTGCCGTTGCCGCGTGTAGTGACGACGTACTTGCTGCGCCAGTTATAGGCGACGCGTGCGGAGATCGGTCCCTTGTCGTAGAAGCCCATCAGGTTGTAGCTGTACTTCGACAGCTTCTCCAGTGGCACGATCAGGGCGTTGCCTTCGTTATCGGTCGCCGCCGGGCTGGGAGCCTTGCTGTCCACGTAAGTGAAGTTCGCCTGCACACCGAAGCCCGACCAGATGCCCGGTAGGAAGTCGAAGAAGGTGTTGCCGCCCACTTCGAGACCCTTGATCTTCCCGTTGTCACCGTTGAGCGGCCGGCTGACCGAAACGGTGAACGGACCATTGCCGAAGTCATACGTCTCATCGGTGGCGATATTGGCGATGAAGCCGTCCACCTTCTTGTAGAAACCGGCTGCATAAAGCGAACCGCTACGCGAAAAGTACCATTCCAGTGAGGCGTCGAACTGCTTGGCTTCGAGCGGCTTCAGGTAGGGATTGCCCGAGCTGGACGTGCGAATGCCGTTGCCGGGGTTGAGTTCGACGATATTGATGTTGGGATTCAGCTGCGAGAAGTCAGGACGGGTCAGCCCCTTCGACGCGGCCAGGCGCAACTGCAGGTGATCGGTGAAATGATAGCGCAGGTTCAGGCTGGGCAGCGCCTTGGTGTAGCTGCTGTTCACGCTGATCGGCACATAGCTGATCGGGCCGTTGGCAGGCAGGCCGCCCACCGTGGTCTGCGGCGTCTGCACGCTGAAGCCGTCGGTCGACACCTTCGTCTTGACCACGCGCACGCCGATGTTGCCATCCAGCGGGAAGCCTGCATCGGCAAAGTCGAACTTGGCCAGACCGTAGGCGGTGTAGGTCTTTTCACCCTGGGTGTTGCGGTCGCTGGGCACGTAGCCGACGCCGTCCAGAAGCGCCTGTCGCTGCGACGCATCGACGTAGGGCGCAAGCGCCTGCCGCGTGGCATCATAGTCCAGCACGATCCCGCGGTTGAAGAACACAGCGCCGTCCGGGACGCCCTGATAACCGCGATAGAGGTCGCCCCGGAACGGGCGGACTTCGTACAGGTTGTTCGCCAGCGCGCTGGTGCCGTAATAGGCGTAAGTGCTGCTGTCGGTGATGGCCGACCGGTCGGTATAACGCACGCCCGCCGACAACGAGCGCAGGATTCCGCCGTCGAACTTGTATTCGCCGTCCAGGCGGAAAGCGTATTCCTTGCCCACCGAACGTTCGATGTGATCGAGGTAACCGCCGCCCAGCGGGGCATAGTTGGCGATGTCGGTGACCGAACCGTTGCCGTTGGCCGGATTGCCGTCCGGCAGAATGTCCATCGTCGGCACGCCGCTGCCGACGACCTGATACAGCCGTTCCGCATTGGAATGGAGGATGACGATGGAGCGCTGGCCGTCAGTGACGCCGCGGATGTACTGGCCGTCAGCCTTGATCGTCAGGTTGCTGGTGGGGTTCCACTTGACGTTCAGCGACAGGTCGTTGGTAACCGATTTGCGGCGTTCCAGGCTGGTGTTGGAATCGATGGGCACGTTGACGAACGTGCCGCTGCGGAAATTGCCGTCGTCGTCATAGGTGAACGGCGCCGAGAAATCGGGCGTGATCGAATTGGTGCCCGTATAGGCGAAGAAGCTGTAATCGCCGTACTGGAACTTGTAGTCCGACCGCACGTACTCTGCGGTGACGAGCAGCGTATCGGTGGGCTTCCACTGCACCGCGACATCGGCGCCGATACGGCGGCGGTCACCCAGGTACTGACCGATGCCGACGCCATGGGGCAGATACGTCGGCTGCCCCAGACGACCCAGGCCCTGCGCGGTGGCATAGTCTGTGGGGTTGTTCGGGGCACCGTTCGCACCGACGGACTGGTCGAGCAGGAAGAACGGCTGGCTGCTGATCTGGTCCTGACGGAACGCGGTCTTCTGGTACGCCAGATCCACCAGGATGCCGATTTCGCCAATGCCGGTGTTCCAGCGATCCGAGAGCAGCAGGTTCGCCTGCGGCTTCGACTTGCCGTAAAGGTCGTAGTAGTTGACGCTGGCGCTGGCAGACGCCTTGAAGCCATCGAAATCGAACGGCTTGCGCGTGCGCAGGTTGATCAGGCCGCCGATGCCGCCTTCGATCAGGTCTGCCGACGGGTTCTTGTAGACATCGACGCCGGCAAGCAGTTCGGACGGCACGTCCTCCAGGCTCAGCGTACGGCCACCGTTCGCGGTGAACACGTCGCGGCCGTTTATTTCGGTACGGACCTGGCTGAGGCCGCGGATCGCAACCGCGCTGCCTTCGCCGTAGCTGCGTTCGATCTGGATGCCGGTGATGCGCTGCAGCGCTTCGGCGACGTTGCGATCAGGCAGCTTGCCGATGTCTTCCGCGACGATGGAGTCGACGATGACATCCGAATTGCGCTTGAGCGCCTGCGCGCTCGACAAGCTGGCGCGCACGCCGGTGACAACGATGTCAGACGCGGCCGACTGTTCCGGCTGCGTGCCGGTATCATCCTGCGCGTGAGCGGTGCCGCTGAGCGCGATGCTGGCAATGGAAATGCCAGCCAACAGCGCTGCACGGCGCGGCATGTGTGTCAAACGGATCATCAAACTTCCTCCCCTTGCTCCCCTCCGGAGCGAACCTGATTCGCGGCTGCAAACCGCGGAAATATTGCCGTTCCATGTCCAAGCCGCTTCTGGGAGCGGTAACAGGATGATCGTCCATTACGCCGACAATCAAATTTGTGAAATATGAAAATTGATTTCATATCTGCATTTCTGTTAGGCGATGTTGTCATAGGCGTGACGCGGCCATCCAGAAGCGGCGTTGCAGAGGAAGAGTATGACGGGAAAGCCACGCTATCAGGCTCCGGCCCTTACCAAGGGGCTGGAAATACTTGAGTTGCTCGCAAGTGCAAGCGACCCCCTGATAATGTCCGACATATCGACGGCACTCGGTCGCTCCGTCAGCGAGATTTTCCGGATGTTGCAGGTGCTTGAAGAGCATGGATATATTGCGCGGGCGGACGAAGGTTATCGGCTGACCAACCGCCTCTTCACCCTTGGCATGAGCCAGCCGCCGATCCGCGATCTTGCTTCCACCGCACTGCCGGTGATGCAGGATCTGGCGCGCAAGGCGGGGCAAAGTTGCCATCTGGCGGTCGCTTCCGGCGCAGAAATGGTGGTCATCATTGCCATCGAGGCACCTGGGCTCTCGGGCTTTGCCGTGCGGGTGGGCTATCGCAGGCCGCTGCATCGGTCCAACTCGGGCCGCATTCTTCTCGCGTTCCAGTCACCCGAAGCGCGCGCGGCCATGCTGGAGGATATTCGCGCCGCCGGAGAGACGCTGGACATCGGCGAACTGACCGGAAGACTGGATGCCGCCGTCGCGGCGGGCGGCGCGATCGCGCCCAGCCCGATGCTGACGGGCATCACCGACCTTTCCGCGCCCGTACTTGTCGGCGGTGTGGCTCGGGCGGCACTGACGATGCCCTTCGTCGATGGTGCCGCCAACCGCGCTTCCATGGAAGCATGCGGTCTGCTGGTGCGCGACGCCGCTGCCGCGATCGGCGATGCGATGTCGCCAATCCGCCCCGTCCCACCCCAAGATCTGGACTGATCCGTGACGATGAAGCGCCTCTTACCGCTGTTGCTGATGTTCGCCAGCGGAAATGCCCTTGCTGCACCGGGCGAATACCAGAGTTCGCCCGAGCGGCGCACGGTGACGGAGAAGGACTGGGGTCCGTGGCTTGGCCCTTTCCGCGCCCGCCTTGTGCCCAGCCTGATGCAGGATTTCGGGGAGCGGTATCTCTACGCGCCCGCCAATGCCGCCCTGCCGCCGCCCGCGCGCGATGAGCATCGCGTGGTGTTCCTGGGAGATTCCATTACCGATCGCTGGAACCTTGCCGCCAGCTTCCCCGGCAAGCCTTATGTGAACCGAGGCATCGGCAGCCAGGTGACGTCGCAGATGGTGCTGCGCTTCCATCAGGACGTGATCGCGTTGAAGCCGCGCGCGGTAGTAATACTTGCCGGAATCAACGACGTGCAGGGCTTTCTGCAACACGAAACGCCCGAGCAGATCGAGGCCAACTGGGAGACCATGGCAGATCTGGCCGACGCGCACCGCATTCGCGTGGTGTTCGGCTCAATCCTGCCGGTCAACGACTATACCGAGGCGGCGAGGGACGTGGTCAGGGAGCGCCGGCCCGATGAACTGGTGGCCCTCAACGCATGGCTGCGCGCATTCTGCGTGCAGCGCGGCTATGCCTTCGCCGATTACCATGCTGCCATGATCGACCAGAAGGGCCTGATGAGGGCCGCCTATACGCAGGACGGCGTGCATCCGCTGGCGAATGGCTATGCCGTGATGGCGCCGATTGCCCAGCGCGCGATCGACCGGGCACTGCGCAAATGACGAGGACCTGATGCTGCGAACGATGACTTTTGCCTGCCTGCTGGCGCTTGGCACCCCGGCGCTGGCGGAGACGACGGTGCCGGGCGATCCCCATGCAGGCGACCCCGTCGGCATCGTCGCCGACCCCTGCCCCGTCCATCCCCGGCCCGGCGACGAAGCGGCGTGGAAGATGTGGAACCTCCACATGCTGACCCGCGATTTCGGGCAACTGTGCCGTTATGCCGCCGACGACAGGGCGCTGGCGGGCACGAAGGTACGCGCGGTGTTCATGGGCGATTCCATCACCGACAACTGGATCAACCTCGATCCGCAGATGTTCACCGCCGGCATTGTCGATCGCGGGATCAGCGGGCAGACCACGGCGCAGATGCTGGTCCGTTTCCGCGCGGACGTGATCGCGCTGAAGCCGCAGGCGGTACACATCATGGCCGGCACCAACGACGTCGCGGGCAACACCGGCGCGGCGACGATGGAAACCGTGCTGGGCAACATCCAGAGCATGGCGGAACTGGCCCGCGCGCACGGCATCCGGGTCATCATCGGCTCCGTCCCGCCCGCCGGCGCCTTTCCGTGGAGCCCGGGCAAACAGCCTGCGCCGCAGATCGCCGCGATGAACCGGTGGCTGGCCGACTATGCGCGCCGCAACGGCTTCATCTTCGTCGATTACCACTCCGCCATGGCGCAGGCCGACGGCGCGATGAAGCCGGGCCTCTCGACGGACGGGGTCCATCCCACTGCAGAGGGTTACGCCATCATGCGCCCGCTGGCGATGCAGGCGATCGATACTGCCTTGAAGGACACGAAATGACACTGTTCGGACGCCGTTCTTTCCTGGCTGGAACCGCTGCGCTGGGTCTTGCCCGTGCGGCGCGCGCCGCCAGCCCGATGGGCACCATGCGCGGCCCGGTGCAGGCCAGTTGGCCTTCGCTTGTCAGCAATTACCGCTATCCCGACTGGTTCCGCGATGCAAAGCTGGGGATGTGGTCGCACTGGGGGCCGCAGTCGGTCCCGGCGCAAGGCGACTGGTATGGTCGCTTCATGTACATGCAGGGCCATCCGATGTACGAACATCACCTGAAAACTTACGGGCATCCGTCAGTCGCCGGGATGAAGGACATCCAGAACCTGTGGACCGCCGACAGGTGGGAGCCGGATGCCCTGATCGCCCGCTACAAGAAGGCCGGCGCGAAGTATTTCATGGCGCTGGCCTGCCATCACGACAATCTCGACTGCTACGACAGCCGCTATCACGCCTGGAACAGCCTGCGTGTGGGCCCGAAGAAGGACATCGTCGGCATCTGGGAAAAGGCGGCGCGGCGTGGCGGGCTGAAGTTCGGCGTGTCCAACCATGCTGCTCACGCCTGGCACTGGTACCAGCCCGCCTACGGCTACGATCCGGTCGGCCCGAAGCAGGGCCAGCGCTACGATGCATTCCGCCTGCGCAAGGCGGACGGCAAGGGCCTGTGGTGGGAGGGGCTGGACCCGCAGGAGCTTTACACCGGCGGCCATGCCGTACTGCCCGACGGCATCGACACTATCGAGGCAATGGACAAGTGGCATGACGCCAACAACGGCCAGTGGATCGAAACGGGGCCAAAGGACGATCCCGCCTATGTCACCCGCTGGCTGCTGCGCCAGACGGACCTGGTTCAGAAGTACAAGCCCGACATGGTCTACATGGACGATCACGAACTGCCCTTCGGCCCGGTCGGGCTGGAAGCTGCGGCGGACTACTACAACCGCTCGATCGAGTGGCACGGCAAGATCGACGTGGTGCTGACCGGCAAGCAGCTGAAACCCCATGCCCGGTTCGGCATGGTGGCCGATGTGGAGCGCGGCTTCACCGACCATTTGTGGGACGAACCGTGGCAGACCGACACCTGTATCGGTGACTGGTTCTACAACGAAGCGCGCCTTCACGACAAAAGCTACAAAAGCGCGGAAGAAGTCATCCAGCGGCTGGCCGACGTCGTATCGAAGAACGGCAACCTGATGCTGTCCATCCCGCAGCCGGGCGACGGATCGATCGACAGCGAGACCGAAAAGGTGCTGGACGGCATGGCCGGATGGATGGTCCACGGCGGCGAGGCGATCTTCGGATCGCGGCCGTGGCGCAAATATGGCGAAGGCCCGACCCAGTTGGTCGCGGGCATGCAGAACGAGGAGAAGGCCAAGCCGTTCACCGCGCAGGACATCCGCTTCACTACCAACAAGGGCGCGCTTTATGCGTTGTTCCTGGGACGGCCCGGCGGCAAGGCGACCATCCGATCCCTACCGCGAAACAATGCCACTGGCCGGGTGGAGCGGGTGACGCTGCTGGGCGGCGGCCCGGTCCCCTTCCAGCAGGACGGCGCGGGCTTGCACCTCGACCTGCCGCGCGACACGGGCTTCGTGCCTGCCCTGCGCATCGACGGCCACGGGATCGTCTAGCGCAGGGCGAGGGGAACCGCCGTCAGAACTTCGCTTCGAAACTGAGGCCGAAGGTCCGTGGATCGGTGAGCAGGCCGCGCGTGCGTCCATCGAAGTCGAGGAAGAAGACCGCAGGCTTCTGGACGTCGAAGATGTTCGACACCAGCAGGTATGCGCCGAAGTTCTCGCCCTGCCAGCCCAGCTTTGCATTCACCAGAGTGCGGCCCGGCAGGTCGCGGAACGCCTGCGCCACAGTGTCCTGATAGACCGCGCTGCGATAGTTGGCGTTGACGTTGGCCGTGACCCCGCTCGGGTGCCGCCAGGTGGCTCCGCCCGACAGCGTCCAGCGCGGGGCATTGGCGAATTCGTTGCCCTGCGCGCTGGCGGACAGTTCGCCGACGGTCACGTTGAAATCGGTGAACTTCGTGTTGCTGTAGCCTGCACCGGCGTAAAGGTTGAGCGTATCGGTAGGGCGTCCGCTCAATTCCAGTTCGAAGCCGTAAAGGCGTGACTTGCCCGCGTTCACCGTCTGGGTATCGAACACCGCCCCGGGGCTGAGGCGCACCGCCACCTGCTGGTCGGTCCAGTCGATCCAGTAGGCATTGGCATTCACCGTCAGTCTCCGGTCCAGCCATTCGGATCGCAGGGCGACTTCGTAGTTCCAGGTATGCTCCGGCCCGAACGAATAGGCTTCGCCGCGCTGCTGGTTGAGGCCGGCCCCGCCCGCGCGATACCCGCGCTGCGCCGTGAAACTGAGCGCCAGATCGTCGGTGAAGTCGTATGTCAGGCCCAGCTTGGGCAGCCATGCATCGTAGCTGATCTTGCGGCGGGGATCGATGACCGTGGCGTTGGCCGCAGTCTGCCGCAGCAGTGCGTTGAGCTGGGTGACGATGGGGGCCAGCGCCGGGATCGGCAGATTGGCCGGATCGGGCAAGTCCCGGTCGATCACCACCGTCTGCGTCGATCCCCGGTCCTGCATCTCATGATCGTAGCGCAGGCCCGCCCTCAGCTTGAGCCGCTGCGTTATCGGGAATGTAAGGTCGGTGAACCCCGCGTAATTCTTCGTCACGCGCGGTTGCGAGAGGCTGTTCCGGATCGGCGCCTGGTTGTTGTAGAGGCCGATCACGGTGTTCACCGTCGACTGCGGCAGACCCAGCGCCAGCAGTTGCCGGTCAACCCCAAGGCGCGTCAATTGCAGCACCTGCGTCGCTTCGAAGAAGTAATCGCTGTTGTCTTCGCGCAGGTAATACCCGCCGACAAGGCCCTGCACCCAGCCAAGGTCCAGGCTGAGGCGCAGTTCCTGCTGCAGCGTCTTGGTGGGGTCGGTGATGCGGCTGGTCTGGCCCGGATCGGCGTTGCGCCCCGGATCGGTCAGCGAGCGGTACAGGATCTTGCTGTAGTTCGTGACCGCATTGAGCGCGAAGCCCCCGCCCAGATCGTAGCCGATGTCCAGCGTGCCGATGTCGCTTCTGGTCGACTGCCGGTCCATGACGTCCTCGGTCGCAACGCGGTCGCGGATGGCGTAAGGGGCGTCGAACTCGCTGTACATGGTGCCGCGCTGGTGGCGGTCGTGCATGTAAGTTGCGACCACGCGCAGGCCCGGAATGGCCGTAGGCGTGAACAGCAGCTTGCCGCGGAAAGTCTCGGACTCCCGGCGGTCGGCGTCCTTGTTGGTGGTGGTGTTGAAGATCAGCCCGTCGGAACGGACGACTTCCCCCGCAACGCGGAAGGCAAGCTGGTCGGCAATGATCGGGCCGCCGATCGCGCCGCCAAGCCGCCGTTCGCCTGTCTTGTCCGTCATCAGCGCGCGGGCCTTGCCGGTCCAGTGATACGTGGGGTCGGCAGTCCGGATTACCACCGCGCCTGCAAGGGCATTCCGGCCTTGTACGGTGGACTGCGGGCCACGGAACACTTCGACCTGCGCGATGTCGTAAAGGTCGAGCGGCCCCGCCGTCAGCGCCGATCGGGGCAGCACCGCGCCGTCAAGATAGACGCTCGCCAGCGCGCCGTCACCGCCGCCGGACACGTTGAACGCGTCGATGCCACGGATCGAGAAACTGTCCCGTCGCCCGTTGACCGCAAGATTGGGCGTGCGTTCCAGCACGTCGTACACGCTGTTGAGGTTCTGCGCTGCGATCGTTTCGCTCGTCACGACCTGAACGCTGGCCGGCGTGTCCTGAAGTGTGCGGTTGGTCTTTTCGCCCGTCACGACGATCTCGTTGTCGTCACCGTTGGCAGATGCGGCACCGGGCGCCGATTGGGCATAAGCGGTGTTGGATCCGGCAAGCATCAGCATCGCCAGCAAAGGTCGCACGTAATTCATGACATTCCCCCTGAATGTTGCTGGCCGGTTAAGATGGATACCTATTGCGAGTCAATAGCATTATAGCTAACAGACGACTGAGGGGGACGCGAATGGGGATCTTCATGACGATCAGTGCCGCACTGATGGCGTCGCTGGCTGGCCTGCTGGTGCTGTGGCACGGGTGGAAGCACGGGGCGGATATGCGCATGCGTACCGCCATGGCGCTTGGCCTGTGGGCAGCATCGACCGCGCTCTGGACCTTGCAGTTCGGTGCCGAGGTCGGGATTCCGCTGGCTCTGGAAACAGCGGCGCTGGTCGCCTTCGGGTTCATCCTAAGCCGCATGGAACGCCGGATGGAGCGTCCGGCACGGGAACGCACTGCCGCCCTTCCCGCTGTATCGCGCCGCCGCTATGTGGTCGGGACGATGCGCGTGCTGGTGGCGGGGCCGCTGGGCCTGATCGCGGCGATGGGCATCGCCGTCGTCGTCGCCACCCGCTCGCCCATGGCGGAGCAGACGCGCCTGATTTTGGCCGGCCTGATCGTGCCGACGCTGTGGGCCATCGGCATCGGCTGGGTCGTATGCCAGCGGCGACTGCCCGTGCAGGCGGCCTCGTTCGCGGCACTGGGTGCAGCGGGCATCGGCCTCACCTTTCTGGCGGGAGCCTGAGCCATGGCGCGTTTCAGGATTTCCAACGCCTTCACCCGCGCGATGCTGGACGGTCACGGCCTGATCGGCGTGATCTTCGGCGCGGTGATCTACATTCTTTGCCTGTCGGGCTCGCTCATCGTACTGGTCGATCAGCTGACGATATGGGAACGCCCGCAGGCGCCCATCGTGCGCGACGTGACGCCCGACATGCTCCAGCGGGTAAGCGAGGACGCCTATGTCCGCGCAAAAGCTGCGGGCGTGGCGCACGACCTCTTCATCAACGCGCCCACGCCTGAACTGCCGCTGCTCAACATCTATGCCTATGGCGAAGGTGGCGAGGCAGGCAATCACCGGGAATGGAGCGCCGATGCCGCTGGCCGGCTTGGCCCCGGCACGGACGTGCCATGGGTTGAATTCGTGCAGACCCTGCACTTCAACCTGACCGTTCCCGGCGCGCTTGGACGGTACGTCGTGGGGATATTCGGCACCCTGCTGCTGGCCAGCCTGTTCACCGGCATCCTGGCGCACCGACGCATCCTGAAGGACGCATTCCGTCTTCGCTGGGGTGGAAGCCGGCGGCTTACCAACGCCGACCTGCACAACCGCATCGGCGTATGGGCGCTGCCGTTTCACCTCATCGTATCGCTGACCGGCTCGTTGCTCGGGCTTTCGGGGCTGATCATCTTCGGCCTCGCGATGGTCGCCTTCAAGGGCGACCAAACCCGTGCCATTGCCTCCCTGCTTGGCCCGCAGGCGACCGAGGACAGCCGCCCTGCGCCGGTCCCGGACATCCGCCCGATGCTGGTGACCATAAACGCCGAGACACCGGGCGCGCGGGTCAGCCAGTTGCGGATCGAGCATGTCGGCACCGCCGGTCAGCAGGTGACCGTCTCCGTCGCCGCGCCCGGCCATCTGACACGCGCAGAAAGCTATATCTTCAGCCCGGACGGCACCCTGAAGCAGAAGGCCGGGTTCACTGACGGCAATGTCGGCATGCGCATCTACGGAATGCTGACGCCGCTGCACTACGGAACTTACGGCGGGCTGCCGCTCAAGGTCATCTATGCGCTGCTGGGTGGTGGCCTGACGCTGATCGCGGCCACCGGAGGGAACGTATGGCTGGCGCGCCGCCGCGATCAGGGCCGGGCAGCCCCGCGCCTCGAGCGGCTGTGGGCGGGCATTCTGTGGGGCCAGCCGCTGGCTCTAGCGCTGGCCGCGGTCGGGGAAGTCACGGGCGTGGCCACGGCGCTGCCGGTCTACTGGAGCGCCGTGCTGCTGGTCTGGGTCGTGGTCCTCGCCGTGCCCTCGGCGGGACGGTCTGCGGCTTTATTGCGCATCGCGACGGCGGTAACGCTGCTGGCGCTTGCGGGCCTGCACATGGCGCGCTGGGGCCTGCCGGGGGCCATATCCGTCGCGGTGGACATGCTGTGGGTCGTGATGGCGCTTGCGATGATCTGGGCGGACCGGAGCGCCTTGTCACCCCGAACCGCCCGCACCCCCGATGCTGCGCCCTCCGTGCCGCAGGTCTAGAAATAATATCCGAAGATCATCATGAACGCGGCCTTCCACTTGTCGTCGCCGCCCTGCGCCGCTCCCGAGGTGTACTGCCCGGCGCCGACGAAGGGATCATTTCGGCCCAGCAGAAACTCCGAGAACACCTTGATCCGCCCCTTGTCCTTGGACGTCCATACCGCGCCCAGGTCGAAACGCTCGCTGTCCTTGAAGCCCGCCGCATCCTTCATGAACCGGCCATAGTTGGCATAGACGTAGACATCGAAAGGGAACTTGCCTGTCTTCACCGTGCGCCCCACTTCGCCAAAGGCGTAAGTGCCCTTCGCGGCGATGTTGTAGCTGGCGTCAAATCCGCTGACGGTGATGATGTCGTTGCGGCCAGGGTTGCGCGGGTCGATGTCCTGCCGGGCCACCAGCGCCTTGCCGCTCCACGGCCCATGCGAACCCGTCAGGCTGAACGCGAACAGGTGCTTGCTGCCGTCCCGCCCGGTATCGAAGTTGTGGATGCTGGACACCCATCCCGAAGCAGTGGCCTTCAGCGTGGTGTCGGCGCCGTTCACCAGCGCGTACTGGACGTTGCCGATCACCATGTTGCGCTCGTCGTTCTGCGACCCGTCGGGCACGTAGCTGTCGGCACGGGCGATGTTGGTGGAATAGCGCGCACCGTCGCGGCTTATGCCCATGACCGCAGGGCCGCTGCCGGGGAAGAAGCCCAGTTCCACCCTGAGGTCGGAAGTCTGCTTCCTGTATTTGATGCCCAGGTTGTAGACTTCCTCCATCCCGTAGACGAAGCCCAAATCGTCAAGGATCGATCCGCCCCAGTATCGGTCGTCGAACGGCACCGGCTGCACGCCGACGGTGACGCTGTCCTGCTTGCCCAGCTTTGCGCCCGCATAGGCGTACATCAGGAACTGGACTTCGCCCGGATAGCCTTCGTACCCGCCGTTCTTGCCATAGATGAAGCTGGCGCCATAGAAACGGTATTGCGCCGCGCCGAAGAACCTGTCGGAATCGTAGTCCGCCGTCAGCGCCACGGTGTCGAACGACAGATGGCTGGATGTGCGACGCTTGCCCGACCTGCCCACGTCGTTGAACCGCACGTCGGCGCGTCCGCGCACCACCACCCCAAGGTCGAGCCCGGACTTCGCGGCGGGCGTGGCCGGTTCGGCGGGGGCATCGACAGCTTCGTCCGAAACGGTCGCAGCCTGCGTCGCAGCTGGCGCGGATGCCTGAGGCGCTGCGGTGGGAACGGCCGCGACCAGCGCGGCGGGTACGAGAACGGGGAGCATAGGACTCCTTCGCGGCAAACGCCGCCTTGGAAATACAAAAGTGGAGAGAAATCGGCGCGTCAGCGCGTCGGTTTCACCGCGCGTTCGCCTTCGATGGAAAGGCCGTAGCCGGCCAGCGCCACCGGCGTGCGGTGCGTGTTCGTCAGCAGGGTCATCTTCTCGATGCCCAGATCGCTGAGGATCATCGCACCCACGCCATAGTCGCGCAGTTCGTCCATGTCGGCAGGCGACAGCGTTCCCGCCTGCGCCTTCAGCGCCATGGTGAAGCGGTCGTTGCGGGCCCGGTTGATGGCGATGACCACACCCGAGCCTTCCTCTGCGATCATCTCCATCGCCCGCTGCAACACGCCCGACCCGCTTTCGCCCGCGAAGATGTCCGCCAGCGTCGAGATGACGTGCATGCGAACCAGCGTGGGCCGATCGGGGTCGATGGCGCCCTTGACCAGCGCGATCTGTTCCGTCTGCGTCGCGCGGTTGCGGTAGGTGATCGCCTTCCATTCGCCGCCCCACCGGCTGGTGAAGCGGGCTTCGGCGGCGCGCTCCACCAGATTGTCGTGGCGACGGCGGTAGGCGATCAGGTCGCGGATGGTCCCCACTTTCAGCCCGTGCAGCTGCGAGAACGCGACAAGGTCGTCGAGCCGGGCCATCGTGCCGTCGTCGTTCATGATCTCGCAGATCACGCCCGACGGGT
Source organism: Novosphingobium gossypii (assembly GCF_050433305.1). NCBI lineage: Bacteria > Pseudomonadati > Pseudomonadota > Alphaproteobacteria > Sphingomonadales > Sphingomonadaceae > Novosphingobium > Novosphingobium gossypii. The sequence goes on along the minus strand of NZ_JBNPXM010000002.1, from coordinate 313,719 downwards.
TCAGCCCGGCCAGCCGGGACACATCCACTGCCGCCTCGGTATGCCCGGCGCGGACCAGCACGCCGCCTTCCCGCGCGATCAACGGAAAGACATGGCCCGGCGTCACTATTTCGTCGCCGCCCTTGGACCCGTCGATGGCGACGGCGATGGTGCGCGCACGGTCCGCCGCCGAGATGCCGGTGGTGACACCCACCCGCGCCTCGATGGACGTAGTGAAGGCGGTGCCGTACTTCGTTCCGTACTTCGGATCGGGATGCGGCGCCATCAGGCCAAGCCCTAGGTCGCGCACGCGGCCTTCCGTCATGGCCAGGCAGATCAGCCCCTTGCCGTAGCGGGCCATGAAGTTGATCTTCTCGGGCGTGGCCATCTGCGCGGGGATGACAAGGTCGCCCTCGTTCTCGCGGTCCTCGTCATCGACGAGGATGAACATGCGCCCGTTGCGCGCCTCGTCGATGATCTCCTCGGCGCTGGAAAGGAAGCCGTGGCGCGGACGGTCCAGGGTGGCTGTGGTCATGGTTCTCTCCCTTTTCCCTGTCTTATTCCGCCGGGACTGGCTGCGCGCCGCTTTGCGCATTCCGACCCGCGCCCATCGCCAGATAGACCACCGTGGTCACAACCGGCGCGATCAGCCAGCCCACGTCCAGCCCGTTCAGCGCCTTGGCGAAGGGGCCAGTGTAGATGCTGCTGGCAAGGAACGGCAGCTGCACCGCGATGCCCGCGACGTAAGCAGTGGCCGCCTTCATGTCGATCCGGCCATAGATGCCGCCGTCGGCGCGGAAGAACGATTCGATGTCGTAGCGGCCCTTACGGATGAAGTAGAAGTCCACGATGTTGATCGTCGCCCAGGGCGCCAGCACCACCATCAGGCCGATGACGAAACCGATGAAGCGCGGCACGAAATCATCCGCCGAAAGCGTTGCCACGGTCAGGCACCCCGCCAGCACCACGGTAGAGAGCACGACACGCGCCTTGCGGCCCGGCTGCCACGATGCGACGAAGGTCTGCGCCATGGTGATGAGCGACAGCACCGCACCATAGATGTTGAGCGCGTTGTGGCTGATGATGTTGAACACGAACAGCGCCATCAACACCGGCGCGAGCATGCCGGTTGCGCCGCTGACGATCGCCATCGGGTCCGCATCGGCAGGTGCCCCGGCAACGGCCACGGCGCCAAGGATGAACGAAGCGCCCGCTCCCAGCGCAGCCCCTGCGAAGCTGGCAAGGAACGGCGCCTTGATGCCGACGCTGGGCGGCAGGTAGCGCGAATAGTCCGAGGTGTAGCAGGCATAGGAGATGTGCCAGACTGCGGCGAGCGAGAACATCGCCAGCCAGCCGATCATCGATCCGGTGCCCTGCGTCCACAAGCCGCTCGGCATCGCCGCGACCAGATTGGCAAAGGCGAAGACAAGGCCCGCACCCATGAACCACATCCCCACGCGGTTTAGCAGATGGATGACGTTGTAACCCAGGATGCCGATGCCCGCCGCCGCCAGCGCGCAGAGCACTGCCCCCACCGGCAATCCGACGGCGGGCTGCAGCGCGTGAACCGACTTGGCGGCCAGCACGATGTTGGAAATGAAGAACCCGACGTAAAGCATGGTGGCGAAGGCGACGACCAGCAGCGCGCCGTAGCGACCGAACTGGCCCCGGCTCTGGATCATCTGCGCAAGGCCCATCTGCGGCCCCTGTGCGGAACACGCCCCCAGCACCAGCGCGCCGACGAGGTGGCCGAGCACGATCGCAGTGATGCCCCACGTCAGCGGCAGGTGATAGACCTGCACGGCCATGGCGCCTGTGACCACCGGCAGCGGCGCGATATTGGTAGTGAACCACAGCGTGAACAGGTCACGCACTTTGCCGTGCCTGGCGGCCAGCGGCACGAACCCGATGCTGTTTTCCTCGATCACACCCGTGCCTGGGCTGTCGGCGGCTCTTGCCATATTCCGGTTATCCTCTTACACCATCATTCTTGGTATACCATCGGACGGTATTCTTGTATTATCCGAGTCGCAAGAGAAATTTTGGCCCGACGGAACGAGGCCAAGGGAAAAGGATGGACGATGAAGTTCTCGATCTTTCTTCACATGGAACGCTACGACGCTTCGGTTTCGCACCACGCGCTGTTCGAGCAGTTGCTGGAACTGTGCGACATGGCGGAGGCCGGCGGCATGGACAAAGTCTGGATCGGCGAGCACCACGCGATGGAATATACCATCTCGCCGAATCCCATCCCCCTGCTGTCCGCCGTCGCCGGGCGCACGAAGAACATCCGTCTTGGCGCGGGCACCTTCATCGCGCCGTTCTGGCACCCGATCCGGATGGCCGGCGAAGCCGCGCTGCTTGACGTCATCAGCAACGGGCGCGCCGAAGTGGGGCTGGCGCGCGGGGCCTATCAGTTCGAGTTCGACCGCATGCTGAACGGCGAATCCGCGACGGATGGCGGCAAGTACCTGCGCGAAATGGTGCCCCTGCTTCAGCCCCTGTGGGAAGGCGACGTCACCCACGATGGCGACATCTGGAAGTTCCCCGCCTCCACCAGCGTCCCCAAGCCGATCCAGGCCCGGCCGCCCCTGTGGATCGCAGCGCGTGACCCGGAATCGCACAAGTTCGCGGTCGCCAACGGCTGCAACGTCATGGCCACCCCACTGGCCAAGGGCGACGCCGAAGTGGCCGATCTGGTCAACAAGTTCGAGGACGCCATCGCCGACGCGCCGCACATCACCGAGCGCCCGAAGATCATGATCCTGCAGCACGCCCACGTCCACAAGGGCAACGACGACTGGCAGGCGGCTGCGGAAGGCATCTCGTTCTTCTTCCGTTCGTTTGGCGCATGGTTCGTCAACAAGACCGAGGCGGTCAACGGATTCCGCAGCGGCATTCCGCCGGTGAACCCGGAAAAGTTCCCCGAATACGTGCCCGAGACGCTGCGCAAGAACGTGATGATCGGCAAGCCCGACGAACTGATCGAGCGCCTGAAGGGCTACGAGGCTCTGGGCGTCGACGAGTACAGCATCTGGGTGGATAACAGCCTCTCGTTCGAGGAAAAGCGCGATTCCCTGCGCCTGTTCATCGACGAAGTGATGCCGGCGTTCGCCTGACATGCCCAAGGCGTACTGGATCGCCCGGGTCAACGTGACGGACCCGGAAGCCTACGCAGGCTACATGGCGCTCGGCCCCGCCGCCCTGATCGCGGGCGGCGGCAGGCTGCTTTCGCGGGGTGGCCGTTCGGTCGCCCTCGAAGGGCCGGAACCGTTTGAGCGTACGGTGGTGATCGAGTTTCCCAGCATGGAGGCCGCGCTGGCCTGCCATGATGGCCCGCAGTACCGTGCCGCCCGCGACAAGCGGCACGGCGCTGCCGAAGTGGAAATCCTGATAGTCGAAGGACTGGACTGAATGACCGACACCCCGAACCGCCCGCGTGACGGCAAGTTCGAAGCAGGCCTTGCCACCCGCCGCGAAGTGCTGGGCGATGCCTATGTCGACAAGGCGCTGGACGGCGCCGACGACTTCAGCTGGGCGATGCAGGAGCTGACGACCAAATACTGCTGGGACGAGATCTGGAACCGTCCGGGCCTTGACCGTCGCAATCGCTCGATCCTGAACCTGGGCATGATCGCCGCCTTGAATCGCGGGCACGAATTCAAGGCGCACATCCGCGGCGCCCTGAACAATGGCGTGACGCGGGACGAGATCCGCGAGATCCTGCTGCAGATCGCCTGCTACGTCGGCATCCCGGCGGGAGTTGACAGCTTCCGCATGGCGCGCGAAGTCTTCGCCGAAATCGACGCCGCATAGAGCCTTATGCTCTCGGGGGCGGGCTGGCTGGAACCGGCCCCGCCCCCGGGGGTTCCTCGCGCAGCATCAACAATGCGAAAGCGCCGAGATGAAAGCTCTTGTTCCCGCTCTATCCGTTGCACTGCTTGCCGGCGTCGCTGCCCCCGCGGCGGCGCAGAACGGCGATTTCAACCTGACCTACCACGTAGAGCGGACGCCCGCTTCCCGCCTGTCGATCGACAGTTGCGGCCGCGTGGCAGCGCAAGTCGCGCGGCAGGCCAAGCTGACCGCCGACACTCAGAGCTTTCCCGGTCAGCTGGTCACCGTCAAAGGCGGCAGGACCGGCGCGGGCGCCTTCGTGGTGCAGTGCATCGCGGTTGGCACTACCACCGTCAGCGTCGTTCACGGCATGGACTACGGCCAGCGCAAGGCCGCGTTCGGCGCATTCGCGGACCGGACATACGCCGCCCTGAAGGCCACCGCGAAGTAGAAGTAGGCCTGCCCCGGCGGACCGGGGCAGGTATCGTTCAAAGTCCGCCCAGCATCACGTACTTGAGTTCAAGGTAATCCTCGATGCCGTGGTGCGAACCCTCGCGCCCCATGCCCGACGCCTTGATGCCGCCGAAGGGCGCGACTTCAGTGGAGATCGCCGCTTCGTTCAGGCCGACCATGCCGTATTCCAGCGCCCCGGCAACGCGCATCGCGCGCCCGATGTCGCGGGTATAGGCATAGGCGGCCAGACCGAACTCGGTATCGTTGGCCATGGCGATGGCTTCCTGCTCGGTCGTGAAGCGGATCACGGCGGCCAGGGGGCCGAAGGTTTCCTCGCTGGCGACCAGCGCGTCGCGCGGCACATCGGCGATCAGGGTGGGCTGGTAGAACAGCCCGTCCTTTCGCGCGCCGCCCGCCACAAGCCTCCCGCCGCGCCCGATGGCGTCGGCGACATGCTGCTCCACCTTCTCCACCGCGCGCTCGTTGATGAGCGGGCCGATGGTGACGCCTTCGCCAGTGCCGTTGCCCACGACAAGCCCCTCCACCCGCTGGCGCAGACGTTCCACGAAGCGGTCGTGGATGCCGTCCTGCACCAGGAAGCGGTTGACGCAGACGCAGGTCTGGCCGGCGTTGCGGTACTTGCCCAGCATTGCCCCTTCGACCGCCGCATCGACGTCGGCATCGTCAAACACCAGGAACGGCGCATTGCCGCCCAGTTCCAGCGACAGCCGCTTGAGCGTGGGTGCAGCCTGTTCGTAGAGCTTGCGGCCAACCCCAGTGGAACCGGTGAACGACAGCTTGCGCACCACTGCGCTGTCCATGAACGCGCCGCCGATGGCGAAAGCATCGCCGGTGACGACGCTGAACACGCCGCCGGGAATGCCCGCCTCTTCTGCCAGTGCTGCCAGCGCCAGCGCCGTCAGCGGGGTTTCCGGCGCGGGCTTCACCACGATGGCGCATCCTGCGGCCAGCGCCGGTGCGACCTTGCGCGTCACCATCGCCGCCGGGAAGTTCCACGGCGTGATCGCGGCGACGACGCCGACCGGTTCCTTCCAGACCAAGATGCGCTGGTTGCTGCGCGGAGCGGGGATGATCTCGCCATCGATGCGGCGCGCTTCCTCGGCAAACCAGCGCACGAAGCTCGCTGCATAGACAATCTCGCCGCGCGCTTCGGCAAGCGGCTTGCCCTGCTCCGCCGTCAGGATCGCGGCAAGCGCGTCCTGATGCTTCAACAGCAGCGCATGCCACGCTAGCAGCAGATCGGCACGTTCGCCTGCGGGGCGCGCGCGCCATTCGGCCTGCGCCGCTTCCGCGGCGTCGATCGCTGCCTGTGCCTCGGCAGCGCCAAGGTGGGGGACATGGGCGATGACCGCGCCGTTGGCCGGATCAGTGACCGGCAGGGTCTGTTCGCTGCCTGTCCAGTTGCCGCCGACATAGGCGCGGTCGCGATAGGGATGAAGCGACTGGATCGTCATGCCGCGATCTCCGAAACAGCGTGGTTGGTCATCTTGCCGCGGTGGTAGAGCAGCACGCCGCCCTCGGCGCGGTCGATGCGCTGCACCTGCCCGATCAGGATCGCATGGTCGCCGCCTTCGTACTCACGCCATAGCGTGCATTCCAGAACGCAGCTCGCGCCCTTGAGCAGCGGGTTGCCAAGATCGCTCATCCCCCAGTCGAGGGCGGAAACCTTGTCCGCACCCTTGGAGGCGAAGGCCATCGCCAGATCCTGCTGATCCGCTGCAAGGATGTGGATGGCGAAGCGCTGGTTGCGCACCAGATGCGGGTAGGTAGCCGAAGTCAGCGCCGGGCACACCAGCACCAGCGGCGGCTCCATAGACAGCGAGGAGAACGCACTGGCGGTGAAGCCCACCACCGCGTTGTTTTCATCCAGCGTGGTGACGACGGTGACGCCGGAGGGAAACTCGGCCATGGCCTTGCGGAAGTCCGTGGGGTCAACGGTAATCTGGGTCATGTCGCTCACCGCATCACGAAGGGATCGCCCATCGGCTGTTCCGACAGGTTGATCCACACGGTCTTGAGTTCGGTATAGTCGAGCACGGCGTGGATGCCGCCCTCGCGCCCATAGCCGCTGGCGCCATAGCCGCCGATCGGCGCCATGGCGGACACCGCGCGATAGGTGTTCACCCAGACGATACCGGCGTGAACATCGCGCACGAAGCGGTGCGCACGGCCGATGTCGCGGGTCCAGATGCCCGAAGCCAGCGCATACTGCGTGCCGTTGGCGAGAGCCAGCGCCTCGGCATCGTCGCTGAAGCGCATGATCGCGGCCACGGGTCCGAACACCTCGTTCTGAACCACGTCCAGCTGATCGGAATCGCAGGCCAGCAGGGTCGGTTCGTAGTACCAGCCTTCGCGGCCTTCATGGCGCTTGCCGCCGGCAAGGACCACTGCGCCTTCGTCACGCGCGCGGGCGACCATCGTCTCGACGATGCCCAGCTGCTGCTCGGTCGCCATCGGCCCCATGTCGGAGTCGGGATCGAGCGGATCGCCGATGCGGATGCGGCTCATACGCTCGGTCAGAGCGGCGACGAACCGGTCGTAGATGCCGTCCTGCACCAGCAGGCGCGATCCCGCGACGCAGCTCTGGCCGGATGCCGCATAGATGCCCGCGACGGCACCGTTGACGGCACTCTGAAGGTCCGCGTCATCGAACACGATGTTGGCCGACTTGCCGCCCAGCTCCAGCGAGAGCTTGGCGAAGTTTTCGGCGCTGGCGCGGATGACATGGCGCGCGGTGGAAGGGCCGCCGGTGAAGGCGATACGGCGGACCAGCGGATGCTTCGTCAGCGCTGCCCCGGCACTCGGCCCAAGCCCGGTGACCACGTTGACGACGCCGGTGGGGAAGCCAGCTTCCTCTATCAGAGCGGCAAAGCGCAGGATGCTGGCAGAAGCGTGCTCGGACGGCTTAATGACCAGCGTATTGCCTGCGGCAAGTGCCGGGGCCAGCTTGATCGCGGTCAGATAGAGCGGGCTGTTCCACGGAATGATCGCGGCCACCACACCCAGCGGCTCGGGCACGGTAAAGGCCATCATGTCGGCCTTGTCGATCGGCAGGGTGGAGCCTTCCAGCTTGTCTGCCAACCCGCCGCTGTAATGGAAGAACTCGGGAAGATAAGCCAGCTGGCCGCGCGTTTCACGGATGAGCTTGCCGTTGTCCTGCGTTTCCAGTTCGGCCAGTTCGCCGGCGTGCTCTGCCACCAGATCGCCAAGGCGGCGCAGCAGCTTGCCGCGCCCGGTCGCGGTCAGCGAACGCCAGGCGGGGCTGCGGAACGCGGCGTCGGCAGCGCGCACCGCGCGGTCCGCGTCGGCCTCGTCCGCGTCGGGCAGCACCGACCAGACGTTCCCCGTAGCAGGGTTGATCGATTCATACGTGCGGCCGGAAGCGGCGTCGATCCACGCACCGTCCACCAGCATCTGGAATTTTCGTATCGTCATCAGGCCTCTCCGGCAGCTGTCGCGGCGTGGGTCATCGTATCGAGACAGCCCAGCAGCAATGCATTGGTTTCTTCCGGCATCTCCACCGGCATCATATGGCGCGCATCGGGGATCACCACCGCCTTCGCGCCCCGAATGCGGGCGGCCAGCGCGCGCGTCATCGCAGGCGTGGAGCCCACGTCGAACTCGCCGGTCGCGACCACCGTGGGCACAGAGATCTGGTCCAGACGGTCGGCGCCGAAGTTGTCCTGACTGGCGAAAAGGCCATAGGACGTCAGGTAGCCGTGATGGTCGTTGCCCGCCATGTGGTCGCGCAGATCGGCGATGTAGGCGGGGTTCTCGGCACGAAACCGCGGGCTGAACCAGCGCTCGATCGCGGCATCCGCATTGGCGGCGGGACCGGCCAGCCGGACCTCGTCCACCCGCCCAAGGATGGTGGCACGCACATCGTCAGAACGATCGAACACGCCGTTGAGCAGGACCATACCCAGAAGGCGATCGGGATTGCGCAGGGCAAAGGCCCGCGCCACCAGCGCCCCCATCGAGAAGCCGATCAGGATCGCCTTATCGATGGCAAGGTGATCCAGTAGCCCGGCTACCTGGTCGGCATAGTCGTCAAGCCCGGCATCGGCAGCGGGCGCAGGACTGCCGCCGTGCCCCAGCATGTCCAGCGTGACGACGCGGTAGCGGGGCGACAGCGCTGCCTTTTGCGCAGCCCACATCGCCTGCGACAGCCCAACCCCGTGGATCAGGACCACGGGCGGCCCATCGCCGCCCGTGTCCTCATAGGCCGTCGGAAAGGTCCGCGTGGTCACGATCAGCCCTGCGCCGCCTTCTCGGCCGCGATCGCTTCGAGGTCGAGATAGCGGTTGCCGATGCGCGGGTGCACGCGGCCACCGTCGGCAGCGCCCAGCACGATCACGACTTCATCGTCGAGCGGCGCGTCGGAGATCGCGAATTCCTGAGTGATGTAGTGCGACCGCTGGCCTTCGTCGTCCTTGTGCATCATCGGTACCTGGATCGACGTGTTCTGGCCACCGCGCTTGTTGGTGAAGCTGAGATAGGACTTCGCGTTCACCGCCTCGCGGTAGTGGTTGCCGAAGCGCAGCGTGTGGATGAGCGCGGATGCATGTTCGATCTCACCGGCGCCGCCCACGACTGCGGCCTTGCCGTAAGCCTCGATACGGTCGGCCCCGCCGATGGCAGCGGTCAGCTTCTCCACCATGAGAGCGCCAAGATCGGACGCATAGGCGCGGATTTCGGGCTGCAGGTCTTCCACGAAACCGCGACCCGCCCACGGGTTCTTCACCACGGCGGCGACACAGACGGAAGTGACCGGGCGTTCGGCAGCCTTGCCGCCCTCGATCCGGACTTCTTCGATATACGTGACGAGCTTGCGAATCTGCAGCGACATGCGTGCCTCCTTGGAATGTTGTATGGTGGTATACCAGAAGACTGGACACATGCAATGCTTGTTGCCATGAAGATTTCCGGACGTAACTCACGCCCAGTGGAGGAAATTTTGGAAAAGATCGAAGCGCGGCCGCAAACCCTGAGGCAGATCGCGCTGGATCGGGTGCGTGACGCGATCATGGAGGGGCAGATCGCTCCCGGCGAACGGCTGGTGGAACGCACCTTGGGTGACCGTCTCGGCGTCAGCCGCTCCGTCATTCGCGAGGTCATTCGTAACCTTGAATCCGAAGGCCTGGTCGAGAATACCGCCGCCGGTCCGCGCCTGTCCACGATCAGCCCGGAACAGGCGCGCCAGATCTACGAAATCCGGATGCAGCTGGAATCCTCCGCCGTGGCCGCCTGCGCCGAAGCGGCCACCCCCCGCAATGTGGCCGACCTGCGAACGGCCCTCGCCGCCATCGGCGCGGCCCACGATGCCAGAAACCCGGTTGATGCCCTGCGCGCTTCCACCCGCTTCTACGAGATCATCTTCGAAACCGGGGGGCACGACATCGCGTGGGAGATCGTCCAGCGCCTCAACAGCCGTATCAGCCAGATGCGCGCTATGACGCTGTCCGTGGTCGGCCGTCAGGCGGCAGGCCTCGCCAGGCTTTCGCGCATCGTCGATGCCATTGCCAAGAAAGACTCCGCCGCCGCTGCCGAAGCCTGCCGTGAACATGTGGCCGAAGCCGGATCCATTGCCGTGGAGATGCTCAGGAACCGCTGATGCGGCCCTGTCCCTATGCAGGCAGTCCGAGTTGACACGGTGATCGCGGCTCCATAAGGCGAATGATAATCGTTCGCAGGTTTAGCCGCAGTCTCCGATGACAAGTTCCACTATTCGTGCATGGTATCTGGTCCACAAGTGGACCAGCCTTGTATGCACGGTGTTCCTGCTGATGCTGTGCGTCACCGGCCTGCCGCTGATCTTCCATGACGAGATCGACCGGCTGAGCGGCGACGCGCCTGAATACGGTATGCCGGGTGTCGGATCGTCCGGCACCGCGCCGGGCCTGCTGCCGCTTGACGAAATGATGCGCCGCGCGCTGGCCGCCCGCCCCGGCGAAGTGCCGCTGTTCATGGCGTTCGACAACGACAACCCGTCGATGACGATCACCACCGGTCCCCGCCCGGACGCGCCCGGATCGCAGATGACGATCCAGGTCTTTGACCGCTCCACCGGCCGTCGCATCGGGCAGGAGGATGAAAGCGGCGTGATGCACTTCCTGCTCCAGCTTCACACCGACATGTTCCTTGGCCTGCCGGGAATGCTGTTCCTGGGCGCGATGGGCGTTCTGTTCACGGCGGCGCTGGTGTCGGGCGTGGTCCTTTATGCTCCCTTCATGCGCAAACTTGCGTTCGGTACCCTGCGCACGTCACGCAGTGCGCGGCTCAAGTGGATCGATTACCACAACCTCATCGGCATCGTCGCGCTAGCATGGATGACGGTGGTGGGCGTCACCGGCGTCATCAACACGCTGGAAAGCCCGATCAATTCGCTGTGGCAGCGCAACGAACTGGCGGCGATGACGCGGCAGTACGCAGGCAAGGATGCCTTGCCGCCATCGCGCTACGGCTCTCTGGACAAGGCGATGGAACAGGCGCGCAAGGTGCTGCCCGGCAACAACCCGCAGTTCATCGGCTTTCCCGGCGGGCGCTTCAGCTCCGGGCATCACTATGCCGTGTTCTTCCAGGGCGACACTCCCCTGACGGAGCGGCTGCTGACCCCCGCCCTGATCGACGCGCAGACCGGCACCTTCACCGCCGCGCGCACGATGCCGTGGTACAACAAGTCGCTCTCGCTATCGCGCCCGCTGCATTTCGGGGACTACGGCGGCCTGCCGCTCAAGATCCTGTGGGCGGTGCTGGACCTCTTCACGATCGTGGTGCTGGCCAGCGGCATCTACCTGTGGCTTGGCAAGCGCCGCGCCTCTCCCGCCGCGCATGTTCGCGAAGTGGAGAGCGGCGGCGTCGCGGTGCCCGCCGGATGAAGCGGGCACGACAGCCTTTGCGCGTCGTCTTCGCCGCCCCTCTGGCGATCGGCGTCCTGAGTTGCGCCGCGCTTGTCCTGGCGCTGACCGGCGACGGCTGGCGCGATGCGTTTTCCTGGGTCGGCCTTGCCGTGCCCATCCTGACCGTGGCGTGGGCGATGAAGGCCCGACGCTCCTGAACATCCGGCGCACGGCGGGGAACCCGCGCGCAAAAGGGGGATAGATTTCGTGATGCAATACCGCAGCCGCCCGCTTGCCATCCTTATGGCCGGCGCTTCCGCGCTTGTCGCCGTGCCCATGGCAAGCGCGCAGGAAGTCGATCGCGACGAGATCATCGTCACCGCCCAGCGCGAGAACCAGACCGGCGTCACGCACGGCGGCAGCATCGGCGTGCTGGGCGACAAGGCCGCAGAGGACGTGCCGTTCGCGGTCAAGGCCTACAACTCGGCGCTGATCCTCAACCAGCAGCCGCAGACGCTGGGGCAGGTGCTGGACAACGACCCGTCCGTGCGCACCAGCTACGGCTTCGGCAATGCCGCAGAGCAGTTCGTGATCCGGGGTTTCGCGCTGGCGGGCGACGACATCGGCTTTGACGGATTGTACGGCATCACCCCGCGCCAGTTGATCGCTCCAGAGCTTTACGAAAGCGTGCAGGTGCTGAACGGCTCCAGCGCGTTCCTGAACGGTGCGGCGCCCGGCGGCACCGGCATCGGCGGCAGCGTGAACCTCATCCCCAAGCGCGCCGGCGACAAGCCGCTGACGCGCCTGACCGCGAACTACACGTCCAGCGCGCATTTCGGCGGGAGCTTCGATGTGGCGCGCCGGTTCGGATCCGGCGGCGAGTGGGGTGTGCGCATCAACGGTGCGGCCCGGCGCGGCGACGTCGGCATCGACGACGAGTTCCGCAGCGCCTATCTGCTGGGCGGCGCGATAGACTATGATAATGGGCCTCTGCGCCTCTCGCTGGACCTTGCGTACCAGAAGGTGCGAGTGAACCAGCTGCGCCCCAAGCTGACCCTGCCTGCCGCGATCACGTCCATTCCGAAAGTGCCGCGTGCCGCCGCGAATTACGGCCAGCCTTATTACTTCACCAACCTGCGCGACATCTACGGCCAGTTCCGCGCTGAGTACGACCTGTCGGACAACGCGATGGTCTATGCCGCGTTCGGCGCGCGCGACGGATCGGAGGACGGGTTCTACAGCACCCTGACGCTGCTGAACGCGGCCACCGGCGCCGCATCCGTTTCCGGCTCGCGCATCCCGCGCACCGACAACAACGAGGCGCTGCAGGCGGGCCTGCGCGTCAAGCTGGCAGCAGGCGGCGTCACGCACGAGCTGAACTTCGGCGGATCGATAAACTGGCTGGTCAACCGCAACGCGTTCGAGTTCTATCGCGTGTCCAGCGGCACCAACAACATCTACGATCCCGTCACCGTGCCGCAGCCCAGCAGCATCAGCTCTACCGGCGGCAACATGGCTGATCCGTTCCCGATTTCCCGCACGCGGCTTCTGAGCACGTTCGCCTCCGATACCATCGGTGCTTGGGACGACCGGATCCTGCTGACCGCTGGGCTTCGGCTCCAGCAGATCGAGGTGAAGTCCTATTCCAACCAGACCGCGCTGCAGACCGGCGAATACAGCAAGGACGCGATCACTCCGGTGGTCGGGCTGGTAGTCAAGCCGGTGGAGGGCGTATCCCTGTACGCCAACCGCATCGAGGCGCTGGTCCAGGGGGCGACCGCCCCGGCGGTCAGTGGCGGCTACAACATCGTCAACGTTGGCGAAGTGCTGGAACCTTACAAGTCGACCCAGTACGAAGTCGGCGGGAAGCTGACGCTCAGCGCGGTGACGGCAAGCCTGTCGTTCTTCACCACCGAACGGGCGACGCAGATCCTGGTGCCGGTGGCTACGCCCGCCACCTCCGCCCGGTTCGAGGCATCGGGTCGCCAGCGCAACCGGGGCATCGAACTCAGCATTCAGGCCGAGCCGGTCGAAGGGCTGCGCGTCATCGCGGGTGGATCGGTGATCGACGCACGCCTGCGCCGGCAAACCAACGGCCTCAACGAAGGCAACAAGGTGGCGGGCGTCCCGGAATACCTGCTCAACGGCAATGTCGAATGGGACGTGCCGTTCATCCCGGCCTTCACCCTGACGGGCCGGGTCGTACACACCGGCGACCAGCCTGCGAACAACGCCAACACGCTGGAACTGCCCAGCTGGACGCGGTTCGACGTGGGTGCGCGCTATGTCGCGGTGGTGGCGGACAGGCCGCTGACGCTGCGCTTCGGCGTCGATAACGTCGCCAACAAGCGCTATTGGGCATCGGCGTTCGACAGTTCGCGCCCCGATCTGCTGCAGGGCGCGCCACGCACCTTCAAGCTGTCGGCCTCGATAGACCTTTAACCCTCGGCGCCAGCGAAGCGGTTGGCGGTTGCCACGGCCCCACCCGCTTCGCTATCGCCCTGTCATGACCGCTCGCCCGTACACCGTCCGCTGACGCCATGCTGCGTCCATGGCAGATAAGCCTCAGCCAGCGGATCGACGCCGCGCGGGCCGAGCCGGTCTACATGCAGATCATCCAGGCCGTGATCCGCGACATCGAAAGCGGTCGCCTGACCTCGGGCAGCTACCTGCCCAGCAGCCGCGAACTCGCATCGACGCTGGGCGTCAACCGCAAGACCGTGGTGCTGGCTTACGAAGACCTGATCGCGCAGGGCTGGCTGTCGTCCGCCGGAACGCGCGGGACGATGGTCTCGGCGGCACTGCCCGATCCGGGGCGAGCGGCGGCTCTGGAAACGACGGGTAGCGCAGGCATAGGTGGCGCAGGGCGCGCCGAATACCGCTTCATACCCGGTCCGCCGCGTCCGCTGGCCCTGCCCGAAGGCGCGGGCCTGAAGCTGGACGAAGGCGCGCCGGACGGTCGCCTGTTCCCGGTGGAACTGCTGTCACGCGCCTATCGCGGCGCGGCGCAGCGGCTGGCACGGGGCAACGGGCTGCAATACCGCGATCCACGCGGCGCCCCTGCCCTGCGCGAAAGCGTGGCGGCGATGCTCAAGAGCCAGCGCGGCCTGCCGGTGACGGCGGACAACATCTGCATCACGCGCGGCAGCCAGAACAGCATCTTCCTTGCCGCCAGCCTGCTGATCCGCCCCGGCGACGCGGTGATCGTGGAGGAACTGACGTACGAACCCGCCGTCGCCGCCTTTGCCGCGCGTGGTGCGAAGATCGTGCCGGTGGGCCTCGACAGCGACGGCATCTGCCTTGACGACGTGGAAGCCGCCTGCCGCCGCAACCGCGTGGCCGCCGTGTTCGTGACCCCGCACCACCAGTTTCCCACCACCGTGGCGCTGCGCCCCGAGCGCCGCCTGCGCCTGCTGGATCTGGCGCGGCAGTTCGGCTTTGCGGTGATAGAGGACGATTACGACCACGAATTTCACTTCGCCTCGCAGCCGCTTCTGCCGATGGCCGCCTATGCACCGGGGCGAGTGATCTACGCCGGATCGCTGTCCAAGCTGCTGCTGCCCGCGCTGCGCATCGGCTATATCGCCGCGCCGGTCGAGGTGGTGGAGGCGCTGGCCCACGTCGTCTCGCTGGTGGACGGCATGGGCAACACGGTGACCGAGAACACTGCCGCCGACCTGATCGACAGCGGCGAGCTCAGCCGCCATGCGCGCAAGGTGCGACAGGTCTATGCCCAGCGCCGCGCCGCGTTCGCCACGGCGCTGGACGCCACGCTGGGCGACCGGGTGCATTACGACATGCCGCCCGGCGGTCTTGCGTTCTGGCTGCGCTTCGCGTCCGATGCGATGCTGGACCGGATCGAGGCCGGTGCATCTGCGGCCGGACTGCGTTTTGCATCGTCCCGCTCGTTCATGACCCGTGATGAGGCACCGCGCGGCCTGCGGATAGGCTTTGCCAGCCTTAACGAGTTCGAAGCCCGGCAGGCGCTGGAAGTGCTGCGCTCCGTGGTGGACTGAAGGCCTAGCCGCGGATCAGCCGCCCGCTTCGCGCATCGCCGCGACCAGCCCGGCGTCGGGATGACCGGTCAGGATTTGCGCGAAACTTTCAGGCGTTTCGTCCTGCCCCAGCTTGAACGTCGCGTCGCACGACAGCACTTTGGCTGTAAAGGCGATGATGTGCCGGCTCATCGGCTCGTACCGTTCGCCCATGTCCGCTACGGTCCAGCGGTCCGGGCGGTCGCCTTCCATGTGGGCGATCAGGCGGTCCAGCGCTTCGCCGTTGTCCTGCTGGTCGAACGCGATCTCCACCTGAAAGCGGGCAACCGCATAGTTCCATGTCGGCGCCCACTGCGGCTGCGACACCAGTTCGGGCGAGACATAGCCCTGCGCGCCCTGAAACAGCACCAGCGCGCGCGGATTGGCCCGCAGCGCCTCTACCTGCGGATTGCGCAGCGCAAAGTGCCCCACGAGCGCTGCCACGCTGCCGTCTTCGGCAAGGTCGGCGACCAGCGGCAGAGGCGTCGCGTGGAACGATGGCGCGCTCGAAACCACCCAGGCCAGCGGATGGCGAGCGACCAGCGTCGCCACTTCGGCGGCGTTGCGAGGGGACCAGACGCTCATGCCGAGGCTGCCGTGAAACGCTCGCGCCCGCCGACGAAAGTGCGCAGCACTTCCACCTTGGGCAACCTGCCGGGATCGACGGTCGTGGGGTCGGCATCCAGCACGGCGATGTCGGCAAGATAGCCCAGCGCTATGCGGCCCAGCCGGTCCTCCTGGAACCCGGCATAGGCGTTGGCCACCGTGTAGGCGTGGAGCGACTGTTCCACCGTCACCTTCTGGTCGGGCAGCCAGCCCGCCGGGTTCGCACCGTCAATCGTCTGGCGCATGACGGCGGCATGGATGCCTTCCATCGCGCTCAACGGAGCCACCGGCCAGTCCGATCCGAACGTCACCGTGGCGCCGCTGCGGATCAGCGAACCGAAGGCATACGTGCCGTTCAGCCGCTTTTCGCCGATCCGCTTTACCGCCCACCGGCCATCGTCGACCGCGTGGTAGGGCTGGACCGATGCGATCACCTTCTGCTTGGCGAAGCGGGGGATCGTGGCGGGCGCGATATGCTGGGCATGCTCCACGCGGAACCGGCGGTCGCGCTTGCCGTTCAGGGTTTCGACTTCGGCATAGAGGTCGAGGATGTCCTCGTTCGCCTCGTCGCCGATGGCGTGGACGGTGACGTGAAGGCCCGCGCGGTCGGCGGCGATCACCTTTTCGCGCAGTTCCTCCAGCGGCATCACCCGCACCCCGCGCGTGTGCGGGTCGTCGGTGTAGGGATCGTGGAACAGCGCCGTGCGCGCGCCCAGCGAACCGTCGACCAGCGCCTTTACCGCGCCCCAGCGCAGCCAGTCGTCGCCGCGCCCTTCGGCCTGGACCAGCGCCGCCATCTTCTCCCAGTCGGCGAGCGGCACGAAGTTGTAGAATCGCATGTCCGTCTCACCCTTGGCGCGCAGGCGGCGCAGGGCGTCGAAGCAGTCCCAGTCGAACGGGTCGGGGACGTGCACCTGCGCAAAACCGTGCTTCAGGCCATGCGCGATCCCGCCACGCAGCGACGTTTCCAGCTGGTCGGGCGTCAGGGGCGGGATGATCCGGTTGACGAGCGCCTTGGCGTTGTCCTTCAGCACGCCCGTCGGCTCGCCATCGGCATCGCGCACGATCACGCCGCCGGCCGGATCGGGCGTGTCGCGCGTGATGCCCGCCAGCTTCAGGGCAAGCGAATTGCACAGCAGGCTGTGAAGATCGGTGCGCGGCACCGCGACCGGCGTGTTCGGGCTTACAGCGTCGATCCATTCGCGCGTCGGCAGTTCGCCGCCCATGCGCTGCTCGTCCCACGAACCGCCCAGCAGCCAGTGGCCGGGATCTGCCTTCACCGCGGCAGCGATCCGGGCGACGAAGTCCGTGCGGTCCTTCACGTCGAGCAGGTCGGGACGGGACAGGGCGTTGGCCCCCATCAGGAAGTGCGTGTGGTTGTCCGTGAACGCGGGCAAAGCAAACGCGCCCTGAAGGTCGATGACCCGCGTCGAACGCTTCAGCCGCGCCTTCACAGCCCCCGCGCCCACCGCGACGATGCGGTCGCCAACGACGCCGATCGCATCCGAGCGCGTGCCCGTCCCGGTCCACACGGTGCCGCCGACCAGCGCGCAATCCAGCGGCGCGTCGGCTGCCATCGCGTGTCGTGCCAAGGGCGTGGACATGGCCGCGAGTGCGGCTCCCGATCCCAGAAATCGACGACGATCGAACATGACAATCCCCTTGTTCATCCGCATGATGCACCTAATCGCCTGCATGGCCGGCCCCGACAACATCCAAGATCACGCAGGTCCAAGGGACCAATCTCCAAATCGCCGCCTGGCAACGAGGCGGGCCTTGGTCCCCTCGACTTCGCGAAAGTGGATGTTCCGTCCGGGCCGCGCATGAGCTTCACCCTGATCCTGCCACAAGGCATTTCAGATCGCTCCCCAGAGGGCGACCGCGAACAGGGATGAAATTGATGGAACAGCTTCTTCGCGCACGCCGCCGTTCAATCATGACGGGAACCGCTGTCGTTGCACTGATGGGTGCGACGCCGGCGCTTGCGCAGACCGCCGCCGAAAATGCGACAACGGCCGAAACGCCGACCGACATCGTCGTCACGGGATCGCGCATCGACCGTCCCGGCTACGAGTCGCCTACCCCGCTGCTGCACATGACGCAGGAAGACCTGAACGTGGTCAGCCGCACCAACATCGGTGCCGCGCTGGCGGATCTGCCGCAGTTCAAGGCTTCCCAGTCGCCGCAGACCTCAGGCACCAACGCGCAGGCGGGTCGCTTCCCGGTCAATATCCGGGGCCTTGGCGAAACGCGCTCGCTGGTGCTGGTGGACGGGCGTCGGCTGGTCAGTGACAACGACCTCAACACCGTGCCCTCGATCATGGTGCGCAGCGTGGACATCGTCACCGGCGGCGCTTCGGCGGCCTGGGGGTCGGATGCCGTCGCGGGCGTGGTCAACATGATCATCGATGGCGAATACGAAGGCGTGCGCCTGGGCGCAGAAGGCGGCATCTCGTCACGCGGGGACGCCGGGCAGGTGAAGTTCGAGGGCAAGTTCGGCACCGGCTTTGCGGACGGTCGCGGCCACTTCGTCATCGGCGGCGAGTTCGTCGACAACAAGGGCATCCTGAAGAAGACCGACCGCAGGAACACCGGCCGCTTCGCCACCGTCAACAACGCGCTGACCCCGGATGTGGGTCACGCCACGCGGCTGATCGGCGGCTACATCACCTCGGGCGTGCTGAGGGGCTACGGCTTCAATCCGGACGGCACCCTGCGCGTCCCCGACATCGGCACCGTGGTCGGTACCAACATGATCGGCGGCGAAGGCCCGTCGGACGACGAACGCAGCCCGCTGATCACGCCGCAGAAGCGCTACGCCGCGATGGCCAAGGCGTCCTACGAGTTGACCGATACGCTCAAGCTCAGTGCGGACCTGCGCTATTCGCGCTATTACAACAGCTACACGTGGTTCGGCGATCACACCAACAGCGTCACCATCCGGTCGGACAATGCGTTCCTGAACGACGGCATCCGACAGGCCATGGCCGCCGCCGGGCAGACCAGCTTCACCATGGCCCGCTATAACGCGGACCTTGCCTACAGCACCATCAACCTCGACCGCCGCAGCATCCAGGGCACCCTGGCGCTGGACGGCAGCTTTGGCGGCGGGCGCTGGCGCTACTCGGCCTATTACAGCCACGGCCAGTACCGCAACAGGATCAATACACCGGGCTTCCTTATCGCGCAGAACTTCGCCAATGCGGTGGATGCGGTGATCGACCCGGCCACCGGCAACGCGGTGTGCCGTTCGGGCGCGGCGGGCTGCGTGGCGCTTGACCTGTTCGGTGAAGGCGCGCCTTCGCAAGGTGCGATAGACTATGTCACCGGCACTCCGCGTTCCAACAGCCTCAACAAGCTGGACACGTATGGCGTATCGCTGCGCGGAGAGCCGGTGGACCTGCCCGCTGGCCCGGTTTCCATCGCGATCGGTGCGGAAGGGCGCAACCTTTCCACCAGCACCACGATCGGCGCGCTGGACGCGGCAAAGGCATTCTCGACGTTCTATTTCAGCTCGCTCAGCGGCAAGTACGACGTGAAGGAAGCTTTCGCCGAAGTGGTCGTGCCGGTCATCAAGGATGTGCCCCTGCTGCGCAAGCTGGAGCTTAACGGCGCCGTGCGCGCATCGGACTACAGCACCAGCGGCACCGTATGGTCGTGGAAGCTGGGTGCCACCAACGAGTTCCTGCCCGGCGTGATCGGACGAGTCACCCGTTCGCGTGACATCCGCGCGCCCAACATCAGCGAACTCTATTCGAACCAAACCGTCAGCTACGTGGGCGTGGTCGATCCGCAGTTCGCCGCGGAAGGCAGCCGCAACGTCCTGATCTACGGCGGCGGCAATGCCGCGCTGAAGCCGGAGAAGTCGGACACCTGGACCGCCGGCATCACCGCCGCACCGATGCGCGGGCTTACCGCCTCGATCGACTACTTCAACATCGCGATCAAGGACGTCATCACCAGCATCAGCGCACAGGTTCTGGTAGACCGCTGCAACGGCGGCAATGCCAGCCTGTGCAACTACATCACCCGCGACTCCACGGGCCGGATCGCCAGCGTCGCATCGTCGCAGGTCAACCTGTCGGAGTTCAAGACGGACGGCGTGGACGCGGAGCTGGCCTATACGCTGCCGGTCGACAACGACGCCAACGGGCGCTTCACCTTCCGCCTCGTCGGCACCTGGGTTAACCACTTCACCACGGACGATGGCGTGTCGAAGATCGAGTACGTCAAGTCGCAGGGCTACGCCTTCGTCAACGGCGTGCCGCGCATCCGCGCCAATGCATCGGTCGGGTACGCCAGCGACGGCTTCAGCGGGCTGGTCCGGGCGCGGTACACTTCGTCGGGCTACTGGAATCGCACCAGCGCCACGCCGATCACCAACAACCGCATCCCCGCCTATACGTACATCGACCTGCAACTGAGCCAGAAGGTCCCCTTCGGCAGCGATGGCAAGCACTTCGAAATCTACGGCAACGTGTCGAACCTGTTCGACAAGGATCCGCCGCTCTACTCGAACTTCTCGCCCTATTACGACGTCATCGGTCGCTACATGACGATCGGCGCCCGCCTGGAGTTCTGATCCGGTCCATCGGTGCAAAGAGAAAGGCGGCGGGTCATGCACCCGCCGCCTTTTTCATGCCTGCAACGATGCGCCGCTTCAGTATTCGAACGATGCCGCGTCGCCCTGCTTTTCCTCGAATGCGGCGGCGGTGCGGATGGCCGCAGCGACTTCGTGCCTCGACATGCCCTCGAACCACTGCCCTTCACGCTTGCGGACGCGCGGCCATTGTTCGTCAAGGGTGGCAGCGTCGTAGAGCCGCCCGTTCTGCATCACTGCCGAGAGCGACAGGGTGTTGCGAATGTCGGCGGTCGGATCGCGGTCCAGCACCAGCAGGTCCGCCAGCTTGCCCGGCTCTATGGAGCCGAGGTCAAGCGCACGGCCGATCACTTCGGCGGAACCGATAGTGGCCGCGCGCAGGATCTGCGTGGCGCTGGCCCCGCCCGAAGCCATGGCTTCCAGTTCCCAGTGGTAGGACAATCCCTGCACCACGCCATGCGAACCGACACCCAGAAGCCCGCCGGCGCTGCCGACATCGCTGTCCTGCTTTGCGAACAGCGCGAAGCCCTGCCCGTCGGCCCGGTTCCACTGCGCGGAATCGCGCTTGGCGGCAAAGGCGAACTCGGGCACGAACCGCCCCAGCTTGCTGTCGAAATCCTGCTGGTGCCCCGCCGTCATCACGCCCAGCGGCCCCGGCGCGCCGTAGAGAACCAGCATCGTCGGCACCGTCGATATGCGAGAACGGACCAGCATCTGGATCATGTCATCGTGCAGCGGTGCAATCGGCAGGCTGTGCTCGTTGCCGGCGTAACCGTCCAGCATCTGCGTCAGATCGAGCCGGTAGTCGCTGGCGCCTTCGGTCGTCGGCATCAGGCCCAGCGCCTGCGCTCCTTCGATCAGGTGGCGCCGCTCGGTCCGGTCCCCGACCATGTACTGCTTGATATTGGGCGTGCGGTAGTAGTCGGAATAGCGGCGCAGCGTGGCAATCGCCTCTTCGCGGCTGCCCATAGGACTGTTGCGGAACACGCCCTCGCCGGTGGAGAAGGCGCGCTGGCCCGTCATCAGTCCGGCTTCGAGCATGTCGGCATAACCGAATACGTCCGGGTCGAATGTCTGCACGTCCAGCCCGGCGGTGACGCCATAGGCAAGGTTGGCGGCAAAGTCCCAGTGCCCGATGTCGAGGATACGCCGGCGCGTCTCGAACCAGTGGGCGTGAGCGTCGATGAAACCGGGGACGATGAACTTGCCGGTAACGTCGCGCACCTGCGTGCCGCCGGGCAACTTCACGGAACCGCGCGGCCCCACTGCGGCGATGCGGTTGTCCACGATCAGCACGTCGGCGTCGTCGATGACCTCGTCCGCCTTCATCGTCATGACCCGCGCGCCGCGCAGAAGCAGCCTGCCGCGGGGAACGTCTCGCGGCAGCACCACGTCCATGACGATGCCCCCCGCCCGCTTCTCCGTCGCGGCGGGCGTGCCGTCCCGCGCGGCATCAAGCGGCAGTTGCCGGACCGTCGAGCCGACCGACCAGACCAGCGAGCGCATGTCCGGCGCCCAATCCATGTAGTCCGCGCCGATAGCCGTGATCCGCCGGGCGTGCGCCGCAGGATCGCTGACATTGACGGTCGGCGCGGCGCCGTCCTTACCTTCCGGCACCGGGACAAGGTAGAGTTGCGACGCCAGTCGTACCAGCGCCGTGCGACCGTCCGCGCTCAGCTGCGCGTTCTTCAGCGGCGCGGGCGTGTCGAAATACTGGCTGTCGGGCCGAGCGACCAGCTTCACGAGATGTTTCGGCGCGCCCTGACCATTGACAGCGCGCGATGAAATCCAGCCATCCGCATAATAGCGCACCCGCGCGGGATCGGCATCGCGCCGCAGGTCCATGGCCGCGCCGACGTCGCCCAGTGCGTTAACCGTCCCGCCCTCCACCGACATCCGCACCAGCGTCGCAGGCACGGGACCAAGGCTCTCGGCGGCGCGATAGAGGCGGTCGTGCTGGCTGGCGCGAAACGCCACCACGTCCCTGCCGCCCGCCAGGAACAGCGGTTCGGAATAGAACGCGGCCTGTGTCGTCAGCTGACGCGGCGGAGTTTTGCCGTCCGCTGCTGCCACCCAGACATGGCCGCCATCCTGCGCGCTCCAGGTGACATAAGTGATGAAGCGCCCGTCATCCGACCAGCTCGGTTGCCAGGCATCGCCCGGCACATCGAGGCGGCGGGGCTTCGCACCCTTGCGGTTGGCGGCCAGATAGATGCGTCCCACGGCGCCAAAGGCCACCTGCCTGCCATCGGGCGAAAGACGCGGCGTCTGGATCACGCGGACATGGACGGGGCCGGTGTCGACGCGATGCTGACGGCGAAGCGGCAGCGGCAGTTCGTGGCGCACATGCGCCTCGAACGGGATGTCGGTCAGCGCGCCGCTGCCGACGTCAAGCCGCTTCAACCCGCCTCCAAGCCCCAGATAGATGCCGCGGTCGTCCGCCGAAAAGACCATGCGCGGCATGAGGTCCACATAGTATCCGCCAGACTGCCCGTCGGGATCGAGCGGCGTGTGCAGCAGGCGATCCGTTCCCGTCGTCAGATCGTGCAGCCGCAGCACCGTGCCCTCGTTCTCGCGCGTGACGTAGGCCAGCAGCCTGCCGTCGTGCGAGAGCACCGGGCGCATGCCGCCGCCGGGCGTCGTCACGACCGCGTGCTGCGTCCGGGTCGCTAGGTCGAAGCGGGCAATCGTCCAGTGCGGCAGCGCGCCGCTGCTCCAGGTCGTCCCCGCCTTGGTGGCGTAGTAGAGGCTCTTGCCATCGGGAGACGCGACCACGCCCATCGCATTGCGCCGCTGCGGGTGCGGATCGTCGCCGTTCGGCTGGGCCTTTACCAGCACATCGTGCCGCCCGGTTTCGACATCGAACGACCACAGTTCGAACGCCAGCACGCCCCAGATCATGCGCGACGCGTAAAGCGTCCGGCCATCGGGCGACCATGCCGGCGATCCGTAATGAGGCGCGCCGCCGTGTTCCGCCGAAACGCGCCGCGCATTGCCGCCATCGGCATCGGCAATCCACAGGTTCTCCCGCCCGTCACGGTCGCTGACGAAGGCGATATGGCGCCCATCGGGAGAGAATACCGGCTGGGTGTCGAACGCGGCGCCGGTCATCACCGCATGTGCCCTGCCGCCTTGCGCGGGAAGCGCGTAGACATCGCCCAGCAGGTCGAACAGGATGGTGCGGCCATCAGGCGACAGGTCCAGCGCAGGCCAGGTGACTTCGCGGGTATCGTATTCGATCACGCGCCCGCCCAGCGGCGGCAAGGTGCCCGCCCGCGCCGGTCCTGCGGTAGACAATGCCATGCTTGCCAGAAGCGCCGTACCTGCCAGCCATGTTTTCACTGCATCACCTTTCGAGCCTTGTCGTCAGGCTGCACCATCGCGATGCCGACTTGCGCGCGAAACATCCAGTTCGTGCAGCCTGACGGGTCCAAGCACGCCGGGCGAGCCATCGATCACACCGTGCTCAACAGCAGGCTGGTCTCGCTGTTCAGCACACCGTCGATCATCCGCACCTGCCGCAGCACCCGGTCGAACTCCGACAAGCTGCCGGTGCGGATATCCGCCACCAGATCCCAGTTGCCGTTGGTGGTGTGCAGCGTCTGTATCTCCACCATGCCGCGCAGCTTCTGGATGACCTGTGTGGTCGACTTTCCCGTGATCTCGATCATCATGACCGCGCGCACGGAAAGGTCATCGTAGTCGTCGCGAATGCGAACGGTGAAGCCCATCAGGGTGCCGGTATCGATCAGCCGGTCCAGCCGGCTCTGCACCGTGCCACGCGCCACGCCCAGCGCATCGGCCAGCTTCGACAGCGATGCACGCCCGTCAGCACGCAGATGGCCGATGATTCGACGGTCGAGATCGTCAGGGATGAATTTTGCCGAAGATGACATGGGCTACCCTGATGCTGCGCAGAATGTTCAATATAGCTGAGCAAATTGCCCGATATCTGTCCGTTTGCAAGGCAGTTCTGCGATTTTTACCAGCATCGGCGCATTCTAGGGTCTACGGCGATCAATCGTTTAAAGGACATGCCCCATGGCGCCGCCGCCCTCCCCGCTTGCCTTCATCCCCTTTGTCAGCGTCGAGAACATGATGCGGCTGGTGCACCACTTCGGGATCGAAGCGGTGCTGCGCGAACTGACCGACGCGATCGAGGCCGACTATCTGCGATGGTCCCTGTTCGAGAAGGCCCCCCGCCTGGCATCGCATTCGCAGGAGGGCGTGATCGAACTTATGCCGACCTCGGACGGTGATGCCTATGCCTTCAAGTACGTGAACGGCCACCCCAGCAACACCGCCAGGGGCCTGCAGACGGTGGCCGCCTTCGGCCTGCTGGCGCGGGTGGACACCGGCTATCCGCTGCTGCTGACCGAGATGACGCTGCTGACGGCGCTGCGCACGGCGGCGACGTCGGCGATGGTGGCCCGCCGCCTTGCGCCAGCGGATGCGCGGGTGATGGCGATGATCGGCAACGGCGCGCAGGCCGAATTCCAGGCGATTGCGATGAAGGCCATCCTTGGCATCGAGGAAGTGCGCCTCTACGACATCGACGTACGGGCCACCCGAAAGGCCGCGCGTAACCTTGCCGGCTCGGGCCTCAAGGTGGTGACCTGCGAAACGTCGCAGGAGGCGATCGAAGGCGCGCAGATCATCACGACCTGCACCGCCGACAAGGCCTATGCCACGATCCTGTCGGACAACATGGTCGGCGCCGGGATCCACATCAACGCCATCGGCGGCGACTGCCCGGGCAAGACCGAACTGCACCGCGACATCCTCGACCGGGCATCCACGTTCGTGGAGTTCGAACCGCAGACCCGCATAGAGGGCGAGATCCAGCAGATGGACGCATCGTACCCGGTCACCGAATTCTGGAAGGTGCTGAGCGGCGAGGCGCCGGGCCGCACCGACGCGCGCCAGATCACCCTGTTCGACAGCGTGGGATTTGCGATCGAGGATTTCTCGGCCCTGCGCTATCTGCTCGGCAAGCTGGAGGGCACGCCGTTCTGCCAGCAGTTGGACATCATCGCCGACCCCGACGATCCACGTGACCTGTTCGGCATGCTTCAGCGCGCCGCCTGATCCGATGGCCTGCCGGGTGGGCGTGGTCCCGCGTGCCCACCTGAACTTGGACCTTTACCCTGCCGCTGCCGCAGTGAACAAGCAGGCCCAACCCCGGGCTGGAGATGAATGACGATGGGCGATACGATCCTTGACCGCGTGACCATGGACCGCCGCACGGTTCTGGCCAGGGCGGGCGCCGCAGCGCCCGTCGCGCTGACCGCCGCTGCGACGCCTGCTTTGGCAAAGGTCGCCGCAGGGGGTGCGTCCAACGATATCGTCATGATGAACGCAACCGACCTTTCGGCAGCGATCCATCGCAAGGAAGTGTCCAGTCGCGAAGTGATGGCCGCGCATCTGGCCCAGATCGACAGGCTGAACCCTCGCTTCAACGCCATCGTCTCTCGTGTGGACGGCGACGCGCTGCTGCGCCAGGCCGCTGCCATGGACGAGGACGCTGCCGCCGGTCGTTTCCACGGCCCGCTCCACGGCTTCCCCCATGCGGTGAAGGACACCGCGCCCGTGAAGGGCATCGCCAGCACGCAGGGCTCACCCATCCTGCGCAACAACATTCCCGCTGCCGACAGCCTCGTGGTCAACCGGATGCGCAAGGCCGGGGCCGTGTTCATCGGCAAGACGAACGTGCCCGAGTTCGCGCTGGGATCGCACAGCTACAACCCGGTCTTCGGGATTACGCACAATGCCTATGCCCATGGCCGCACGGCGGGCGGCAGCACCGGGGGCGGCGCGGTGGCGCTGGCTTTGCGCATGGTGCCGGTGGCAGACGGCAGTGACTTTGGCGGATCGCTGCGCAACCCGCCCGGCTGGAACAACGTCTTTGGTCTGCGTCCGTCCTTCGGGCGCGTGCCATCGGTGCCAAACAGCGACATGTTCTGGCAAAATTTCGCGACTTCCGGGCCGCTGGGCCGCACCATTGCCGATCTGGCGATGCTGCTGTCGGTCCAGGCGGGGGAAGATGCCCGTGCACCGTTCTCGCTGGGCGGCGATCCAGCGGTGTTCGCGCGCGCGCTGGACCGGGACTGGAAAGGCGGCAAGATCGGGTGGCTTGGCGATCTGGGCGGCGCGCTCCCGATGGAAGCAGGAGTGATGGACACCTGCACCAGGGCGCTCCGCGCGTTCGAGGCAATCGGCATGCAGGTGGATGAAGCCACGCTGGCCGAACCGGCGGACGCGATGTGGCGCACCGCCGCAACGCTGCGCCACTGGTCAGTCGGCGCCGACCTTCAGGCATTCTACGACGATCCGGCAAAGCGCGCGCTGATGAAGCCGGAAGCCATCTGGGAGGTCGAGGGCGGCATGAATCTCACCGGCCCGCAACTCGCCGCAGCATCGGCAGGGCGCACGCGCATCTATCAGGCATTCGAAGCCGCGTTCCAGCAGTTCGACTTTCTGGTGCTACCGACCGCGCAGGTCTTCCCGTTCGACGTCGCCACGCACTGGCCCACCGAAATCGCCGGAAAGCCGATGGACAGCTACCACCGCTGGATGGAAGTGACCCTGCCGGCAACCATGGCAGGCCTTCCCGCGCTGGCCGTCCCTGCAGGCTTCGGCGGCGCCCGCAAGCTCCCCATCGGCCTTCAGATCATCGGCAGGCGGCATGCGGATCTTGCGGTGCTGCAGGTCGGCCACGCCTATGAGAAGGCATCGCCCTGGATCGCCGCCAGCCTTCCTTCCGCTCTCAAGAGCCGAGGCCGCTGACGATATTTGGCCGGCCGTTCACGGCAGACCATTGATCGGACCGCGTTGCGGACGGTATGATGCCGGCATTTGCCGAGAGCCATGGCAGCAATCAGGAGGCGTTCTTGTTCCGGAAACTGTTTGTCGATCACCCGAAGTCGGTGGACGAGAGCTACGGCGAACACTGGTACGTCGCCACCCGCTTCGGCGTGCTGATGATCGGAGCTGGTCTGGCAGCGATCGTGCACGGATTGGTCCCCGGCCTTCTGACACGCACCGGTAGCGAGATCGTAAAGAAGCTTTACGGCGAAATGAGGAACCGCACCCCGCGCCGACGTTCCGAAGTCACCGCCACGTCGCCTTGGCAGCTTGAATACGAAATCTAGCCGCTCCGCCCCCTGAGCAAGGCTGGCGGGCTCAGGCCTCTATCGTGCTGCGCAAATACCAGGCGGTGCGCAAACGGCCCGTCGCCCTTGCCCGGAGACGGCTGTCTCCAGACCCCTGCAACGGGCCTTGCGCGGGTTTCTGTCCGGTCAGAGCGCCTTGGCCATGTTGAGGTGGGCGGTGACGATCGGCACCAGCTTTGTGGCGAAATCCTTCAGCGAAGGCACGTCGCCACCGGCGGAGTACCCGTTCAGAGCATCCAGCGTCGCCTGATGGGCAGTCACCTGCGCATCGACGTAGGCGCGATCGAACTCGGCTCCCGACTTGCTCTTGAGCGTGTCCAGCTGCGCCTGCTGAGCTGCGGTCAGGGTGGGCACCGGCGTGATCGGCGGTGAAGCCTTGGCGGCGGCCTCCTTCAGCTTGGCGGTGGAATCGGTGTGGGCTTTCACCATCTGTTCGGCGAACGTCTTCACCTTGGCGGCGGTCGCTTTGGTTGCCGCCAGCTTCGAAGCCTCGATCTCGAAAGCGTCGCTTGCTGCGGCGACATTGGCGAACGACTGGCCGGGGCTTTGCGCGGGATCGGTGGCAACCGCAGCGCCGGTGTCCGCCGCAGCAACCTCCGACGTGGCAGTGGCTACAGGCTCGGCTTCCTTCTTGCAGCCGGCAAGGCTGACGACGGCAAGGGACGCCGCAAGCAGCAGGTGATGCTTCATGACTTCTCGCTCCGCGTTGGATGGTTCGGGACGATGGCTGAACGACCAATCGACATGAACGTTCCGCAAAACCAACCTGGGCCGGAAAACCATTTGGAGCCTTCGCACGTTGCACCGGGGACGCCGCGCATCCGGCGTCGCTCCATCACGAGGGAAACACAGATGAGCATCTTCGGGAACATCCTGAACAAGGTCTTCCACCGCGACGCTGCAAAGGCCCCCACGCCCGCCCCCGCTGCACCGAAACCCCAGTCCGCACCGGCTGCGGGGCAGGCAACGCCGCCACAGCCATCGGCCCCGACGCCTGCCCCCGCACCTGCGCAGCAGTCCGTCGATGTCGGCGCAGTGCTGGATGCCATGGCAGGGATGAAGAGCGATCACGGCGGCAACTATCGCAGCTCCATCGTCGATCTGCTCAAGCTGCTGGACCTCGATTCCAGCCTCGCCGCGCGCAAGGAACTGGCAGAGGAGCTGAATGTCCATGCAGGCGAACACGGATCTGCAGAGCAGAACATCGCGCTGCACAAGGCGGTCATGAACAAGCTGGCCGAGAACGGCGGCATAGTGCCCGACGATCTGCGAGGCTGACAAGGCTCGCCCCGTGTCGGCACATCGAATTCTTCAACGAGATCAACGCGGCGGAACGGCGTTTGACCGGCAGTGTTGATCGACCGAGGAGAATTCGATGTCCGACAAGAACCAAGGCCCTGACGACGCCGCCATCGACGAGGCTCTCGGCGGCGTTCAGGGCATGCCGCCTGCCGAAGACACAGCCGTTCCGCATCAGCCATCTGCCGACGCGCCTTCCGACGGCCCATCCGAAGAAACGCCCCCCGATGCCGGAGAGATCGAATGGGCCCGGCAGGTGGTGAAGCGTCCGCCCGCTCCGCAGGCCTGACCGCAGGAGGGCACCGACGATGAAGATGGATTTTTCCCGCCAGCATGACTTTCATCAGCAAACTGCACCGATCAAGGCCACGGTCTCAGGCGAGACGGACCGCCTGACCGACGTCGTATTATGCGGTCCGTCCAGCCTGTCTGCAGTGCCCTGCTGCTCCGTCACGCGCGAAAGCATCCGCAACGGCTTCGAAGTATCCGCAGCACTGGCGCGGACACAGCATGCGCAGCTGGTCGAGACACTGACCCGGCGCGGAGTGCGGTGTCACGCGCTGCCTGCCCACCCTGATTTCGCAGATCAGTGTTTCACTCGCGATGCTGCTGTGACGACGCCCTGGGGCCTGGTCGGGTTGAACCCGGCCCTGCCGCACCGCCGGGCAGAGGTGGATCATATGCTGGCCACACTTGCCCGCACAGGCGTTGCCGTGCGGGACCGGGTGACCAAAGGCACGATCGAGGGTGGCGATGTATGCATCGCCCGGCCCGGTCTGCTGATCGTCGGCATGTCGGGCGAACGGACAACGCCTGATGGAGCGGATGACTTTGCCGCCCGCTTCGAGCGACATGGCTGGCGCGTACTGCGCTATGCCTTCGATCCGCATTTCCTGCATCTGGACACCATGTTCTGCATGCTGGACGATCACCGCGCGCTTGCCTGCGTCGATGTGCTAGACGATGCGTTCCTTGAGGCCATTGCCGGAGAAGGCATCGAACTTCTGCCAGTACGTTACAAGGATGCCCGGCGTCTGGGGTGCAACGTCCTGTCGGTCGATGGCCACACCATCGTGATGAGCGCGGGCCTGCCTGACGTGGCGGAACGACTGCGCCAATCGGGTTTCGAGGCGCTGGAAGTGGACACGTCGCAGTTTGCTGCGTGCGGAGGGGGCATCCATTGCCTGACGATGCCGCTGCGCCGCGAACCGAAAAGCGCGGGCATCGACTGAATGCCCTGGGTCACGGAACGCAGGCAAACCTTGCCCTGCTGCCAGCCGGAGCCATTAAGGCCAAGGTGCGGGCGTCATCCGCGAATGTCGCGCTCGCCTCAGGCTACGCTGAGACGGCAATCGCGCGCCCTCATCCTTCCATCCGATCCAACATCTGCACCAGCATAGGGCGCAGGCGGCGCACTTCGTCGCGATGGGTGGCGCTGAGCTTTTCGAGATGGGCGTAAGCCAGATCGGTCAGCGCCAGCAACGACTGGCGCTTGTCGTGAACCGAGGGCCGGCGCTCCACCAGATTCAGTGCGACGAGACGATCGACCAGCCCGGTGGCGCTGTGGGGTTTCAGGATCAGCCGCTCCGCCACCCGCCCCACTGTCGCGGACACGGGATCGCTGGCGCGGATCACCAGCAGAGCCTGGTGCTGCTGGGGCGTAAGTCCGCATTCGGCCGCCGCCGCTTCGCTGAAAGCCTGAAACCGGCGGAGTGCGTAACGGAAGTCGGCAAGGGCCGCGTAATCGGCATCTGTAAGCGCGGCGGTCATCGCTCCAAGTCCCCATCAGGGCACCGCTTTGTCAACCGTTGATAAATATCGTATTACGATATAAATGGCGCACTTTCCTCGTTGTCCCGAGTCATGACCATGTCGCCCGCTGCCCATTCTTTGCCCGCCTTGTCGTCCAGCCATCGCCCTTTGGCCGATCACAGTGCCAATTGGCGCATGTTGCTTCTGGCGGCGGCCGCGCTCGTGGTCGGAAGCGGCGGCGCGTTCGGAGCGTGGGTGCTCATAAAGGCCATCGCCATTGCGACCAATCTGTTCTGGTTCGGCAGGCTGGACGGCTCCCCTGCCGCGATAGTCGATAACGCTCTGGGGGTGTGGCTGGTCGTAGTGCCGGCCATCGGCAGCCTGATCGTCGGGCTGATGGCCCGGTTCGGCTCGGACAAGATCCGGGGCCACGGCATCCCCGAAGCGATAGAGGCCATCCTTTATGGAGAGAGCCGGCTGTCGCTGAAAGTGGCGCTGCTCAAGCCCCTGTCGTCGGCGATCTCGATCGGCAGCGGTGGTCCCTTCGGCGCCGAAGGACCGATCATCATGACCGGTGGCGCGATTGGATCGCTGTTCGCCCAATCGTTCCAATTGAGCGCCGCCGAACGCAAGACGCTGCTCGTCGCGGGCGCGGCGGCGGGCATGACGGCCATCTTCGGCAGCCCGATGGCCGCTATCCTGCTGGCGATCGAGGTGTTGCTGTTCGAATGGAAGCCCCGAAGCTTCGTGCCGGTGGTGATCGCGGTGCTGGTATCCTTCCTTTGGCGGCCCGTGCTGATCGAGAGCGGCCCGATGTTCCCCGTCCATCACGCGATGGAGCTTAATGCCGAACTGTTGGGCATCGCGCTGGTCATGGGCGCACTGGCAGGGCTGCAGGCTGCCGTGCTGTCGAACGGGCTTTACCGGGTAGAGGACATTTTCGCCCGCCTGCCGCTGCACTGGATGTGGTGGCCGGCACTCGGCGGTATCGCCGTGGGCATCGGCGGCCTGTGCGACGCGCATGTCCTCGGCGCCGGATACGAAAGCATCCGCGCCCTGCTGGATGGTTCGCTGGTTATCCGCGTGGCGGTGGCGCTGCTGGTCGTCAAGGCGCTGGTCTGGCTGATTGCCCTGGGGTCCGGGACTTCGGGCGGCGTGCTGGCGCCTCTGCTGCTGATGGGTGGCGCGCTCGGCTTCCTGCTGGGGCAGATGCTGCCGGGCGGCGGCGCGCTGTGGGCGCTGGCAGGCATGGCCGGGATCCTCAGCGGCGCCATGCGCGCACCGCTGACCGCTGCCCTTTTCGCCGTGGAACTGACCGGCGACTTTGCCATGCTCCCGCTGACCATGGCTGCGTCGGCCAGCGCGTATGGCGTCAGCGTACTGGTGATGCGCCGCTCGATCCTGACTGAGAAAATCGCCCGTCGCGGACGCCATGTGCTTCAGGAATATACGGTCGATCCTCTGGACTTCCTGCAGGCGGAGCAGGTGATGACGCCGGCCCCGCACACGCTGCCCGCGACGATGACCGCGGCGGAGGCATGCGCATTCTTCGGCGAAGAAGGCCGCCACCGCAGCTACCCGGTCGTCGATGACGAAGGGCGTCTGCTGGGCATGGTTTCCCGCTTGGACGCCTTGCGCTGGCAAGTGGGCGGTGCCCCTGCGGGCGCGACCATGGCAGAGATGCTGTCGGACGTGTCGGTGCCGTCCGGCAATCCGAAGGACGCCATCAGCCGGATTGCGGACATGATGGTCGATACCGGCTGCGGGCGCATCCCGATTGTCGATCCCGCAAGCCGACGGGTGATCGGCATTCTGACCAGACACGATCTGCTGAAGACGCGCCATGCACATCGCTCTGCGGAAAACCTTCGCAGCGGTCGGCATCCCAAACCGGCGAACCTGTCGCACGGCTGACCGCCGAACGTGATGACTTTGCCAGACCTGCCGGAACCGGGGAGGCGACCCGCGCCTTGAAGGTGCATCTCCCCTTTTTGGAAAGGCCATTGGAATGATCCGTAAGCTCGCTCTTCTGGGCATCGCGGCATTTGCCGGCAAGAAGCTGCTCGACCGTAAAGCCAATCCCACCGCCGGACATGCCCCGACCGATCTCGGTGCAGACTTGCAGCGCGACAATCACGCCCGTGCAGACCCGCATTTCCGGCCCGATCCGCACGGCCATGTCCCGCCGGAAGACCTGGAAGGGCTGCGTCCCGTCACCTTCAAGCCGGCAGACCAGCCCGTCGGCTATGCATCCTGACTGGCGGGAGCGGCAATCATGAGCACCAGCATCGAGAAGACTTACGCCACACGCGAAGATGCCGAACTGGCGGTTGAGCGGCTCGTCCAGCAGGTTGGGCTCGCGCGAACCGACATCTTCGTCGCCTCCGCCGGTGACGAG
Organism: Novosphingobium gossypii; assembly: GCF_050433305.1. NCBI lineage: Bacteria > Pseudomonadati > Pseudomonadota > Alphaproteobacteria > Sphingomonadales > Sphingomonadaceae > Novosphingobium > Novosphingobium gossypii. Next base: position 280,732 of record NZ_JBNPXM010000002.1, on the reverse strand, counting down.
AACAGCGCGGGGGACAGCCTGAGCGGAGGCGACGCTCCCGTGCCTCTGGAAGATGGTCGCGACGATGCCGCCCTGGCGGGTGGCATCACCGTTTCAGTGGACATCAACGATCCCGAAACGTCGCAAGCTGTTCGCGCCGCGCTGGATTCGGCATCGGGCGGCTGATCGGCACCAACATCCGGCAGGACGGTCATCGCTTCTAACGCGTGCTCGTCCTGCCGTGATGGACAAGGCGGTCTAGGTTCCGGCAGCCCGCAATGTGCCCGTGGCGATGTCCGGCTGCGATGATGCCGCGTCTCCGCGCGAGTAAGTGCCTACCAGCAGGCCTACCGCCAGCACGTGCCCGCGAATGGCGTCGAGAAACTCCGACCTACCGGGATTGGCATCCAGTACAGGCGTTTCCGACAAAGCGAACAACTGGAACACGTAGTCATGCGCCCCATGCCCGGTCGGCGGATCGGGCGGAAGCCAGCCCTCAACGAAATAGCTGTTGCGCCCGACGTCCCGGCCATCTGCGCCCCCGGTCCCATCGGCAATAATCGCACCTTCCGGAAGCGAGTTCAGATCGGGCGGAAGGCTCCACACCAGCGCATGAACAAGCGGGTTCGGCGCGGGGGCGTCGGGATCTTCCACCAGCAGGGCCAGACTGACGGTCTGCGGCGGCACGGCCCCCCATACGAGCGGCGGCGAAATGCCTTCTCCATCGGCGGTGAACCGGATCGGCAACCGCTGCCCGTCAGCGAAGGCGGGGCTGGAAAGCGGGATCATGCGCTCGCCATGATCTTCCTTCACGATCGCCAGTTTGGCGTGGCCTGCGCGGACGTTCTTGAGCAGAGCGCCCAGCCAGGCGGGGACATGTTCCAGCATTTCGTCATCCTTCCATCGATGAAGGTGCAATGCGCGACGGGCGCTCCCGGCTCCCGCAGATGGATGATCCCGGTCAGACTTGCGACGGCAGGTGCAGGTAATTGGGATCGAAAGACACTGCTTCACGCAAGATGCCGACATCGGGGATGAATATGCGCTGTCGGTTGAACGTGGCCAGTTGTTCTTCGCGCAGCCGCCTGAGGGTGCGGTTGACATGCACCGGGGTCAATCCGGTTGCATCGCCCAGTTCCTCCTGCGTCAGAGGCATCGTGAAAGCACCGTCCTGCGCCAACCCGACATTGCGCAGCCGGGCATGCATCTCGCAAATGAGATGACCGACCCGCTCGAATGCATCGCGGCGACCAAGATTGACGATCCACGATCGCAGCACCGCCTCGTCCACCAGCCCTGACCACCACAAGGCGCGAGCAATACGCGGACGTTCCATCAGCCGGCTCATCCGCGCCCGCGATATGAACGCGACCCGGCTGTCGCTCAGCGCGCCGATGTTGTGGTCCATCTGGTCGAACAGGGTGACGTGCACGTCACAGAAATCGCCGGGCACCAGGAAAGCGGTGATCTGCCGTGATCCATCGGGCAGGATCTTGTAGCGGCATGACCAGCCCTCGATCATCAGGTGGACATAGTCGGGCCGGTCCCCCTCGCTGATGATGTCGCGCCGGGCGCCACAGGGCCGGACGTCGTCACACACGCTCAGCACCAGATCGCGATCTTCGGCCGGCAGAGCATTGCGGCTTTCGCCCGCCGACACCAGTTTTCGCAGAAATGCCGAAGCCATGTTCAAGCTCCCTTTCAGCGGAACGCAGTCGGCCAGCGTCGAGGGCCGGCTGACAGCGGTGATGGCCGGGAACGCAAGCTTCCTCCAGACCATAGAGCGGTGAACCCGCGAGACGCTCTGAAGGTACGGCACATTTATGTATTAAGCCAAGGAACTTAACGTATGTTAGTTCCGTTGGGTATGCTCATGTGCCTTTTCCTGTTTTTCAGAGGAACCCCATGCTGTCGGGCTTGATGGTCTTGATCGTCGAGGATGATCCCCTGATCGCGATGCTCATTTCGGATGAAGTGGTCGAAGCTGACGGCCTTGTGGCCGGGCCGTTCGCTACGGTGGCAGAGGCGCTCTGCCATCTGGATGGCTGCAGCATCGCCGCAGCCATCGTCGACGCCAATCTGGCTGACCGCGATGTCACCCCGCTTGCACTTCGACTGCGCGAAGCGATGGTGCCGTTCATCGTATACAGCGGAACCGGCCTGCCGGCAGGGCTGCAGGACCATGCCTCGGACATTCCACTGGTGATGAAGCCCGGCCGACCGGTGGATCGTCTGGCCGACCTGCTGGTAACGCGCCAGCGATAGGGGTTTCAGGCCGTCGGTGGGTAAGGGTGACGCCCGAACACCCACGCGGCGCGATGTTCGGCAAATCCATCCTGCACAAGCACCTGCGCGGCATTGCCCGCCATGCCCGCCTCGTGCGCAGCATCGATCGCCCGGTTGAGCGCTGCCTTCTGGCTTGCGAACGCAGCGAGCGCCTCCCCACCAATCCGAACCGCCCAGTCCGTGCCGACTCGCACGACATGAAAATCGTTATGAAGCATGACCCGTTCCTTCCAGACACGATGCGCTTTCGTCACCGCCTATTCTCAACTTATTCGATTGAGATTTGGAGTCAACCGGGGCAGGTATGGCGATCCTGCCGCTCGCCAGCAACGGTCCAGCAAGATTTCCTTCAGCAGCCCCAATCATACTTTGCGCCCGTGAGCACCTGATTTCCTTGACCAAATATGTCTACCGTCTAGATAGAGTTGATCGAATGCTGCCCGCTGGGCAGTGCTTGTATTGCCAGGAAAGTTCTTGAGATCATCTGCGTCCCAATGCCCGCAAGTACCTCGAACGTCTGCGGCATGCCAAGGGTGGCTTCCAGATGGAACGCGTGACCTTTACACGACGTTTCCGCGCCAGGATCACCTGCATGAACCTGCATTTTCTCTCTTACCGCCGCGCCGACATGCCGCACGGCGGTCGAAAGCTGAATTGAATGTCTGCCGATAGCGCTTCCGCCCCTCGTATCCGCCTGCCCGGCTTTGGCGTACAGGTTCTGCTTGGCATGATCCTGGGCCTTGCTGCCGGACTGATCGTGCGCAGCCTCGATCCGCAAAGCGGCGCGGTGATGGGCGCTACGGCGACATTCCACACGATCGCGCAAATTTTCGTGCAACTGCTGCGTACGCTGGTGCCGCCGCTGGTCTTTACCGCGATCATCGCATCTGTGGCTGCCCTGCGCGGGCTGGACAATGCTGCACGGCTGGTGGTGCACACGCTGCTGTGGTTTGCCATTACCGCGCTGATCGCAGTTTCCATCGGCATCGCGCTGGGCCTGATCATCCAGCCCGGCCTTCATGCCGGGATCGATAGCAGCGCGGCGCAAAGGCCAGGCTCGGTCGGTGGCTGGCTGGATTTCCTGAAGGGACTGGTGCCCGCGAACTACCTTGGGCTGTCCGCATCGACGACACTGAGCGACGGCAAGGCGGCCACGTCGGTCTCCTTCAACGTCCTCCAGATCATCATCGCAGCCGTCGCGGTGGGCGCTGCAGCCGTGCGGATCGGCGCGAAGGCAGAGCCGTTCCTGACGTTCGTGACCTCTGCCAACCTCGTGCTGCGCCAGCTTCTGCGCTGGCTCATCGCCCTGACGCCCATCGGCTCAGCGGCACTGCTGGCGGACGCCGTGGTCAGCTATGGCTGGGACGCGCTATCGGCGCTGGGATCTTTTGCGGGTGCGATCTACATCGGCCTCGCGCTGGTGCTGTTCGTTGTCTACCCCGCATTGCTGGCGGCACATCGGATCAGCCCACGCCACTTCTTCGCCACTGCCTGGCCTGCGATCCAGATCGGCTTCCTGTCGCGGTCCTCGGTCGGCACGATGCCTGTCACCGAAGAAGTGACCGAGCGGTTCGGTGTCCCGCGTGCCTATTCGGCCTTTGCGGTGCCATTGGGATCGACCACCAAGATGGATGGCTGTGCGGCCATCTATCCGGCCATTTCCGCCATTTTCGTCGCCCAGTTCTACGGGCTGGCACTGCAGCCTTCGGACTATGTGCTGATCGCGTTCGTCAGCGTCATGGGGTCCGCCGCCACGGCTGGACTGACCGGAGCCGTGGTGATGCTGACTTTGACCCTGTCCACCCTTGGCCTGCCGCTTGAGGGAGCAGGGCTCCTGCTGGCGATCGACCCAATACTCGACATGGGTCGCACCGCCGTCAACGTCGCCGGGCAGGTGCTGGTGCCAGTGATCGTGTCCAGACGGCTTGGTCTGCTGGAATCGACCGGCGACCATGGCGCCCCGCGCGCACGAACCGACGATACGCTTCAGGTATAAACTGCGTCAGCCTGCAAAGGGCGCGCTTTAGGAGGAGACCACGATGAAGTTCACGAATGCACTGGTGCTTTCCAGCGCTGCCATCGCGCAGGCTCAGGTGGCGCAGGCTCAGGATGTCCCGGCTGCCACGGGCATCGGCGGCGGTGACGAGATCGTCGTCACCGGCAGCCGTGCGCAGGGCCGCTCCAAGCTGGATACCGCATCGCCGGTGGATGTCGTGACCGCGCAGGATCTGAAGCAGCAGGGCACGACCGAACTGGCCACCGCACTGGCCAACACGGTGCCTTCGATCAGCTTCCCGCGCCCTTCGGCGACGGACGGCACCGATGCCATCCGCCCTGCCACCCTGCGCGGCATGAGCCCGGATCAGACGCTGGTGCTCATCAACGGCGTGCGTGCGCACACATCGGCCTCGCTCAACGTCAACGGCGTGGTGGGGCGCGGGTCGGCTGCGGTCGATCTCAACACCATCCCCTCCACCGCACTCCAGTCGATCGAAGTCCTGCGTGACGGCGCATCGGCTCAGTACGGTTCGGACGCGATTGCCGGCGTCGTCAACCTGCGCCTGCGCGAAGCCGACCATGGCGGCGGGGCGACCGTCACTTACGGAATCTACGACACGCAGATCGACACCGCGCGCGACGGCCGCCACGTCACCGGGGAAAGCACCGTCACCGCATCTGGCTGGCAGGGGCTGAAGCTGGGCGGCGACGGCTTCCTGACCGTCTCTGGTGAATATACCCACCGCAATCCCACCAGCCGGGGCGACGTGGACCCTCGTCTAGCGACACCGGTGGTGGACAACCGCTTCGGCGATCCGAAGGTGGAAAGCTATTCGGTCTACGTCAACGCCGCCAAGCCGCTGGGCGATACCTGGGAACTGTACGGTTTCGGCGGGTATCAGTATCGCGATTCCACCTCGGCGGCGTTCCCCCGCCTCGACAGCGCCGCAGCCGCCTTTGGGCTCGATGGCTTCCTTCCGCTCATCAACACCCATTCCAAGGACTTCACCGTAACAGGCGGCCTGCGCGGCGAGATCGCCGGGTGGAAGGCCGACGTGAACGTCAGCTACGGTCGCAACCGGATCGATTACTGGACCCGCGATTCGGCGAACTACACCTATGGTGCGACCAGCCAGACCGACTTCTACGATGGCGCATCGATCTACGACCAGTGGGTCGCAGGGGTAGACTTCTCCAAGCAGTTCGACGTCTTCCAGTCGCTGAACGTGGCGTGGGGCATAGAAGGGCGCCGTGAAAGCTACGAGATCAAGGCCGGCGAACCTGCTTCCTACGGCTATGGCACCGTGTTTCCCAACGCCACGCCTGGCGCGCAGGGCTTCCCCGGCTTCTCCACGCTCAACGAAGTCAGCGAGCATCGCCAGAACGGCTCGATCTACCTCGACCTCGAAGCGCAGGTCACGGACAAGCTGCTCGTCGGGCTGGCCGGGCGCGGCGAGGACTATTCGGATTTCGGCACCACCGGCACCGGCAAGCTGTCGCTCCGCTACGACTTCAGCCCTGCTTTCGCGATCCGTGGCACCGCGTCCACGGGCTTTCGTGCGCCCAGCCTGATCCAGCAGTATTACACCTCGATCACCTCGGTCATCCAGAACGGCAACCAGATCGTCACCGGCACCTATCCCGCTACTTCGCCCACTGCCACGGCCCTGGGTGGCAGGGCTCTGGAGCCTGAGAAATCGACCAACCTCTCCGCCGGCTTCGTCGTGCGCAGCGGCGGGTTCTCGCTGACGGTGGACGGCTATCGCATCCATGTCCGCAACCAGATCGGCCTGTCGGAGAACATCCCGGTGACGTCGATCCCCGGCGTGTCCGCCGCGCGGTTCTTCCTCAACGGACTGGCCAGCACCACGAAGGGCATCGATGCCGTCGCCAACTACAAGCTGGTGACCGAGAACGCCGGCACCTTCGATTTCACGATCGCGGGCAACGTCAACGACATCAAGATCACCCGCGTGCCCACCAGCCCGCTGTCCACCCTGTTCGCCCGCAGCCGCATCCTGACCATCGAGCAGGGCACCCCCGGCGAAAAGGTGGCAGGCACGATCAACTGGGCCGGCGATACGCTGGGCGCAACTGCGCGCGTAACGTACTACGGCAACGTGCTGCAGCCGGGCACCGTGGTAACCAGCGACTACTACACCGGCAAGCGCGCCATCACCGACCTCGAACTGCGTTACCAGCCCCGCGAAGGTGCCTTCAACCTGGCAGTCGGTGCCAACAACCTGCTCGACGTATACCCCAAGAAGGTTCCCGCCGCGCTCAACAGCACGGGCGTGACCAGCTTCCCGTTCTACTCGCCTTACGGCTTCAACGGGCGTTACCTTTACGTTCGCGCGGGCCTGACCTGGTAATCCGACAAGGCGGCCTTGCGCCACTGCGGAACCTTCCGTAGCGGCGCAAGGCCCGTTACTTTTTTGCCGACCTGAAAAGAGAACCGCTTGCGCGCCCTGCTCCTGACCGCTGGTCTAGCCGCCCTCACCTTTTCCGCGATTGCACCCGCAGCGGCCGAAGCGCCGACGCCCCCTCCTGCAGCGGCAAAGCCGGTACAGTCCGGATTCGCCCGCCATGCCATGGTAGCAACGGCCAATCCGGTGGCGACGGAGGCGGGGCTCGCAGTCCTGAAGCGCGGGGGTTCCGCCGTCGATGCAGCGGTGGCGATCCAGACTGTTCTGGGTCTGGTGGAGCCGCAGAGTTCCGGCCTCGGCGGCGGCGGCTTCATGGTCTACTATGACGCCAGAACGCGCACGACCACTGCTTACGACGGGCGTGAAGTCGCCCCGAAGGGCGCGACGGATCGCCTCTTCGTCGGCGATGACGGCAAGCCCCTGCCCTTCTTCGACGCGGTGCTGGGCGGCATCTCCACCGGCGTTCCCGGCGCGATCGCTATGCTTGACCAGGCGCATCGGGACCATGGCAAGCTGGCTTGGGCCGATCTGTTCGATCAGGCCGAAAAGCTGGCGGACGAAGGTTTCATCGTCAGCCCGCGCCTTGCCGGGATGATCGTGTCCAAAGCTCCGCAGGCCAGTGCGCCCGATACTGTCCGCTACTTCACTAAGGCTGACGGCTCGCGCTATGTGGCCGGTGATCGCCTGAAGAACCCCGCCTATGCACAGACCCTGCGCCGCATCGCCAGCTATGGCGCCTCGGGCCTGCTGACCGGGCCGGTGGCGCAGGACATCCTCGACCGCGTTCATCAGGGGCCGCGCCCCAGCACGATGACGCTGGCCGATCTGGCGGCCTATCGTCCCACGGTAAAGCCTGCGCTCTGCAAGCCGTTCCTGAAGTGGGTGGTGTGCACCCCTCAGGCGCCTTCCGGCGGGCCGGGGCTGCAGATCGCGCTGGGCATCCTCGACCACACCGACATCGCCGCGCGCAATGCGGCCGACGAGAAGGCGTGGTTCGAATTCGCGCAGGCAAGTCGCCTCGCCTATGCCGACCGCGACCGCTATGTCGGCGATCCTGCCTTCGTGGACGTGCCCGTAAAGGGCCTGCTCGCGCCCGAATATCTTGCCCGGCGCGCCGCGCTGATCGGCGAGAAGGCCGGGCCGGTGACGTTCGGCCACCCCGAAGGCGCGCCGGATCGGGGCGCCGACAACACTCTGGAGCCGGGAGGCACCAGCCACTTCATCGTCGTAGACACCAAAGGCAATGTGGTTTCGATGACGACCACGGTGGAATCGATCTTCGGATCGGGCCGTATGGTGGACGGGTTCTTCCTCAACAACCAGCTGACCGATTCCTCGTTCTCGCCGACGGATGCCGATGGCACGCCTGCCGCCAACGCGCCGGGGCCGGGCAAGCGTCCCCGCTCAAGCATGGCGCCGGCGATCGTCCTCAACCGCGACGGCACGTTCCACGCGGCAGCGGGGTCGCCCGGCGGCAGCGCGATCCAGGCCTACAACCTGAAGGTGCTGGTAGCGATGCTGGGTTGGGGCATGACGCCGCAGGAATCGGCAGCGCTGCCCAACCTTGTCGCCAAGGGCCAGCAGTTCAGCGCCGATCCCTTCCCGGGCACCATCATGCAGGGGCTGAGCGCCCGCGATCTTCCGCTGTCGACCTCGAAGGGCGAGGAGTCCGGCATTCAGGCGATCATCAGGAAAGACGGCGGCTATCTGGGCGGTGCCGACCCCCGCCGCGAAGGCCGCGCCATCGGTTTCTGACAGCGCTTAGCGGGTATCGGCCCCGGTGACGAAAACGCCGGACGGCACGTCGGCGCCGGGGTTCACCTCTGCCACCAGAGCGTAGGCGCGGGCCACTGCCGGACGCTGGCCGATGGCATCGAACCAGCGCTGCAGATGCGGGAACCGGTCCAGCGACTGGCCATGCCGCTGCCATGGCACGATCCAGGGATAGCTGGCGATGTCGGCAATTGAATAGTCCGTCCCGGCCAGATACTCCCGGTCCGCAAGGCGCTTGTTAAGCACCCCGTAGAGGCGGCTTGTCTCGGCGCTATAGCGTTCGATGGCGTACGGAATCGGCTCAGGCGCGGCGTGGCGGAAATGGTGGTTCTGCCCGGCCATCGGGCCCAGCCCGCCCACCTGCCAGAACATCCACTGGATTGCCTCGGTCCGTCCGCGCAAGTCGGGCGGCAGGAACTGCCCGGTCTTCTCAGCCAGATAGTGCAGGATCGCCCCGGACTCGAAGACCGCGAGGGGCTGTTCGCCATCGGCCGGATCATCGTCCACGATCGCCGGTATCCGGTTGTTGGGCGCGATCGAAAGGAAGTACGGCAGGAACTGCTCACCCCGATCGAGATCGACCGGGGTGATGCGATAGGGCAGGCCCGCCTCTTCCAGGAAGATCGTGATCTTGTGACCGTTCGGCGTGGTCCAGTAATAGAGGTCGATCATGGCGGGCCTTTCGTACCTTGGCGGCTGACGATGCGGCGGCTTCAGCCGGGCTGGGACACCAGCCTCAGATAGGGTTTCCTGGTGACCCATCCGCCCGGGAACAGCGTCTTTGCCGCCTCGTCGCTGACGGACGGCACGATGATGACGTCATCGCCCTGCTGCCAGTCTGCCGGCGTGGCCACCTTGTGGCTGTCGGTCAGTTGCAGACTGTCGATCGTGCGCAGGATTTCGGCGAAGTTGCGGCCGGTAGAGGCGGGATAGGTCAAGGTCAGCCGCAGCTTGCGCGCAGGGTCGATCACCAGCACGGTCCGAACGGTCGTGGTATCGGAGGCGTTCGGATGGATCAGGTCCAGCAATTGCGATACCTTGCGGTCATGGTCGGCGATCAGCGGGAAGTTCAGCGCCGTGCCCTGCGTCTCCTCAATGTCCCTTGACCATTCCTCATGGCTGTCGGCGGGATCCACGGACAGGCCGATCACCTTGACCCCGCGCTGGTCGAACTCCGGCTTGAGCCGGGCCACTGTGCCAAGTTCGGTGGTGCAGACCGGCGTGAAATCGCGCGGATGGGAAAACAGCACCACCCAGTTGTCGCCCGCCCAGTCGTAGAAGTGCAGCGGCCCTTCGGTCGAATCCTGGGTGAAATCGGGAACGGTGTCGGAAAGCTTGAGAGACATGTCGGACCTTTCGAAAAGGCGGGCCGGCTCTTGCGGCGCGATGCGTTGCAGCCGGCGCGTGGAGAGCGGCGTGGAAACGGGACGGATACGATGCCTGACGCTGTCGTCCGGGCACAGGCGCCAGAGCGCAAGGTGCGGCGCCGCGCGTGCGGGCAGCCGGGCCAGAGCGGCGGGAACAAACCCGCGCCCCGGACCCTTCAAACCTATGCCGGCGTATGGCCAAGTCAACGGCAAGATTTATTTGCGGTCGCCCTAGCCATCATTGCCGCCCGACACGGAGGAAAGTGCATCTTCGCCATCGACCATGTTTTCTTGGACGGGTAAACGATGCTGCTGGCTTGACCGTGTAAATCTACAAATTTAGTTGAGAATAGCCATGACATCAGGGACATGGCTTGATTTTCGGGCATTCTCGTCATGACTACAGAGCCGACTTCACCCTTGGATGGGAGTTCCGCCCCCGATGATGCGGACTTCTGGAACGTCTCCGGGCTGGTGCAGGAGCTGGCCGACATTCGGCGCGAATGGCGGCAGGCCAACACCCATCATGCCGAATACGGCGTTGAAAGTTTCCCGTCGCGGGTCCGCCTAGCGAAGGTGATGGACGAGTTGTGCGGCGCGTTGTTCCCGCTGCGGCTGGGGCCTGATTTCGTGCGCCTGCACAACGAGGACAAGTTCGTTACCCAGACCCTGCAGATCGCGCTCAGCCGCCTGCACGCCCAGTTGCGGCTTGAACTGACCTATACCCTCGACGCGCCCGATGCGCAGGCGATAGAAGATGGCGCGACACGCATCGTCCTGGCGTTGTCCCATCAGCTGCCTGCCATACGCCGCCTGCTGGACATCGACATCGAAGCGGCTTTCCGGGGCGACCCGTCCGCGCGCAGCCTGGATGAAGTGCTGATCTGCTATCCCGGCCTTCTGGCGATCATTCACCACCGGCTGGCCCACACGCTGCACCTCGAAGGGGCGCCGCTGGTGGCGCGCATCATCTCGGAAATCTCGCACGGGCGCACCGGGATCGACATTCATCCCGGCGCCCGGATCGGCAAGGGCTTCTTCATCGACCACGGCACGGGCGTGGTAATCGGCGAAACCGCGATCATCGGTGACAACGTGCGGATATATCAGGGCGTCACGCTGGGGGCGAAGAACTTCCCGACCGAAGACACCGGGATGCTGGTCAAGGCGATCCCGCGCCATCCGATCATCGAAAACGGCGTCGTGATCTTCGCAGGGGCCACAATCCTTGGCCGGATCACCATCGGCGCGGGGTCGGAGATCGGCGGCAACGTCTGGTTGACCCATGACGTGCCGCCCGGAAGCCGCGTCCTGCAGGCGCGCGAACAGAACCAGGTCATCAGCCCGCAGGCAGAGTGATCCCCATCAGGCGGCGTCCAGCGCCTGCGCCAGATCGGCGACAATGTCGTCAGGGTGTTCGACGCCGATCGACAGGCGGACGGTGGATTGCAGCACGCCGATCCGGTCGCGCACGTCGACCGGGACGCCTGAATGCGTGGTCGTAGCCGGATGGCTGGCCAGCGATTCCGTGCCGCCAAGGCTGACCGCCAGCTTGAATATCTGCAACGCGTTCAAAAAGCGGAACGCGGCGGGCTGCCCGCCCACGATATCGAAAGCAAAGGTCGATCCCGCGCCGGTGCTCTGGGTGGCGAACAGGCGCGCTTGGGGAGACCCTTCCGGGAAGAAGGCGGGGTAGGCGACCTGCTCGACCTTGGCGTGGCCTTGAAGGAAGGCGGCGGCTTTCTGCGCATTGGCGTTGGCCCGTTCCATCCGCAGCCCCAGCGTTTCGAGCGATCGGCTGAGCATCCAGCAACTGTGCGGGTCCAGCTGCGTGCCGATGGCGCTGCGCAGCAGCCGCACTTCACGCATCAGCGCCGCCGAACCGAGCGCCGCGCCTGCTACCAGATCGGAATGGCCGCCGACGTACTTCGTCAGCGAATAAAGCGATATGTCGGCGCCATGCTGCAGCGGATGCTGGAACACCGGCCCAAGCAGCGTATTGTCGCAAACCAGCAGCGGGCGGTGGCCCTGCTCTTCGCCTATGGCATCGCAAATCCGCTTCAGTAGGGCGATATCGACAAGGCTGTTGGTGGGATTGGCAGGCGTCTCGACAAGGACGATGGACACCCGGCCCGCTGCGGCGGCCTGGCGGGCGGCAGCGGTTATGGCTGCTTCGTCCAGCCCGTCTGCGAAGCCTACCGTGGCAATGCCAAGGTTCGCGAAAGTGCGCGCCAGCAGCGTCTCCGTGCCACCGTACAGGGGCTGGGAGTGGAGGATGACGTCGCCGGGACGGGCAAAGGCCAGCACCGTCGTGGTGATCGCGGCCATCCCGGACGAAAACACCACGCCCGCTTCGGCCCCTTCGAACACGGAGAGGCGATCCTCGACGATCTCGCTGTTGGGATGGTTGAAGCGCGAATAGACCAGCCCCCTGCCCTGTCCCGGCGGCGGCTCCTTGCGCCCCGCGACGTAATCGAAGAAATCGCGTCCCTCTTCGGCGGTGGGGAAGACGAAGGTGGAAGTCAGGAATACAGGCGGCTTCACCGCGCCTTCGGAAAGGAACGGGTCGTACCCGTAGTTCAGCATCAGCGTGTCCGGGTGCAGCTTGTGCGTTCCGATATGCGTCTTGCTTTCACGCGGTGCGGTCATCTCTTCTCTCCTTGCCGGGCGGACGAGGGTGCGCCACCATGCACCAGATTGTCTACCATCGTGATAGACTTAACAACGAAGTGCGCTATGTCCAGAACGGTCGATGCGGTGAACGGGATTTGGTACTGATGATGAACGCTGGAAAGGGCGCCTGGCTCCGGTTCATGCTGGCGACTGTCGCTGTTACGGGATTGGCGGCGTGCAACCACAAGGCCGACAGTTCCGGAGCAAAGGACGGGACCACATCACAACATGCCGAAGGCGCGATCGCCTGGCGCGAAGGCGACGTCGACGATGCGTTTTCCGAGGCGCGGGAGAGTGGCAAGCCCGTGCTCCTTTACTGGGGCGCGCGGTGGTGCCCGCCGTGCAACCAGCTGAAATCGACCCTGTTCAAGGATCCCGCCTTCATCGAGCAGACACGCGCCTTCGTGCCGGTTTATCTCGATGGCGATTCCGAAGGTGCGCAGCGTTGGGGGGAGAAGTTCGGGATCAGCGGCTATCCCACCGTGATCGTTCTGCGGCCCGACGGGTCCGAGATCACCCGCGTATCCAGCGGCGCCACCGTGGCGCGCATCGCCGACGTCCTGAGACTGGCCGCTTCGCGCACGACCTCCATCGAAACGCTGCTGGCGACAGCGGCCAGCGATCCTGCACGCCTGACGCCAGACGACTGGAGCCTGCTTTCCGGGTTCGACTGGCAGAACGATCCGCGCCACTTCGGCGCCACGGGTGGTGCCGCCACCGTGCTGGATCGGCTGGCCGCAGCTGCGCCGGACGGGCCGCTGAAGCGGCGCTTCACTCTGCTTGCGCTGACGGTAGGGGCAGGTTCGCCCAACGGTAAGCCGGTGCTGCCGCCCGCCCGGCAGGCGGCCCTGACCCAGACCCTTCCGCAAGTCCTTGCATCGCCGGATGAGGTCAAGGCAAACCGGCAGGAACTGAGCTACAGCGTCCCTGCGCTGGTCGCCGCACTCTCCGCCGGACCGGAACGGGCGAAGCTGGGCAGTGCATTGATCGCCGCGCTGGACCGGATACATGACGACGCCTCATTGCCGATCCCGGATCGTCTGGGCACGGTGGCGGCGGACATCGCCCTTGCCAAGGATCAAACCGGCCATGTTCCCGCCGCCGTGCTGGCCAAGGTCCGCGCCCGTTCTGCCTGGGTCGATAGTGCGGCCAAGGACGCGATGGTTCGCCAGTCCGCCATATCCAACGCCGCCGATCTCCTGCACGAGGCCGGCGATGACAAGGGCGCCCGCACGCTGCTGGAAGGCGAATTGAAGCGCTCCGCCTCGCCCTATTACTACATGCTGTCACTGGCGGCGCTGGCGGAGGAAACCGGCGACGGCAAGGCCGCGATCGACTGGGCGCGCAAGGCGTATGAAACGGCGGAAGGACCGGCCACCCGCGTCCAGTGGGCGATCGCTTATTCGAGTACCGTGCTGCGGCAGGCGCCCAGGGACAAGGCCGCCGTCGAAGCCTCGGCGCAGGCCGTGATAAACGAACTGGCGAAGAATCCCGGCAGCTACTACCAGCGCACGCGGGTCAAGGTGTCGGCCTGGGGTCAGGCGGTACGCGAATGGAGCCGCGCGAACGATGGCGGCGCAGTGCTGGCAAATCTTGCCGCGAAGATGGCGCAGGTCTGCAAATCGCAGGGCGAGGGACAGGCTCAGTGCAACGCCTGGGGCAAGGCCGCAGCCTGAACTTCCAGAGAAATTCTGCCACCATCGTCATCGGTCGTGCGTTCAGCCCTACGAGAGGAAACGCAAATGACGATGACGCTTGCAGAACTGGCCAGGAAGATGCGGGACATCGATTTCGCGATGCTGGCAACCCATGCGGACGGCGGCGCCATCGCGGCCCGCCCCATGAGCAACAACCGCGAAGTCGATTATGACGGAGACGCGTGGTTCTTCACCGATGATACCACCCGCATGGTTACGGACATCGACGGCGACCCGCGCGTGGGCCTGAGCTATCAGGGAACGTCGGGCCTGCTGGGTATGCGGCCCTTCTTCGTTCACATAGAAGGCCGCGCTGTGCTGATCCGTGACCGGGCGCAATTCTCTGAGCACTGGACCAAGGGGCTGGAACGCTGGTGGCCGGACGGCATCGAGACGCCCGACCTTGTCCTCATCCGCGTGACCGGAGAGCGTGCACACTATTGGGACGGCGAGGACGAAGGAGAGCTTGTGATCGCGTCTTCAAGCGCCTGATCGCTGCACCATTCCTGCCGCCGGTGCCGGATTTCCAAGTCGAGCGATTCCAGTTCCTGTCGATAGCCCGCAAGCCGGATCGCACCGATCCGGTCCGCGTGGACGGAAACCTGTGACGCCAGCCTCTGCAGCATTTCGCGCGAATCGTCTTCGGGGATTCGTGCCAATGTGCAGGCCACCAGGTCGTGCAGTGCGTAGTGTGCGCCTTCGGAATGCAATGCCGCCTCTTCCAGCGCATGGAGGCGTTGCAGAATGCTTGCAGTCATAGCCGTATCGAGAACCCGCCGAACCGTTCGGCCCGGCGCCGTTACAACGATACGGAACGGGATGGACTAACGTAGGTTAGGACGCGGGCACATCGTCAGGCCTGATTTGCAGTTCGATGGTACGCGGCGGGTGCGTCGGCATCCTGCACGTCGTAAGCGAACCACTGGCTGCTGCCATGATCGTAGACCTGCACCAGCCCATCGGCGACCTGCGCCGAGAAGAACGTCGACGAAGCACGGTCATAGCCGCGGGCCGCATCGCCTTCCACCTCGAACGATATGTGCGAGCGATCCCCGCCGTCGAAGATTTCCGGGAGGGTGCCGCCGAACTTCGCCTGTCGATCCCCGTCCACTCCCTGAATGCCGCCATCGCGATACTCCGCGGCGATCCGCAGATCGCGCTTGGCAGTGTGATCATAAAGTCCAGCGACCTTGCGGCCGGTGAGAACGGCAAAGGCAGCCGCAGCGATCATCGAACGTGTATGGGATTGCATGGCTTCAACTTGGCACGCGAAACGCGGAAATCAAGCCGTCATCGAAATCCGCCATCCGCAACGGCAGCAGCTTGCCTGCGGCCATGGCCTTTGCAATGGCTGAGGGCAGAACAGCGCAGGCGCGCCCAGGAGTATGAGATGAAGACGACGTCGATAGCGGGAAAGCGCGTGCTGTTTGTCATGGCGACAACGCACGAATATGGCGCGCACCTGCAGGCGCGCATCGACCCGCTGATCACCGGGGTTGGCCCTGTGGAAGCGGCGATCGGCACCACGGCCTGTCTGCAGCAGCTGCATGATGCCGGCGAATTGCCCGACCTTGTCGTGTCGCTCGGATCCGCCGGGTCGCGGCGGTGTCAGTTGGGGGCCGTCTATCAGGTGGAAAGCGTGTCGTGGCGCGACATGGATGCATCGCGCATTGGGTTTGCCAAGGGCGTTACGCCGTTTGCCGACCATCCGGCGGTCATGCCCCTGCCCGTGATGCTGCCCGACCTGCCCCGCGCCTCACTGTCCACCGGCGGTGACATCGTGGGCGGCGACCGTTACGCCGAAATAGACGCCGATATTGTCGAGATGGAGACTTATGCGGTGCTGCGCGCCTGCCAGCGCTTTGGGGTGCAGATGATCGGCCTGCGCGGCATATCGGACGGGCCGGGTGAACTGGATGGCCTGTCAGGGTGGACCGATCTGCTTCGTGTGCTGGACGAACGCCTTGCCGAAGCGGTGGATGGGCTGTTCGTGGTACTGGCGCAGGCGACGGAGTTGGACGAAGCCGTTTCCTGACGCGCAACCTTGCCGCCCTCCGCTCGTTCGATGTCAAAGCCCATCCCGGAGAACTGGCATTGACGATCATCGTCCATCATCTTGAGAATTCCCGCTCGCAACGCGTGCTCTGGATGTTGGAGGAACTGGGCATCCTCTACGAAGTGAAGCGATACGAACGCGATCCGCAGACCATGCTGGCACCGCCCGAACTGCGGCGGATCCACCCACTGGGCAAATCGCCGGTCATCGTCGACCGCGATCCATCCGGGGCCGAACGGATCATCGCGGAAACCGGCGCGATCGTGGAGTACCTTGTCGCCAAGGCGGACGGGCGACTTGGCAAGCCCTATGCCGACGATGCGGCGCTGCGCTATCGGCACTTCCTGCATTATGCCGAAGGGTCGTTGATGCCGCCGCTGCTGGTCAATCTGGTGCTGGGCCGCATCCCGCTAGTGGGCAAGACCGCGCAGAAGAAGCTGCAACCGATGATCGACGTCCACCTCGACTTCGTGGAACGCGAACTGGCTTCGCGGCCGTGGTTCGCCGGAGACGCCTTCACCGCTGCCGACATCATGATGAGCTTCCCGCTCGAAGCCGCCTGCGACCGTGGCGGCCTGGACGTTGGACGGCCTGCAACTCTTGGATGGCTGGACAAGATCCACGCCCGCCCCGCCTATCAGGCCGCGTTGGTGAAGGGCGGGCCTTATCGTTATGCGTAAGGATGCAACATCCGGGGCGCTACTCCGTTGATATACGGGTCTTTCAAGGAGATCCGCATGCGCCAAGGTCTGATCGCTTCCTCGCTCCTCGCCATGACTTGCGTGTTGTCGGGGTGCGGGTCAGGCTCGAAAGCGCCCGAAGCGCCGCCGTCCGCCGTCAGCATCGATCAGGTCCAGTGGACGGACGATGCCGTGCGCGATCTTCGCGCTGCCATGGACCGGCGCGCAGAGCATGGGCTGGATGCGATGACCTTCGCGATAGAAGGCAAGCCCGGCAATGCCGATGGCGACCGGGCGCTGACGCAAAGCGCGCTTCGCTACGCATCGGCGCTGGCCCGCGGCGCTACAGACCCTACCAAGCTCTACGACGTATACACCGTCCCCCGCCCCCGGCCCGATCTGCTGCCGGGCCTTGCCAAGGCGTTGAAGGACCGCAAGCTGGGCGAGTGGCTGGCTGGCCTTGCTCCTGACGCGGATGGATACCATCGCCTGTCCAAGGCATATCTCGCCCTGCGCCGACCGCAGGATGCCCAGACGCCCGCTATTCCCGCGAAGAGCGAGCCGCTCAAGCCCGGCTCCACCGACCCCCGCATCCCGCTGATCGCACGGCAGCTGGTGGCGCTGGACTATCTCGATGGGGGGGCTGCGGGCGGCGACCGCTATAATCCCGCGATGGTCCGCGCGGTACAGCGCATGCAGGCGGATTACGGGATCAAGCCCGACGGCGTCATCGGCAACGACGCGCTTGAGATCCTCAACCTCTCCGACCTCGACAAGGCGCGCGCGATCGCCATTGCCATGGAACGCATGCGCTGGCTTGATCGCACCCCGCCCGCCACGCGGATCGACGTGAACATCGCTGCCGGGCGGCTTGCCTATTGGCGGGACGGCAAGATGGTGGATACCCGTAAGGCCGTCGTTGGCGAACCTGAGAACGAAACGCCCCAACTCGGCTCCCCCATCTATCGCCTCGTGGCCAACCCCACATGGACGGTGCCCCGCTCCATCCAGAGCAAGGAGATCGCGGGCAAAGGCAGCGCGTATCTGCGCCGCAACAACATGGCGTGGAAGGACGGCTGGATCGTGCAGCAGCCGGGGCCGAAGAACTCGCTGGGGCTGGTGAAGTTCGACATGAAGAACGAGCACCAGATCTACCTCCACGACACGCCAGCCAAGCAACTGTTCCAGGAGGTGCAGCGCCAGCGCAGCCATGGCTGCGTGCGAGTGGAGGACGCGCTGGGCTTTGCCGAAATGCTGGCCCGCGACGAGGGCGTGCTTGACGAATGGCATCGCGCCCGCGCGACCGGCAAGGAGGCTTTCGTGCCGCTACCACGTGAAATCCCGGTACGCCTGCTGTACCAGACCGTGCTATTCGGCGAAGACGGACAGCCGGTCATCCGCTCCGATCCTTATGGCTGGAACGATGCCGTGGCAAAGGCGCTGGGCTTTGCCGCAGGCCAGAGCCATCGCGTGAAGGGCCAGGGTGAAGACGTAGGACCATAAGGGTCTCCGCTCGTTGGAAACCAAAACGCCTGTTCAAGCGATTTTCCCGTTATGGACCAGGAAGCCTCGACGATACCGCCCCCCGCAGCCGAACCTGCCGATCACAAGCGTCAGCGGCGGTGGCACATCGTGCGCAATGTGGTGCTGGCGGTCGTCGGCGCGATATTCGCGGTATGGCTGGTCCTTTTCATCACCAAGGGGCGCTTCCTGAAGCAGCCCTTCAGCAGCATCGCCAGTTCGCTGACCGATCGCAAGGTCACCGTAGGAGGCGATTTCCAGCTGTATTTCGCCCCCTTTCGCATCAAGTTCGTGGCGGAAAGGCTGACCGTGTCCAATCCGCAATGGGCCAGGGAGCGTACCCTGTTCGCGGCCCGGCGGATCGATGCCCGGATCGCACCGCTATCATTGCTGTTCGGCAAGCGGCGGTTCTACGCGCTCGATCTGGATCAGGGCGTCGCCAATCTGGAGTGGGACAAGCAGCACCGCCGCAACACCTGGACATTCAGCTCCGAGGGCGATGGCAAGCCGTTCGAGATGCCGCGCATTGATCGTGCCACGGTGACGGGCACGAAGATCCGCTACGTCGACCCGCAAATGCCGCTGCTGGCAGACCTTGCCATCGATCCCATCGCGGCGAAGGACGCGCGGATCGGCAAGGCGGTGGGCGTCAAGGGCACCGGACGTTTCCGCAACACGCCCTTTCGGCTCAACGCCCGGCTGCTGTCCCCCGACGCCAGCATCACCGGGGGCCGGAACCAGCTTGAAGCGCAGGCCTGGGCCGCCAACAGCGTGATCACCGTGGCCGGCACCCTGCCCACGCTTACGGATGTGGAGGGCGTGCCCCTGAAGGTATCCGCCAAGGGAAGCGACCTTTCCGATCTGCTGGCTGTGATCGACGTCGCCATCCCGCAGACGCGGCGCTATGCGCTGAAAGCAGACATGGTGAAGCGCGATCGCACCTATCGCTTTACCGACATGACCGGCACCTTCGGGCAATCGGATCTGTCGGGACGGTTCACGATCACCAACGAACAGCGCCTGCGGCTGGATGCGGCGCTGACGACCCGGCGCCTGGATATCGTCGATGCCGCGCCCTTCATCGGCTACAACCCGGATGTCGTTGCCGCCAAAGGCGCGGTAGCTGCGGCCGCCGCGACAGGCGCCGGCGCCCGGCGCGTACTGCCCGATGCCAACTTGCCGGTTGAGATGATGCAGCGGTTCGATGCCGGGCTGGAGTGGAAGATCGCGGTCGTCCGCTCACGCAACGTGCCCGTCTCCAACATCGCGCTGAAGCTGTCGCTGGACAAGGGACGGCTGGCGCTGTCGCCGCTTACATTCTCCATGGCGCGCGGCGATGTGGCGTCGGACCTGATCTTCGACACGCGGCAGCGGCCATCCGCCATCAGCTATGACATTCGGCTTGCCTCGACACCGCTGGGACGGTTGCTGGCGGGATATGGCCTGGCCGATTCCGGCACGACCGGCACGATCCATGGCCGGATCAAACTGGACGGGCGCGGCGACACGATCCATGATTCCCTTGCATCGGCGTCGGGGCGCATCGCCTTCATCATGCCGCACGGCACCTTATGGACCCAGAACGCCCAGCTTGCGGAGCTCGACCTCGGCACCTTCCTGTCCAAGATGTTCCAGGGCAAGCTGAAGAAGCCGATCGAGGTCAACTGCGGCCTCCTCGCCTTCACCGTTCGCGGGGGTATCGCCATGGCGGATCCGATCCTGATAGACACCAGCAAGAACGTCGTCACCGGTCGCGGCGGCTTCAGCTTCGCCACAGAGGCAGTGGACCTTGCGTTCAAGGCCGACGGCAAGAAATTCAGCCTGTTCTCGGGCCAGTCGCCCGTGGGTATCGGCGGACGTTTTGCAGAGCCGAAGCTGCAGGTCATCAGTCCGCAGTTGCTGGGCCGCGCAGGTGCGGGTCTGGGGCTGGCGGTTGTGGCGACGCCGGTTGCTGGTCTGCTGGCGTTCGTCGATCCGGGCGATGCCAAGTCTGCGGCCTGCGGCCCGGTTCTGGCCGGCAAGTCCGCCGCTGCCCAGCGCACCACAAAGGGCAAGCCGCGCGACGATGTGGGCAGCCGTCGGTAATCTTCTCGCGTTGCCCAGCACCTGATCCCGGACAGTGGCGGATGTCGGGAAATGGCCTGTCGCCGGGGCGACGGTTTGATCATGGCAGTGCATACGAAAAGTGCCGGTCGAAGATCGACCGGCACCCTGAATTTCTGTGATGACCTTCAGATCAGTTGGACGGCTTCTTCGCCTCGCCCTGCGCCGCCTCGCTGACAGCATCTTCCGTCGGATAGCGGGCGTCCCGCTGTGTGCCCGCTTGTTCCTCAGCGCGACGAGTGGCCGCGTCGGCTTCTTTCTCGGTGAGGCGGGAGGGCGGGCCACCGACGCCGTTCTGGCCTTCGGCGTTCATGCCGGGGTTCAGACGTTCGTCTTCGTGTTCTTCGGCCATGGGCTTGTCTCCGTCAGGCTGCGACGGCGGCGCGATGCTGCCACAGATGCGCGCGATAGCGTTCGAAGCAGCGCTGCCCGCAAGTCAGGCGCATCAGCGCGCCTTCGGCAATCGCCACGGCCCGTGCCGGTTCTTCCTGGACGAGCGGGTACAATGCTTCCTCGTTCCACGCCTCGCTATGCTTGACGTCAAGGACGGCATGAAGATCGAAGTACCGACGCTCGCTGCCGGACAGACCGATGCGGCGCAGGCCCTTTGCCACAAGCGCGGACCGGCCCGGCGCCGTCAGCTCGATGACGCCCAGCGCACCCACCGAATGCCACGCATAGCGGCGCGACGCAGCCATGCCGGTCATCGCATTGGCAAGCGCCAGACTTTCGGGCACGGTGCTCTCGATGGCGGGGTCCACTTCCAGCGCATCGGCGACGACGTGCAGCATCGGACCATGCATGCCCTTCGCATTGCCACGGCCCATTTCGTCCCAGTAATTGCGCGCGAGTTCCAGTTTGGCCTGATCGGGCAGCTTGACCTGCGTCATCGCGACCAGATCGTCGAAACCGGCCTCTCCAGCAGCTTCCTGCTCGAAGAACCAGCGCAGTTCCTCACGCGTGGCGTGTTCGGCCAGCCACGGGAAAAGCGGGTCGTTCTGGCCGGGACCGCGTTCGATCAGCCCCTCGAACCACGCCACGAACCCTTCGGCGTCACGCGGTGCCTTGCTGGCCTCGTCCGCAATTTCGGCTCGAAGCGCTTCGAGGAACTGCCCTTCCACGACCTGCATCTGGAGATCGTCGGCAAGGCGCGCCTGCCAATCTTCCTCCGGGAAGGCGGGCGACAAGCGCTGCCGGTTCCATCGCGCCAGCGCCTGCTGGAAATCGTCCGACAGGTAAAAGTCGACGGAAGTGGATCGGTCCGCCGGAGTAAAGTCGAGCATGTGAATCCTCTGAACTGGAATGCGCCGCTCAGGCGCGCGCGTGACCCGCGTGGCCGCGCGAAGTTGAACCAAATGCCGAAAGCCGGCTTTCGCCGGGGCGCACGATCGGGACGTCGTACCGCTTCAGGTCGTCGATCAGCAGGCCGAGACAGGGGGTTTGTGGCAACGAACCGATCACGGCCACCTGGGGCATCACCTCGCCGAACAGGGCAAGGGCATCCCACGCGGTATCGAACGCGCGCAGTTCGTAGCCGAACCGCAGCAGCTCCGCTGCCTCGCGCCTGATCGCGGAGGAATATCCTCCGACGATCAGGGCCACGGGCTTTTCTTTCGAGCTTCTCTCCATGCCAAACCAACCGGCAGGAGCAGAGTCGAGGTCCGCGCTTCTAACTTCGATCAAGGTTTTCGGCAGCGATGCTGCGCAGCATGAGGGCGAGTTCATCGTTACCCTGCGCCTCTGCCACGGACGCCGCATCGTTGCCGGCGGCGTCCACCGCATCGATCGGCGCCCCCGCATCCAGCAGCAGCTGCACCACGTCGCGGCGGTCGAACAGAGATGCCATCATCAGCGCGGTCTGCCCCGCCCCGTTACGGTGGCGCGGGTCTGCACCGGCATCCAGCAACAGCCGGGCGACGGGCAGATAGCCCTTGAATGCCACACCCATCAGCGCGCTGCCGCTACCACCGGGCCCGCCCGTGCCGTCAGGCCGAGCGCCAAGGTCCAGCAGCAGCGCAGTCGTGCTGCGGTGGCCGTGGTAACTGGCGAGCACGAGCGGCGAATGCCCCCGTGCGTCACATGCCTCGATGTCGGCACCCGCCTGCAGCAATGCGGGAATGACGTCATCCCGACCCAGCCGGGCGGCGTCGAAAAGCAGATCCTGCAGGCGATCAGCCGACGGAAGCGGCGGAGCTTCACGCTCCGCCGTCCCCGGACACATGGCCGCAGCGGTCATCCGCCGTTCGCCTTCAGGAAGCCCGCCGCATCGAGGTCGATCTTCAGTTCACGATCCCACACGCGCAGGAGCGCGCAACTGTCGAGGAAGGCCTTCGCATCGCCTGCCCCTTCCAGCGGCACAAGGCCTTCGTCGTGATCCGTTGCAGCGATGCCGGCGCGTTCCAGCAAGGGCAGCGCCTCGGCAGTATAGGCGATGAACTTGCCGTGCCCGAACGCGTCGTTGACGAAGTCCTTGGCGGTCTTGTCCTCTGCCAGCATCGCCGCACCTTCGGCGGACACGACCACGGCTACGGCATCGTAGAGGACCGATGGCCCGCCATCGATCTTTTGCTTGCCTTCGACCATGGTACCGTCGTCAAGCGTCGCGCCTGCCACCTTGGGCGTCACGATCTCGTAGATCGCGGGCAGCTTCTCGACGGCAGCCACCAGCGCCTTGACCAGCGATGCCGCTGCGCCGTCCGTCACCAGGATGCCCAGCTTGCGCCCGGCAAAGCTGTCCGGGCCGCGCTTGACGATGCTGAGCGCTTCGGAGGGCGGCAGATCGGTGCGGGTGGGGACCGCCGCCGGGAAGGGCTTAGGCAGCTTGGGCAGGCCCAGTCCGTCAGCCACGACCGTCGCCAGCGTCTCGTCGATGTTGAGCAGGTGCGAGACGATGTTCTCGCGAATGTCGATGCGTTCGCACTTCGAAAGCTCGAACACCAGCGCGTCGCCGATGTGCTTCTGCTCGATCGGGGTCTGGCTGATGAAAAACTGTCGCGCCTGGCTGTAGTGGTCCGCGAAAGTGGCGGAACGGACCTGTGCCTTGCGGCCCGTTTCCTGCGCGGGGAAGTGGCGATAGCCGATATCGGGGCTTTCGCGTGGGCCGCCCCAGCTGTTGGGCTCGTAATTCACGCGCCCCTTGGGGTTGCGCATCGCCATGTGCCCGTCCTGCTGGAAGTTCTGCACAGGCACCTTGGGCGCGTTGATCGGGATATGCGTGAAGTTGGGGCTACCCAGGCGCTTCAGCTGGGTGTCGAGGTACGAGAAATTGCGCCCCTGCAGCAGCGGGTCGTTGGTGAAGCCGATGCCCGGCACCACGTTCTGGGTGCAGAAGGCAACCTGCTCCGTCTCTGCAAAGAAGTTGTCGACCACGCGGTCCAGCACGAAGCTGCCGATGCGGCGCACGGGGATCTGTTCTTCCGGGATGATCTTGGTGGAATCAAGCACGTCGAACTCGAAGCTGTCGGCGAAATCGTCGTCGAACAGCTGCACGCCCAAATCCCAGATCGGCGGAGTGCCCATGGTGATGGCATCCCACAAGTCGCGGCGGTGGAAGTCGGGATCGGCGCCGTTGATCTTGACCGCCTCGTTCCACATCACCGACTGCAGGCCCATGCGCGGCTTGAAGTGGAACTTGACGTAAGTGCCCTTCCCTTCCGCATCGATCAGGCGGAACGTGTGGACGCCGAACCCTTCCATGAACCGGAAGGATCGCGGGATCGCCCGGTCGGACATGGTCCACATGATCATGTGCATGGATTCGGGCGTCAGGCCGATGAAATCCCAGAAGTTGTCATGCGCCGTCTGGGCCTGCGGGAATCCGCGGTCCGGCTCCTGCTTTGCGGCATGAACCAGATCGGGAAACTTGATCGCGTCCTGGATGAAGAACACCGGGATGTTGTTGGCGACGATGTCCCAGTTGCCTTCCTTGGTGTAGAACTTGGCCGCAAAGCCGCGCACGTCGCGTGCGAGATCGAACGAGCCCTTGTTGCCGGCCACCGTGGAAAAGCGCACGAACATGGGCGTCTGCTCGCCCACTTCGGTCAGCACCTTGGCGGTGGTGTATTCGGCCAGGCTTTCATCGAGCGTGAAAGTGCCGTGGACGCCAAATCCGCGCGCGTGGACTACGCGTTCGGGGATGCGTTCATGGTCGAAGTGGAAGATCTTTTCGCGAAAGTGAAAGTCCTCCAGCAGCGTCGGGCCGCGTTCGCCCAGCTTCAGGCTGTTCTGGTCGTCCGCGATCGGGACGCCCTGCTGCGTCGTCAACGCATCGCCGATGCCGGGCGCCAGCTGATGAAGTTCTCCCCCCTCGCCCACCTGCGTCTCGAAGGCCTGTGCGTGCGACTGCGCGCCGGTGTCCTTGCCGATCGTTCCCGCCATTCCTGTGCTCCGATGATGTGTGTCATGGTCATGCGCCACCCTTCGATGGAGGGCGGATACCTGCGCCCAACCGGTCAGGATCACGGCAAGTTCCGCGAAGGCGGATCCTTCTTAACCCAGGTCAAATGCTGTCCGGGAAGGCGGAACCTGCGGGCCGGTGCAGCCGTAAAGCACCGGTAAGCCGCCTCATCTTCCCCGCCTTTCCGCCATGGTCGCCGCAAGGCCGCGCGGACCACGCGCGAAAGCAAGACAAGGAACCTTCGATGACAGACAACGCGCCGCCCACCACGGCGAAGCACGGGGATACCGCCGAGCATGCCGCATCGCTGGGACTGGACGGAAAGGGCAACGCCCTCCTATCCCGTTCGGTAACGATCAACCGCCCCGCTGCCGAACTCTATGCCTACTGGCGCGATTTCGCCAACCTCGCCACGTTCATGGAGAACGTAGAGAGCGTGGAAGTACGCGACGATACCACCAGTCACTGGACGGTTAAGGGGCCCGGCGGATCAAGCGTGGAATGGGACGCACAGATCACGCAGGACATTCCCGGACAGGCAATCGCATGGACCTCGGTCAACGGGCCGGACGTGTCCAACAGCGGTCGCATCGAGTTTAGGGCCAGCGGCCAGCGCGGCACCGTGGTGACCGCGACGATCCACTACGACGCCCCGGCGGGCATCGTCGGACGCGCGGTCGCCAAGCTGTTCCAGCGCGAACCCGGCATCCAGGCGCGCCGCGACCTGCGTCGGTTCAAGCAGCTGATGGAAACCGGCGAAATCGCCACCAACGCTCCCAATCTCAAGCAGCACGAAGAGGAGGCCGCCTGATGCGCGCACTCGCCTGGCACGGCAAGCATGACGTCCGCGTCGATACCGTCGATGATCCCGAGATCGTCAATCCCCGCGACGCGATCATCAAGGTCACGTCCACCGCCATCTGCGGGTCGGACCTGCACCTGTACGACGGCTATATCCCGACGATGCAGGCCGGCGATATCCTGGGCCACGAATTCATGGGCGAAGTCGTCGAAGTCGGTTCCGGCTCCACCCTGAAGAAGGGCCAGCGCGTGGTCGTGCCCTTCACCATATCGTGCGGCAGCTGCTATCACTGCGGCAAGCAGCAGTATTCCGCCTGCGATAACGGCAACCCGGCGGACAACCAGGACATCGCCCAGGAACTCTACGGGCAGCCCATGTCGGCGCTGTTCGGCTATAGCCACATGACCGGCGGCTATGCGGGCGGGCAGGCGGAATATGTGCGCGTGCCGTTCTCGGACGTGGGGCCGATCGTCGTCCCTGATGGCGTCGAGGACGACAAGGTGCTGTTCCTGTCCGACATCCTGCCCACCGGATGGCAGGCTGCGGAATACGCCGAAATCGAACCGGGCGACACCGTAGCAGTATGGGGCTGCGGCCCTGTCGGCCTGTTCGCGGTGCAGTCCGCCTTCCTGATGGGCGCCGAGCGTGTCATCGCCATCGACCACTTCCCGCACCGGCTCGAACTGGCCCGCAAGTTCGGCGCGGAGACGGTCAACTACGAAGAGAGCAAGGTCTACGAAGCGCTGCTGGAGATGACCGGCGGCATCGGCCCGGATGCCTGCATCGACGCCGTCGGGCTTGAGGCGCACGGCTTCTTCGTGGACAACGTGGTGGACCAGATCAAAGCCTCGCTGTTCCTCGGAACCGACCGCACCCATTCGATCCGTCAGGCCATCGTCGCCTGTCGCAAGGGCGGGCGGGTATCGATGCCGGCGGTTTATGGCGGCATCGTCGACAAGTTTCCGCTGGGCGCCTTCATGGAAAAGGGGCTGACGCTGAAGACGGGGCAGACCCATGTGCAGCGCTATCTGCCGGGCCTGCTCAACGCCATCCTCGAAGGGAAGATCGACACCGAGTTCCTGATCAGCCACCGCCTGCCGCTGAGCCAGGCGCCCGACGGCTACAGGATGTTCCATGACAAGCAGAACGAAGTCACCAAGGTCGTGCTCAAGCCCGACCTCGACCGCGTTGCTGCGTGAGGGAGACGGCCATGAACAAGTACGCAATCGTCACCGGCGCCTCCACCGGCATCGGTTTTGAACTGGCGCATCTGGCGGCGCAGAACGGCTACGACCTGCTGGTGGTGGCGGACGAGCCGCTGGTCGATGCCGCCGCGCGCGATCTTCAGGCACACGGCACGCAAGTGCAGGCGCTGGAATGCGATCTGTCCACCATCGAAGGGGTCGATCGGCTACTGGCGGCAACGCAGGGCCGTGCGGTCGACCTGCTATGCGCCAACGCCGGGCGTGGTCTGGGCCACGCATTCCTCGACCAGCAGGTGGCCGACTGGAAGCGGGTGATCGACACCAATGTCACCGGCACTGTGTATCTGCTGCATCACGTGCTGGGCGCGATGGCGCAGCGCGACCACGGCAAGGTGCTGGTGACAGGGTCCATTGCCGGGCTGATCCCCGGCACGTATCAGGCAGTCTACAACGCGACCAAGGCCTTCATCGACAACTTCACCGACGGTCTGCGCGGCGAACTGAAGGAGCACAAGGGCGTCACCCTGACCACTCTGATGCCCGGCCCCACCGAAACGGAGTTCTTCGCACGCGGCGACATGCTGGACACGGACGTCGGCAGCAGCAGGAAGGACGACCCGGCAAAGGTGGCGCGCGACGGCTGGGATGCCCTGCATGAAGGCAAGGCCTACGTCGTATCGGGCTGGAAGAACAAGCTGCAGGCCGCCGCCTCCCACGTCACGCCAACGCCCGTCCTTGCCGAAATGCACCGCCGGATGGCCGAACCCGGAAGTGGCGAACCCGAAACGTGACCACCCGTTACCATCGCATCGGGATGGAACCTTCGCCGTCCCATTGCCTTGATACAGGCAGAAGGAGATTGACATGATCGGCAAGATTATCGGAGCGATTGCAGGCAGCAAGGCATCCAAGCACGTCAGCGGCATCGGCGGCACCGGCGGCGCCCTGCTCGGGGCCGCTGCGCCCGTCGTGCTGCGGCGGCTTGGCCCGCTTGGCCTGATCGCTGCGGCGGCAGGCGGCTATGCGTTCAAGAAGTATAGCGAAAAGCGTCAGGCGCAGTCGCTGAAGACGCCGCAGCCACGGTTCGGATCGGAACCCACGCGCACGCAGGCCTGACGGCTTTGCCCTCGCTGTGAAAAAAGGGCCAGTCGCCACGTGGGCGACTGGCCTTGCGGCGCTTTCAGTCTGGAAATGAGGGGGTCAGAAGCTGTAGCGCACGCCCAGGTTGAACTGCCGGCCGCTGTGCGTCAGCACGTTCAGCCGGTTGGTCTCGTCCACGAACTGGTCGTTCTTCGTGTCGGTGATGTTGATCGCCTCTATGCTGAGCTTGAGGTTGTCCGTCAGGTTGTAGCTCGCCTGCGCATCGACGTTCAGCGTGCTGTTCGTGCCGTTGTAGGCGTTGCCTTCAGTGCCCGGAACCGCCGTCAGGTATTTGGAGCGGTAAGCCACCGATCCGCGAATCTGGAACTTCTTCGTCTCGAAATAGAGCGTGGCGTTGGCGGCCTGCTTCGACAGCCCGACCAGCGGAGCGCGAACCGAAGAAGCCCCCGAAGCCGACGTCAGATACTCGATATTGGACTGCACGTAGGTATAGTTCGCCAGCACGCCGAAGTTCGACAGGATGCCCGGCAGGAAGCTCAGCGGCTGCTGGACATTGATCTCGAAGCCCTTGAGGATGCCGCCGTCGGAATTGACCGGCTGGCTGACGATGAAGATGTCGCTGGGCGATGCGGTAGTCCCGTTCAGCAGCGCATCGGGCAGCCCCAGGCTGCTGTAAGGCACGCCCACGCTAAGCGTCTGCGCAAAGCTGCCGATGTCCTTGCGGAAGCCCGAGATCGCATAGATCGCACCCGGCATAGGATACCATTCGATCGACACGTCGAGGTTCTTCGACGACGTGGGCTTGAGGTCGGGGTTGCCCGAGCTGAAGCTGCGATTACCACCTGACACGTTGAGGTTGCCGCCCGGCGTCAGCGAGGCGATGCCCGCACGCGCCAGCGTCTTGGCCGCGGCGAAACGCACCTGCAGATTGTCGGTGATGTTGCCCACCAGGTTAAGCGACGGCAGCCAGCGGTTGTAGCTGCGGTCCGCGGTAACCAGGTTGATCGCCGATCCCTGGCTGGCATAGCCGGTCGAGAACTGCTTGGTGTTGACATAGCGCAGGCCGATGTCACCGCGGATCGGCACGCCGACATTGTCCTCAAGATTGAACTGCGCCATGCCCCAGGCGCCGGTGTCCTCTTCCCGCACGGTGATGTACGAACCGCGTGCCGTCGCGTTCTCGATGCCGCCAGTTGCGTAGAGCGGATTGCTGTAGATGCCGCCCTCGCTGATGAAGGCGTCGAGGTTCGGGATCACCCATGCGGTCGGCGTGCCGGTGGGAACATTCAGCCCCTTGCCGAAACCGTCATGCAGCGTGGTCAACCCTGCCAGCTGCGCCGAGGTCAGCGGAGCGACCACCGTTTCGCCCGAAAGGCGGCGGCGTTCGGTAGACCCGTATTCGAACTTGCGCCAGTCCACGCCGGCCTTCAGCGTGACGCCGTCCAGCGCTTCCCATTCCAGCGCGCCCTTGGCGGTGGTGAAGGCGTTGCTGACGGTCTGCGGGCGGATGCGCACTTCCGATGTGCCGTTGATGAAACGCCAGGTCGCCGGATTGGCAACATCGACGCCCGGCTGGATCAGCGGGAAGCGGCTGGAGAAATCGTACTGGTAGTTGCCGGTGTTGACCGCGTCGATCGTGACCGTGGTCTGGACCGGGTTGCTGAATTCAGAGCTTGAATATCCGCCCATCGCCGAGAACTTCAGGCGATTGCTGAACTGGTGATCGATAGAACCGGTCACCTGGTAGAACTCGGTCTTGAGCACGTCGTAACGGGCCTGCGAGCGCAGGTCGACATTGTCGAACCTGCCGCTGACGATGTTGTTGTCGGCATCGACGACGCCATCGCGGATGATCGTCTGCGGCTTGCCGGTGCCCGAACGACTGAAGCTGATCGCCTGCAGCTGTGCTTCCTTGCGGGTGCCGTCCAGCATCGAGTAGAGGCCATCGATCGAAATCTGCGTGCTGCTAGACTTGAACTGCAGCGACCCCGCCGCACCAAGCCGCTTTTGCGAGATGTCGTAGCTGACGAGGCCCGGAATGCGCGGATGGAACAGCGCCGTATCCGGGTTGGCGTCGTTGATCTGGCCGATGGTATAGCCGGGCAGCGTAGAGGCGGCGTTGAAGCCGTTGTTGAAACCGCCGTAAGTCCAGCGCGTGATGTTGGCGCCTTCCTCCTTGATCCGGCGTTCTTCATACGTGACGGAGATCAGCGCGCCGAAGCGGCCGTCGTCGGTCTGCGTCGCGGCCAGCGCGGACAGGCGCGGCGTCGTCTTTTCGCTCAGGTCGTTGTAGCTGGCGGCAGCGGAAACCACGGCCGTGGGCTTGCGGTAGTCCAGCGGGCGAGAGGTCTGCAGATCGACGGTGCCGCCCAGCGATCCTTCCTCGACGTCCGCCGTCGCGGTCTTGCGAACCGACAGATTGCTGAACAGGTCGGATGAGAAGATGTTGAAGTCGAATCCGCGCCCCCGGTTCACGCCGCCCGAATTGTCGGTGCCGCCGGTAGTGCCGATGGCCTCCATGCCGTTGATGCGGACGCGGGTGTATTCGGGACCAAGCCCGCGCACCGAGATGTTGCGCCCCTCACCGTTGACGCGGCTGATCGCCACGCCGGGAATGCGCTGCAGCGATTCCGCGAGGTTGAGGTCGGGAAATTCGGCGATGTCCTCTGCCTTGATGGCATCGATGGTAGCGGTTTCGGTGCGCTTGACGTTCAGCGCGCTGTTGAGGCTGGCGCGAAAGCCGGTGACGATGATCGCTTCGGCTTCCGGTTCGGCAACTTGGGCGCCGCCGTCCTGCGCCATGGCCAGGGGAGCGGCGGCAAGGGCCGCGACCGCGCTCGACAGACCCAGGATTGCTTTCAGACGATAGGTGCCGCGCATGGCCTTCACTCTCCCTTGTATCCTCTTGCCCGGCCTTCAGACCGGATCGGTATCCTGAGATAGACACGGGAGCCTGACGAAGGCCAATCCCAATCCGGCATGAATCGATGCACGGCTTGCACAGATCGGGGGATTAGCTGCGCAACGCATCAGCAATCCAGCCAAGAAGGGAATTGATCGTGCCGCATTTGGACTTGGACCCGGCGAGACGGACGGTCTAGCGTAAGATCTTGCTTTGACTGCCCCGCAAGACGGGCAGCGTCCTTCAGGAGAGCGTTTTGTCTGACGCAACCAGCTTGTCCGGCGGGGGTCATGCCACCCTGCAACGTCCCACCCGCGTGCGCTATGGCGTGATCGCGCTGATCTTCGTCATCACGTCGATCAACTATGCCGACCGCGCGACTTTCTCCATCGCAGGGAATGCCGCCAGCGGGGAACTGGGGCTGTCGCCGGTGCAGACTGGCTTCATCCTCTCCGCCTTCGCCTGGGCCTATGTGCTGGCGCAGATCCCCGGCGGCGCGCTGCTCGACAGGTTCGGGACCAAGAAGATCTACGCAGGCGCCATCGCCATCTGGTCGGTGTTCACCGCCCTGCAGGGACTGGTGGGCCTGATCGCCGCGCTGCCGGTGGTGACGATGCTGTTCGCGTTGCGCTTCATGGTGGGCATGGCCGAAGCGCCTTCGTTCCCGGGCAACGCGCGCCTTGTCGCGGCGTGGTTTCCGGGCGCGGAGCGCGGCACCGCGTCGGCGATCTTCAACAGCGCACAATACTTCTCTCTGGTGGCCTTCGCGCCGCTGATGGGCTGGCTGGTACACAGCTTTGGCTGGAGGTCGGTGTTCTGGGTGATGGGCGCGCTGGGCCTCGCCGCGACGGCGCTGTTCCTGCGCTTCATCCACAGCCCCGCCCGTCATCCTTCCATCAACACCGCGGAGCTGGCGCACATCGAGGCCGGCGGCGGCCTGATCCACATGGAAGATGGCGGAACCGGCGCCGGCAGGGTATCGACCTTCACCTGGAACAACGTGCGCCAGCTTTTGGCGAACCGGATGATGCTGGGCATCTATCTGGGCCAGTACTGCATCAACGTGCTGACCTATTTCTTCGTCACCTGGTTCCCGATCTATCTGGTCAAGGAGCGCGGCCTGAACATCATGGAGGCGGGCTTTGCCGCCGCCGCGCCTGCCCTTTGCGGCTTTGCCGGAGGGCTAGCGGGCGGATACTGCTCGGACCTCATCCTCAAGCGCACCGGATCGCTGGACCTTGCGCGAAAGGGACCGCTGGTGGCGGGGATGCTGCTGGCCACGCTGATCATCGCCTGCGTCTGGGTTGAGGCGGAATGGCTGGTCGTAACACTCATGGCGGTTGCCTTCTTTGGCAAGGGCATCGCCTCGCTCGGCTGGGCGGTGATGGCCGACGTCGCGCCTAAGCAACTTGCGGGCCTGTCCGGCGGGGTGTTCAACATGTTCGGCAACGTGGCGGGCATCGTCACGCCGATCGTCGTCGGCTACATCGTAGCGGCTACCGGATCGTTCGATCTGGCGCTGGTCTTCGTAGGCGCGCACTGCCTGCTGACGATCTTCGCCTTCACTGTCATCGTGGGTCCGATCCGCAGGCTGGAGCTGGCGTGATGCGGCTTCATCGACGCGCCTTTCTGGTTACGGGCACCGCAGCGCTGGCCCTTCCTGCGCAAGTCCGGGCAGCGCCTGCGACGATCGTCGCGAACAAGCTCATGCCCGCGCCTGCGTGGGCCACCCTGCAGCGCCGCCTGCTCGACGCCAACGCCGCCGCCTGCGAAGCGTTTTATGCCAAGTACGTGGATCGCCGCGATCGCCTCATGGTGTTCGAGCGCTGGGGCGCAAACGACGGCCCGGACGACGCCGCGGAAGCCACCAACGACTGGTTCCTGCTCCATGCCCTGGGCGGCAGCGACCGTATAAGGACGCTCGCCTCGCGCTTCTGGGAAGGTCATCTGCGGCAGTTCGCCGCCGCCCGCACCACAGACGTGCCGATCGCGCGGCAAGGCATGTATCACCGCGAATTCCCCGTGCAGATGGACTGGCAGCACAATGCCGAAGGGCTGACCAGCTTCAACGTCATGGGCCTGTCGATGCCGCGCGACGTCCGGCTGCTGGCGCGGACCCGCCGCTATGCCGATTTCTACACCGGCCGCGATCCGCAGGCGCCCAACTACGACCCGCGCCTGCGCATGGTTCGCAGCCTGCTGAACGGCAGCCGCGGCCCCATGCTGCGTCAGGCGACCCCGCTTGACTGGGCGGGCGACCCCTTCGACCCCACGCCTTTCCATATGGAACATGGCGAACGAACATATCAGGAAACGCTGGACCACTACGCCGAATATGGCGCGGTGATCGGCGACAATCCGCTGAACCTGCAGGCCACGACGCTGGGCCTCAACGCCTATGCCCTTGGCGGTGGAGAGCGGTTCCGCAGCTGGGCGCTGGACTATCTGGGCGCGTGGGCGGAACGGGCCGCGCGCAATGACGGATTGCTGCCCAGCCATGTCCGGCCCGATGGCTCGGTTGGCGACGACTGGTGGCAGGGCGTCTACGGCTGGGGCTTCTCGCCCCGCGTGCCCCAGACCGGCGAGCACGAAAACCGCAACCGCGTGCCCCGCTCCATCACCGCGTTCATGGGCGGCGTGGTGATGAGCGGCGACATGGGCTTCATCGACCTTTGGCGCCGCCAGACGGCCCGCCTCAACGATGCATCCCGCAAGGTCGACGGCGTGCTCAGCGCCCCGACGATGTACGGCGAACAGGGCTGGCACGGTTGGAAGCCGGGACCGTACCGCACCAACGCTTTCGAGATCTGGTACATGAGCCAGAAGGCCGAGGACCGTGCCCTAGCGGGCGACGATCCGTGGATAGCCTTTCTGGAAGGGCGCAATCCCGATTACCCGGCACAGGCCCTCGGCGCCGACATCAAGCGCGTTGCCGACCGCGTCGCCGCCCGCGAAAACGACGACACGACGCCCCAGACCCGGCTTGCCGACTGGCCGATCGACATCAACCCGGCCAGCGTGAAAAGCCTTGTCCAGCTGATGACCGGAGGCCTGCACATTGCTCGTCCCCCGTGGTCGAAGACTTCGCCCCCACAAGGCGGTGTGCCCTTGCACTGCCGCCTGCGCTACTTCGACCCCGATGCGCGCCGCGCCGGCGTTCCGGCGGACGTCGGTGCGCTCGTCCGCCGCATGAGCGATGGCGAGACGGAGGTTACGTTGGTGAACCTTGGCGCGCAGCCGCGCACGGTGACGGTACAGGGCGGCGCCTATGCCGAACATCGCATCGATGCAGTGCGCATGGAAGGGCGCTCCCTTGCCGTTGGCGGGCGGGATTTCACGCTGAGACTGGAGCCGGGCTGCGGCGTCGATGTGACGCTGGCGATGACACGCTTCGCCAACCGACCGACGCTGGCCTTCCCCTGGGATCGGTGATGGCTGCCCTCCTGGGTCTGCCAGTCAGGCGGGCACAGGAGGCCGCTCAGCCGCCGGGCTTGATGTAGGGCGCCACGGAAAACAGCAGCCGTTCCTCTCGCCGCGGATCGTTTTCCACCCGCACGACGGTGTCGAAAATCATCGTAACCCGGCGCTCCAGATCGAACTGCGGCCACTCAGGTATGCCGGAATGCCCCGGATTGCCCGTACGGGCCAGTGCGATGAATGCATCGGCCATCTGGCCCGCCAGCCGCCGCGCCTCCACTCCCGTTCCCGTGCGCGACCCCTGCGCCGCGACGTTGTCGAACACCAGCGGGATATCCAGCGAATGAAATGCACCCAGTATGCCTCCCGCTTCGGGACAGGCGAAGTCGAGCTGGTACATCCACGTCGGCGCGCCGATGCGGGCGCGCTCCTCTGCCTGGATGAGGTGGCCCGGCCATGATCGTCCGGCCGTGGTCGCCGCCAGCAGGATCTGCCCGGGCGTGCGATCAGGGTAGAGTTCGCGGTAGCGACGGATCACGTAGTCGGGCGCGAGATCCTTGACCGTCTCCTTGGCGAGCCGACCCGGCAGGTTGTCCCATGTGGTATCGCCGGCACGCAGCGTCTTTTCGATCCACAAGGCGGTTTCATCGTGCGTATTGCCGACGATCAGGGGGATGTGCGCCGCCTCGCGCGGGGCATCCGGCACGAAGGGGTGTCGCGGCAGGACACCATGATCGAGCGTGGAGGTGAAGCTGATCTCGCCCTTCCCTTCCAGCGGGTCGGTCATCGCCATCGCTTCCACCAACCGCTCGACCGGCAACTGCATCAGGCTCTCGACGCTGGCGGCTCCGGCGCGGTCCATCCATGCCTGTGCGCGGCGAGTGGCATGCATCGGCCCGGCTGCGGTGACATGCTGGCCGCTCATCGTGGCGGCGGCGTGGAACAGCGGGCGCGCTTCCGGCATGGCCATCAGGGTGACGACCTTGGCGCCCCCGCCCGACTGCCCAAAGATCATCACGCGCCCCGGATCGCCACCGAAGGCGGCGATATTGTCACGCACCCACTGCAGCGCCAGTACGATATCCAGATTGCCGACGTTGCCCGATTCCGCCGGTCCGCCCAGTTGCGCCAGATAGGCGTAGCCCAGCGCCGTCAGCCTGTGGTTCAGCGTCACCACTACCACGTCGCCCCGGCGCACCAGATTGCCGCCGTCGTATGTGGGATGACTGCCCGATCCATGGGCGTGCGCGCCGCCGTGAAGGTAGACCATGACCGGGCGTTTCCCGGCGTCCAGTGCGGGCGTCCAGACGTTGAGGAACAGGCAGTCCTCCGACGTCGTTTCTTCGGCGCGCGTCTGCGGTGCTGCTGCTCCATAGCGCGTAGCATCGGCGATGCCGCTCCACGACTTCGGCGCAAGGGCGCGCCGGAACCGGGTCGTCGCCGTGTCCGCGCCGTAGCGGATGCCGCGAAAGACCAGCACATGGTCTTCCACCGTACCGCGCACTCGCCCGTACCGGGTTGCGGCGACAGCGCTGGACGGGTTTGCAGGGCGCGCAAACGCCGCCAATGGCGCCGCCGCCATGCCAGCCAGCAGGGTTCGCCGGTCCATCACGCCATCATGTCCGAGCAGAGCTGGCGGATGCCGGGCAGCGCCGGATTGGCATTGTCGGTACGCCACGCCATGTGCAGTTCGACCGGGCGCTCCACCGGCGTCAGCAGGCGGCGGAAATGGATGTCGTTCATGTGCAGGCCCGTGGCGCTTTCGGGGACGATGGCGGCGGCGATCCCGGCGTGGACCAGACCCAGCATGGAGTGTATCTGCGTCACATGCTGGACATAGCTCGGCGTGGCTTCCGCATCGTTGAACAGGTTTTCCAGCATGTTGTGGAAGTACGCCGCGCCCTGCCGCGAATACATGATGAGCGACTGGCCATCGAAATCGGCAGGGCTGAACGCCGCCGCCGACTTGCGCGGGTCGCCGGGCGGCAGCGCCACGAACAGCGGTTCGTGCAGGATGCAGGCGCTGGCGAATTCCTGCCGGTTGACGGGCGGCCTGACGAACCCGATGTCCACCAGCCCGGTCAGCAGCGCGTCCACCTGGTCGCCCGATACCATCTCGCGCATTTCAAGGTCGATGTTGGGCAGAACGGCGCGGGCCTGGGCGACGATCCGGGGCACCATGCTGTATCCCGACACTGCCGTGAAACCGATCGCCACCCGTCCGGAATCCCCTTTGGCAACGCGCCGGGCGGACAGCGCGGCACTGTCCGAAAGCCGGACGATGCGCCGCGCCTCTATCAGGAAGATGCTGCCCGCAGGCGTCAGGCTGACCTGACGGCTGGTGCGTTCCAGCAGTTGCACGTCCAGTATCCGCTCAAGCAGCTGTATCTGCCGGCTGAGCGGAGACTGGGTCATGTTGAGCCGCTGGGCGGCCCGGCCGAAGTGCAACTCCTCTGCGGCGGCGACAAAGCAACGAAGCTGGCTGAGTTCGAACATCATGCCAGACTAACCGCGCTTCGTGCTCCCGTCACGCGCCGTGGTCACGCCGAAGCGCGCTCGATCAGCACCCGCAGTTCCGCTTCTTCCGCTGCCGTCAGATCGGTCAGCGGCGAGCGCACCGGCCCCGCGTCGCGACCGACGACGCGCATCCCGGCCTTGACGATCGACACCGCATAGCCGCGCCCGCGATCGCGCAGGGCGATGTAAGGCAGCACGAAGTCGCGCAGCTGCGTCAGCACCGTAGCATGATCGCCCGCACGCACGGCCTTGTAGAACCCCAGCGCCCATTCCGGCATGAAGTTGAAGATGGCGGAGCTGTACGTCGTGACGCCCATGGTCAGGTACGGGGTGGCGAAAGTCTCCGCTGTCGGCAGGCCGCCGATGTAGGTCAGGCGGTCACCCATTCGGGCATAGATGCGGGTCATCAGTTCGATGTCGCCGACGCCGTCCTTGAAGCCGATAAGGTTTGGGTTACGCTCGCACAGGCGCGCCAGGGTCTCGTCGTTCACCACGGCATTGTCGCGGTTGTAGACGATGACGCCCAGCCCGGTGGACCGGCACACCGCCTCGACATGGGCGGCCAGCCCCTCCTGCGAGCTGTTCATCAGATAGGGGGGCAACAGCAGGATACCGTCCGCCCCGGCCTTTTCAGCACTGCGCGCGATACCGGTCGCAATGGCCGTGCCATAGCCGCACCCGGAGATGACCGGCGTGCGTCCGCGCGTTTCCGAAACGGCGGCAGCGACGATGGTGGCGACTTCGGAGGGTTCGAGCGAGAAGAATTCGCCGGTGCCGCCTGCCGCGAACAGGCCCGCCAGTTCGTAGGACAGCATCCAGTCACAGTGCGCGCGATAAGCATCCTCCACGAAGACGCCGTCCGCATTGAAATGGGTCACCGGGAAAGACAGGAGGCCCAGCCCCAACTGGCGTGCGACTTCCTCAGGGCTGAAATGGCTCATGACGTAATCTTTCCTCTCTCGGCGGGGCGACTGCGCCCGTCTTTATGCAAGAGAGGAAATACGGGCCGACGGAACCCAAGTCTAAACCAATTGCGCGCATGATTGATGCACGCCTTGGCTGGATCGACCGGACGGCATCGCGTGCGATGCGCATCCGGGATCGTTGCCCGAGGCGCATGGGCAGCCGCCACTGGCGCCCATGCACCCGGGGATCAGTAGGACGCGGAACCGTCCCCCGCATCGACGACACCGTCGCCATTGCTGTCGAGCTTGTCGAACATGCGCTCGCCCGAGGCATTGAACTCTGCCAGCGACAGGTTTCCATCCTTGTCGGTGTCAAGGACGCCGAACCGGACATGGGCCTGCTTCAACTGACCTTCCGGCACCCTGGCCTTGCCGGATGCGTCCTTCTCGAAACGGGCGCTGAATTCGCCCACGTACTCCGCTTCGCTGACCTTGCCATCACCGTCGAGATCGAACGTGCGGTACTTGGCCGCGCGGGCGGCAGCAAATTCGGCGGCGGTGACGCGATCGTCGTGATCGGTGTCGTTCTCGCGCAGGAAGGCCTCCTTGCCATGGCCGGGCGCAGCGCGCCGTTCCGGTTCGCCGTGCGCGGGCGCCCCGGCGGCATCCTGCGCAACGGCGATCTGCGGCGCAGCAACAGTCAGCGCGATGCCTGCAAGGGCGGCGGGAAGTCTGGTCATGGTCATCTCCTTTGTGCAGGTTGCAATCATTCTTCGACCTGGAAGGTCAACGAAGTGGTATAGCTGCGCTCGTCTGTGCCGGACCCGGCGGGAGCTGCGGCGCGATGGCGGGTCATCAGTACATAAGTGCCGGGCCGGTCGAAACGCAGCACTGCCCCGCCAGCCGCGTCGGTGGTGACGGTGCGGTGGACGACCGCTTCCTCATAGTCGGCGCCGCCTCGGTCGAGAACCAGTTCCTGCCCTGCCATCGGCTTTCCGTCGAACAGCAGTTTCAGCGCGAAGGGCGTATCGAGGTAGAGTTCGCTGGGATGCGTGACGGGCTGGATGCGCAGCCGACCCACGGCAACGTCAACCGGCGCTCGGGTGGGCTGCTTCTTGGTGACGTAGACGTCGGCGACCGTTTCGGTCTGGCTGGTGCGGACTTGTGCGCCCCTTGGCGGCTCGCCATGTACGGGCTGCCATTTTCCGTCGACCAGCGCGCTCCTGCCCACCCGGCCAAGGCGCACGCCGGTGGTGAAGCGATAGGTGCCCTCACTCTCCAGCGCACTTTCCAGAACGACCATCTGCTTCAGCGGCGTGATGGACTGGAAGCTGCCGCGCGAACCGTCAGGCAGGATTACATGATAATCCTTGGCGTCTACCGGAACTTCGGGATGAAAGAACGTCTCTGCGAAGGCGGATTCGACGGTCACCATCTTTTCGGTGTTCGCAGCGAAGATCTTCGGTAGCAGATAGGACGTATGCGCCTGCGCGCTGCCGGGCATGACGGCAGCACAGGCCAGTGCAGCAAGAAGACCGAACGACGCGGATCTGGTTGAGCCTGGAAGGTCGAGGGCTGATCGGATCATGGCGGAAAAATCCTTGTGAAAGGTCCGGGTCACTGCCCGGTAATGGCAAACGTGAAGCTGTGGGCTACGCCATCGGGCGGGCGGGGGAACGGCGAGGCTCGGCGAACCAGCGCCAGTGCCTCGCGGTCGAACCGCGACGATCCAGAACCGCGCGCGACGGAAATCGCGCGGGCTGTCCCATCGGGCTCTATGGTGAAGGCGACCAAAACTTCGCCGGAACCGATCGTGTTGCTGTGCCGGTGTCGTAGAAGGTGCTGGTAGATCCGGCCCTTGAAATTGCCGATGGCGGCATTGCCGGCCTGATCCGTGCGGCCCCCGCCCCGCCCGCCGGCGCCCTGCTCACCTGCCGCGCTATCCTCCACGCGCGATTGCGGGCCGGGGGCGGCGACAGGGACGAGCATTGCGCGCACCGGCACCAGCCTTGGCAGGGGTTGCGCATCGATGGTCGCAGCCGCCGTTCCTTGCCCTGAACGCCCCTCGCCGCCGCCGCCCGATTTCGCTGCCGGCGGTGTGGTCTCTGACAGGCTTGAGGAACGCGCCTGCGGCTCGGTAATGGTGGCACCGACAGGCTGCGCTACGGGCTGTTGCTGAATGGCCTGCGGCTCGGTTGCCGGAGCGTTGTTCGGCCCCGGCCCCCCTTCACGACTGGCAAGATCGATGCTGACGAGGGCCGCTCGCGTGCCGCCCTCGATCAGCGTGGCCTCTTCCCATGTCATCGCAAGCGCTGCGAAGACCGCCGCATGAGCCGCTATCGAGGCGATCATGGCCTTCAGGTCCACCTGCGCCATTGGGTGCCCGAAGTCCCGGCTGCCCCACGGGAATACCATGACCGCCCCGCCCCCTTTCAGAACTGCTTGGAGATGGCAGCCTTGAAATTGCGCCCCACTGCAGGGCGCGTCGACAGGGCCGATTGATAATACGTGTCGAAGATGTTTTCGACGCTCAGCCGCAGCGCGAAGTTCTCAAGGATGCCGCCGCCGGGCGTGATCGTGGCGCGCAGGTTGTGAACGTCGAAACCTTCATGCTGCGTCCCGTTGATGTCAAGATCATCGGCCAGCGTGGTTTCCCAGCGCACGTCCACCAGCTTGCCGAACCGCTTGCCCGCCGAAAGCATGTAGGTCTTCTGCGGCAGGTTGGTCCAGTCGTCGATAGCGCCCGTGGTGCGCAGCCGCTGGCCGTTCGGGATGGTGGCGTTGAAATCGAAGTAGAGGCCCCCGGCAGTGGCGTACGACGCCTCGATCTCGAAGCCGTCGAGATAGATTTCGCGCACGCCGGAATAGGCCGTATTGTCGGTCAGTTGCGTGTCGTAGTAATTGACCTTGATCGCCAGCCGGTCGCCCTTGCCGATGATGTCGGTGCGATCGAACGATCCGCCCGCTTCCCAGGTCCGGCTTTTCTCCGGCTGGTTCATGTACGTAGTATTATCCAGATCGTCGATGATCGGCAGATTGCGGGTGCGTGCCCAACTGCCGAACGCAGCCAGCCCGAACGGCAGTTCGTATCGCGCGGAGACACCCCCCATCCACGCCTGATTGTTATAGGACACCGGGGTGCCCAGACGCGTCGATTTGACGTTGGACGTCTCCCACCGGACGGCGGGGCTGAGCGTGAAGCCGCGGAACAGGCCGATTTCATCGACGGCGAAAGCGGCCATGCGGTTATCCGTGCCGCCGGGCGCACTGCTGGCGTCGAGGCGCTTCTTGTGGATGTATTCGACGCCGAAGTGCAGGTTGTGGCGGATCGGGCCGGTCTCGAACAGCGCCGCGTTCTTCAGCGTGACCTTGGACGTCTCGTAGCGGTGATCGGCATCGACCACGCCCGAGATCGGCCGGCCCACCGCGGTCTGATCGATTTCCTGGTTGGCGTAAGTGTAGAGCAGCGAGATGTTGACTGCATCGTTGTCCACCGGATCGTAACCATAGGACACGGTCAGCACCTGGCTCTTCGTGTCGCGGTCAACGTTGCCGAACACGCCGCCCGTGGTGTTGAAGCTGTCGTAGGGGACGTCGCGATCGCTGGTGGACGTCTGGTTGAAGCTGGCGGCGATGGTGTGCGCGTTGTCGGCACCGAAGTGGAACGCGCCCTTCACCAAGAAGCTGGGCAGATCAAAGGCGCTGTTACCGATGCGATCGCCACGCCCGTCCTTCTGCGTGCCCTGCGTACGCCAAGTGTAGTTGGCCAGGAATTCGAACTGTTCCGTCGGCATCGCGGCAACGGTCGTGGATGTGGCGAAGCCGCTGCGGTTGGTCTGGCCCGACAGCGTCTGGCTGACGGTATAACCCGGCTTGCCGTGAAGCACGTCGGACGCATTGTTGGTTTCCAGCAGCACGACGCCGCCGATGATGCCGGAACCCCATTCGAAACTGCCCACCGTGCCCCGGATCACTTCGGCGCGCTTGTAGAGCAGTGGATCGGTGAACAGCTGCGTGCCGACGCGGTAGATCTCTTCCGAACCGGTTGTCGCCCCGTCGACGATGAAGGCTACCTTCTGGTCGGTGCCATAAGTCCCGTTGGCACCGAAGCCGCGGATGTTGATGCCCGAGCCGATCGGCGTCGATCCGTTGATGAGGGTTACGCCGGGAACCGAGTCCAGCAGTTCGGCGATGGTCGATGCCTGCCGGTCCTCGATCTCCTGGCGGTCGATCATCGTCACCGGAGTGGCGGTGTCGGTGCGAATGGCGCGCGTGCTTTTGCCGATGTCGATGGTGCCGAGGAAGTCTTCGCCGCGTGCCTCGGTATCGTCCCGCCTGCTGTCATCCGCAGCAGCATCCTGCGCCTGGGCCGGAGCGGCAATGACAAGGGCAAGGACGGATACGCTGCCGAACGCATGGGCAGCCAAACTACGAAGCATGATGATTCCCCTTTCGCTAATGCGAATCGTATGCATTAGCGAAAGGGTCTTTGGCGTGGCCTGACGGATAGGTAAAGGTTTTTCTGAAATGCGCGGCTCAGAACGTGCGTGACAATGCCAGAGATACAATCGCGCCCTGTTTCTGGCTGCGCTGCTCGCTGCCGGACAATCGCCCTGCTCTACTGGGCGTGTAGAACCGCCGCCAACGGGCATTGTCTGCCCCGTTGATCGCCTTTGCCGTCAGCGTGGTCTTGAACCCGGCAAAGGCGGTAGTCTCCACATATGCGCCCCATAGCGCGTGATCGCGCCAGCGTAGCACTTCACCCGTGTAGTAGACGTCCGCCTGCTCGGCCGCCGTCCAGTTCACACCCCAGGAAGATTTCAGCGCGGGTACGTCGTGGCGAAACTCCGCCGTAAGGGTCTGCGCCGCAATGTCGTCCATGCGGCGGTGCCGGCCGGTGATGGGATCATGCATCCGCGATCCCCGCCATGTGCCGTCCACGGTCAACCGCGCGCCGCGCAGTAAAGCGCCCAGCGGCAGGGTGCCTTGCGCCTTCACCCCCCATTGTCGCGCATCGCCGATGGTGCCGAGCGCATCCTCCCCCGTCGGCAGCACAAGGTACCCCAGCAGCCCTGTGTGCCACTGGTGATAGACCTCCAGCGCAATCGCGCCGCCTTTGCCCCAGCGATGGTCGATCCGGGCCAGCGCGCGCGTCACTCGGGCGGGGCGAAGGCCTGAATTGCCGCCAAGGGGCCGCCCGTCCGCCTGATTGACCGAAGCGGCAAAGTCTCCGAAGTTCAACTGATCCACCGTCCTGCGCAGGCCCAGCCGCACTTGCGTGCTGCCCAGTGGCGACCACACCAGCGCCGCAGAGGGCTTGAAATAAGACAGGCTCTGCTCCTGCGCCGCCTCTCCGGTGACGCGGATGCGCGAGTATTCCACCGCCACGCCGGCCTCCAGGTTGAGCTTTCCGGTCATCCTGACGGTCAGATTGGCGAACGCCTCGCCGCGCATTTCGGATACGCGGGTATCGGCATTGGCCAGCGCCACCGGGATCAGCCCGCCGCCATTGTCCTCCGCATAGTCCAGTCTGCTGGACAGGCGGTTGTAAGCGATTTCGCCGCCGAACTCGGGCCGGATCGGATGATCGCCCTCACGTGTGACGGTGGCCCGTGCCACCAGTTCGGTCGGCTTTTCGCGTTGCGAGGACAGCCCGCGATAGGCGCCCTCGACGTAATCCT
The DNA here is from genome assembly GCF_050433305.1 of Novosphingobium gossypii. Lineage (NCBI taxonomy): Bacteria > Pseudomonadati > Pseudomonadota > Alphaproteobacteria > Sphingomonadales > Sphingomonadaceae > Novosphingobium > Novosphingobium gossypii. Next base: position 237,247 of record NZ_JBNPXM010000002.1, on the reverse strand, counting down.
CATCGGTGACGTAGCGTTCCACGCGGCCCAGCCCGACCAGCTTTGCCGTCCAGCCCGCGCCCAGGCGGCGGGTCCAGTCCAGCCCCAGTTCGCCGCTGCGGCCCTTCTCGTCATAGGCGATGTCGCGCCGGGAGGCCGGCGAACCGCCTGCCGCGCCCGCGAAGATGTCGATGCCCCGTTGCGAGGAATAGGCGTCTTTGTTCAGCCGCAGGTTCACCGTGAGCGTGCCTCCTGCGACCGGCCCCGAAGTGCTCAACGCCAGACCGTATTCGGGCGCATTGGCGGTCGTATGCTCCAGTCGCGTCGAAGACAGCCGGCCGCTGCCGTCACGGTCCAGATAGATGCCGTCATTGGGATAGCGCGTGGTCCCGCCCGAGAGTTCGATGCTGCTCTGCCACCCTGCAATGCGGCGTGCGTGGCTGATCCGCGCGGATGGTGCAATGCGCCCATCGGCGGTATGCGCCAGCGTAAGCGAGGCATTGCCGGATCCTGCGGCATCGGTGCGAAGCACCACGTTGGCGACCAGCGTCTGCCCCTGCGCCTCGGCAGCATCGGTTCCGCGCAGCAGGACCACCCGCTCGACCCGTGAAGCGGCGATGCGGCGCAGAACTTCGGTGATGCCGCCGCCTTTAACGGTGGGTCGCTGACCGTCGATCAGGACATTGCCTGCGGCATTGCCGAAGCCGCGTACCGATGTCCCCTCGGCCAGAATGAAACCGGGGGTGCGCTCCAGCATGTCCAGCGCGGTCTGGGGCTGGAACGGCTTGTAGAATTCGGCAGGATAGACCGGGTCGGGACCGGCGGGGACAACGGCGGGCGGCTTTTCCTGACCCAGCCGTCCGGCGTTGTCGGTTTCTTCCACCGGCGACGTGGCAGCCGCTACACCGGCGAGCAACAACGGGAAAGCGTTCATCATGCCGGGCCCAGCATCCATCCCGACAGCGCCAGAAATGCCGTCGTCACCACCAGCCACAGCCACGCGCGCAGGACGCTGGATGCATGGAACACTGCCATCGAAACGGCGGCGAAGATCGCGAAACTGGCCAAGGTCGCCGCTGTCACCGCCTCTACCCGAACCATGCCGATGCGGGCCAGCACGAAGGACACGGTAACGGTGATCTGCACCGTCAGCCCATAGGCGCCAAGAGTGCCGCCAAGCGTGCGCGCCGCCACCAGAAGGCGATGACGGCGCGCGCCGCCCGCCGCGACAGGGGACGGGGGGATTGGCTGACCCGTCGCGGACTTGTTCGTGGACATCGAAATTCCCTTTACGAAAACAGGCGCTGGATACGTTCGCGGTTGGTCTGGGCGGTCAGCACCAGCACTGCAGCAACGCTCAGCCAACCGCACCATGCAACGGCGCCATAGGCCCAGCCCTGCCCCCATCCGGCAAACAGGAGGCCCAGCGCCAGCATGGCGAAACCCGACCAGCGCAGCAGGCGAGACAGCCCCGGCGAGAGCTTGCGCCGCAGCCAGTCCTGCTGATGCCGCGACATGGCCGCAAGAAGGAGGGCAAAGCCGATCAATACAGGCACGGCGATGGCAAGATGGGTCATACAGGCACCTCCCGAGCGGCGGCGCGCTGCCGGCGGGCCGGTGCGGCTTTTGGCTTGTGGTTCAGAATCTTGCGCGCCGTCCACGCAAAGCCGATGGCGAGCAACAGCACCGTCAGGTCGAAGCCCGCAAACGTCCAGTCGGCGGTCCACAAGCTGACGCCCAGCCCGCGCGATGTCGTCAGGGCATTGACCAGCGGAACTGTCGCAAAAAGCACCGCTGCTATGCCGAGCGCTTCCACCCAGGCGCGCCTGGCGGGACGTGCCAGCGTCCAGGCGAAGATGGCGCCCCATGCGATGAACAGGCTGTCGATCTCCCATCCTTCGCGCTGCTCCAACCCAACGGGAAGCAGGCGGTTGGCCAGGAAATAGACCGCGATGCCCGCAGGCGATCCGGCGATGAAGCCGATGTTGAGCCGCTCTACCAGCCGGAACCCGAAATGCGGGCTCGCCGGGTCCGGCAGCCTGGTGCGCCGCTTGACGCACCACAGCGCGAGTCCGGTGCCGACCATCGCGGTGCCCCCAAGGCCCGAAAGGAAATAAAGCCAGCGCAGGCCATAACCGGCGAACCAAGCGGTATGCAGATCCACCATGACCTCCTGCGTCATCCGCGCGCCGCCTGCGGGGCGTTCCGCGATCGGAAGCGTATTGCCCCGCGCCGCGTCGAAGTAGAGCGGATCGCGACGGCCAGCGCTCCAGTCGGCGCGGGCGGCATAAAGCTGCGCGGTTGCGGCGGCATCTCCGGGGTGCTCGATGCTGATGTAGCTGGGATGCCCGCCCTGCCATCTGCCGCGCGCGCTTTCCACCAGCCGGACAAGCGGGACGACGGGTGCGGCAGTACCACTGGCTTCCACTTTTTCAGGGCGGGGAAACGCCTCTTCGTAGAACGCGTCGCGGCTGGGGTAATTGGCGGTGATCGCCCAGGGCATCAACGTGAACAGCAAGGTGACAAGGCCGGTGTAGGTAATCATCACATGGAAGGGCAGCGCCAGCACTCCGGTGGCGTTGTGCGCGTCCAGCCAGCTGCGTTGCCCTTTGCCGAACCGCATCTGGAAGAAATCGGTGAAGATCTTCTTGTGCGTCACCACGCCCGACAGGATCGCCACCAGCATCGCGAGCGCGGCAAGGCTGACGATCATGCGCGCCCACATCACCGACATGTAATGAAGGTCGAAATGGAAGCGGTAGAGGAAGAATCCGCCGCTTGTCTCGCGCACGGCGAGTTCGCGGCCGGTCTGCGGGTCGAGCGTGACCTCGGTGCCCCCGCGCCGCCCTTCCCCGGCCATGCGCCACGATACCGTCAGTCCGCTGCCGCCACGCAGGGCCGGGAAGGAGATGGACCAGCTGTCCGCACCTTTGCCGCGTTCCCGCAGCAATCCATCGGCAGCGTTCAGCGCGCGCTGGCTGACGTGGGTCTGTGCCGGAAGTTCGGGGCGCATCCATGCGCTGATCTCCTGCTGGAAGAACGCCGCCGTTCCGAACACGAAGACGACATACAGCACCCAGCCCGGCAGCAGCCCGACCCACGTATGCAGCCACGCCATCGACTGGCGGAACCCCTGCTTCCCCTTATCAGCCATGGCGGTCAGAACCCGTACTTTACGGCGAAGGCGACGTTGCGCGGAATGCCCAGCGAGTAGGACGTGGCCCAGTAGTTCTCACCCGTGATGTTCGCCACGTTGAGGTCGAACCGCACCGGGTGGCTGTCGAATTCCGTCTTGTAGTGCAGGCCAAGGTCGAAGATCGTGTAGCCGTCCATGACCTGCAGGTTGGCGCTGTCCTTGTACATCTTGCCCGCGTGATAGACGCCGCCGCTGACGGAGAAGCCGGGCACCGCAGGGACGCTGTATTCCAGGTACATCTTGGCGAGGGTGCCGCTGACCCCGGTGGGCTTCTTGCCCAGCAGGCTTGCCGTGCTGGTCTTCGTCACCTTGAGGTCCATCACCGTGCCACCCACCATGACCTTCAGGTTCGGGGTGAGGTTGCCGGTAGCGCTCAGCTCGACCCCCTGGTGTACCTCGACGCCGTCCTGCGTGCGCGTAATCTTGCCGTTCACCTGTTCATCGAACGCATTCGCCTTTTCGATGCGATAGACCGCGCCCGTCAGCAGCAGCGCGTCGATCGGGGCGTACTTGGCGCCGACTTCGTACTGCTTGGAAACGTAAGGCTTCATGATCTCGCCGGGGTTGTTGTAGAGCACCGGATCGTCCGGCACCGTCGAGCCCTGCTCCAGCCCCTGCATATACGTGGCGTAAGTGGTCACGCGCGGGACGGGCTTGAACACCAGCGAAACCGTAGGGGTCCAGGCGCTTTCGTCGTAACTGGACGTCGCCGTGCCGGTCGCGTTGAAATTGCGCGCCTCAACCGTGCTGCGGTTGACGCCGATCATCGCGCTCAGTTGTTCGGTGAACCGGATGTCGTCGCCGATCACGATATTGGTGTTCTTCGCCTGACTCGACTTGTAGAGCGCGCCCCACGAGTACGTGTCGAGCGCCGAAGGCCTGGTCCAGGTGTTGAGGTCTTCCGGATCGGCAAAGATGGGCGAATCCCCGCCGCTGATCGAGGCGGTGACGTGCCGCTTCACCCGCAGGATATCGCCCGAAGCGCCCACCGTCAGCCGGTGCTTGATGCCCAGCGTCGCGAACTCGCTGTCGAGATAGGCGTATGCCCCCTGCGCGTAGTTATAGGTAGGAGCGCTGCGCGACGTGAAACCCTGCTGCCAGCCGGAAGTGCCGTTGCCCACATCCTCGATGTAGAGCGGATAGATGTTGATCGATTCCTGCGCGTCGCGCTTGTAGAGGTAGGCTGCGCGCAGGCTGAAGGTGTCGTTGATCTTCCACTTGGCGTTGGCGCCTGCGCGGTCTGTCTTGGTCTGCAGGAACGTCCACGACGGCGTCCACGTCCGGTCGTTCGCCAGCGGCTCGATCCAGTGGTCCAGCACGCCGCGACCGGTATTGGCGTAAGCGTAGAACCGGGAATCGATACCGTCGATACGATAGTACGTATGCGCCGCCTCGGCCTGCAGCAGCAGGTTCGGGGCGAGGTTCCAGTCAAGCGCGCCGCTGACCATGGTACGCGCGACGTTCTGGTTCTTCTTCGCCGTCTCGCCGTCCTGTACGGACATGTTGAGGCGATAGGCGAAGGTGCCGGCAGCGTCGATCTTACCGCCCATGTCCACATGCGCGAAGAACTGCGTATTGCCATAGTTGCCTACGCGCACGTCCAGCTTTGGCGTGTAGGTCGGGCGCTTGAGCACGTAGTTGGTCACCCCACCGGGATTGCCGACACCGTACAGAAATCCGGACAGGCCGTTCATGATCTCGACGTTGGCGAGTTCCTCCGTCGCAATGCCGGTGAGGGTAGAGGACAGTCGCACGCCGTCCACGACCCCCTTCTGGGAATCGAAGCCGCGGATCGTCACGTAAGGCGTGCCATAGACCGTCGATGGCGCCGAGTTCTGGACCACCGGGTTCATCTTGAAGATCTGGTCCATGTCGGAAGCGACCACGCTTTCGATCAGATCCTGCGGCACGACGCTGATGGCATACGGGGTGTCGATGACGAGCCTGTTGCCCCAGGGGCCGGACGTGGAAATGGCGTCGATCTGCTGGTTGTGTCCGGTCACCAGGATAGGATCGCTGCCACGCCAACTTTCGTCTTCGTTGTCCGCATCGTTTCCGGCACCCGCGCCATAGGCGGCGGGGGTTATCTCAAGCCGCAACGGGTCCAGAACCATCGCGCCGCTCGTTACGCGACCAATGGTCAGCGCACCCTCACCCGAAGCGCGCGCCGCCAGCCCGGTGCCGGACAGAAGCAGCGACAGTGCATCACGCGGCGCAAACCGGCCCCGCAACCCCGCCGTGCTGCGCCCCTGCGTCAACGCGGCCTCGTAGGTCAGTTGCACCCCGCTCTGTTCTGCGAAACGGTTCAGAGCATCGGTCAGCGATCCGGATGGAATGTCGTAGGTGCGCGCGGGGCCGCTTTCCTGCGCCATCGCGCGCCCGGGCGCCAGCGTACCGCCCCCCAGGACCGAGCCGGCCAGCAGGATCGCGGCAAGCACACGGCTGCGCTTGAACTTCACCTTCATCGAAACTTTCCCCACACGATTACCCGCCGCGAATCGATGCTGCTGCGGCGCACTTGCAACACCAAGACGGAGGTCGCGCCGAAAACACGACTATGGCCGTGAAAGAATTATCGCCGCAGGATTATGAAGCGGTCGGACAGCCTCAGGGATGACAGCCCATGACTGGCCTCGATACCGTCGATAGCCGCCAGCGGATGATCGAGATCATAGACTCCGCTCACCCGGATGGCTGCGGCAGGCCCGGTAACGGCAACGTAGCCGCGCCGATAACGGGCGATCTGCGCCACCACTTCGCCAAGCGGACGATCGACCACCACCAAGCGCCCGCGCGTCCACGCTGCCGCATCACCTTTGACCACCGTCGGTGCAGACAACGTGGCGCTGGAGAAGTCCACGCGCTGCCCTTCCGTGACCACAACCGCTCGATCGCCACCCCTGACGCGGACGCTGTGCTGCATGACGCTGACAGTGGCACGTTCGCCTTCGTCACGAACGACGAAGGCGGTCCCGAGCGCGGTCACGCTGCCACCTTCGGCCGCAACGGTGAAGGGACGCGCACGGTCTGGCGCAACCCGAAACAGCGCCGCCCCCGACAGCAGACGTACGCCTCTGCGATCATGAGTGTAGTCGAGAGCAATGGCGGAACCGCTGTCCAGTTGCACCACCGACCCATCCGAAAGCTCAACTTCGCGCCTTTCGCCGATCCCGGTCACGTAATCGGCGCTCAGCCGCATCGGCCAGTCCTGCACCGTGCCGAGCACAGCCAGCCCCAACATCGCGGCAATCGCACCCATGGCGACAGGCCGCGCCTTCGGGCGTGAACGCCACACCGGAGCACGCCGCCCCGCGCCGCTGGTGCGAGATCGCGGCGGCGGGGTGGCGCTGCCGGCTTCTTCATCCAGCAGGCCCCACACCTTCTCCAGCCGTGCAAGAGCGTCACCGTGCGCGGGGTCCGCGCACCATTGCGCGAACGCCTGTTCGTCTTGTGCGCTCAACGGTCCGCTGTCGCGACGAACGATCCAGTCCGCAGCCGCCTGTGCGATCTCGGGCGCAATGGGTTGCCTGATCGTGGTCATGATCCGTGCTCCGTCCCCCCAGGGATGGGTGGCGAGTGCGGCAGAGCCGCCGCCATCACCCAAGACGCTCGGATTGCCGGAAACACGACATCGGATGCGCAAATTTCTGCAGTACGCAACACTACGCCTCCTCGATTTCGCCGAGGCGGGTCGCCAGCACCAGCAGCGCATGTCGCAGATGCTTTTCCACCGCGCCCCGCGTGACGCCGAGGCGGCCAGCGATTTCGGCCTCATCCAGCCCTTCAATCTTGCGCATCGCGAAGACCTCCCGGCACCGCGGCGGCAGGCTTTCGACCAGTTCGAGCAGCAGCCGGAGCCGGTCGCGGGCCAGCGCCGCCCGTTCGGCACAGGGCGCATCGTCGGCAATCAGATCGCCCAGATCCTCGTCGATGATCCAGGGTGACCACTTGCCGCGATCGCGCGCACCGTCGATCACCAGATTGCGGGCGATCCGATAAAGGAAGGCGCGCACATTAGCGACCTTGCCAGCCCGCAGGGCCGGGATCGCGCGCGTCCATGTCTCCTGCACGATGTCGGCGGCCTGCGGCGAAGACCCCGCCAGCGAGCGCACATAAGCGCTGAGCGCATCGTGATGATGCGCGACGAGCGCCGCATCACGATGGCTCATCCTGCAGCCATTCCCACTCCCGCCAGGAACTCCACCGGAAGTGTGATGGTCAGTTCATCGGGCAGTTCATCCGGGATGGCGGGAAAAGGCGCGGCGCGACGGACGATTGCCATTGCAGTCCGGTCCAGCGTCCGGAAACCGGTGGATTCGGCGACCGACGCCTGCAGCAGGCGCCCTGTCCGTTCGATGCGGAACAGGATTGCGCCGGCTGCGCGCCGTCGATCCGACGTATGCGTCTTCATCCTTGCGCGCTGTGCTTCGAGCCGCGCCATGATCGCCCGCCGGTAGGCCTGCGTGGTCACCGCCAGCGGATCGGCGCTCCCGCCCTCCGCCCGTTGCGACGGCATCACGATCGGCTCGATCGCCAGTGGCGCGGGCGGCACCAGCAGGATCGTCGGAGGCTGACTGCTAGGGACCGGCACCGGTCTTGGGCGGGCTGCGGGGGTGCGCGGCCCACCGGGCGGGCGGCGGGGAGCAACGGGCTCGGCCTGTGGCAGCACCACCACGCTGACCAGATGGGGTTCCGTTCCCGCGCTCCGGCCTCGTGGCCAGCCCACTGCCACGACCGCACCAACGGCAAGGTGGATCGCGACCGTAGCGCCCAGAGCCACCATGCGCGAGCGGGCTCGGATCCCCATCCGGGAAACCGGGCCGGGCGCGACGGGCAGCGCCGATACGGACGCAGGATCCGCTTTCCCGACGCATAACGCTGCGCCTTCCGAAGGGACGGTGAAGGCGGACATGAGCCGCCTCTACATTATTGCGATCAATTTGCAACAAGCTGTTGGGTGTTTCGGAAAGATTGCCGACCTTTTGCAAAATAAGTGCCAACGTATGTTGCGTCTGCGATGCATTCGCATTAGTGCGCCGCCCCACGGCTGAAGCCAGGGGGCTTGCCGCTCGCGCCACACAGGGGAGGCCGCAAGAATGTCTATCCGCACCACGATCCGCGCCCGCTATTCGGTTCCGTCCATGCTCGTCCTTGGCTTGTTGAGCGTCGGGCCCGCCCGAGCAGCCGACGCTGCGGAAGACCCCGATCCCGACGCCATCGTCGTTACCGGGGCCACTGAGACGATCGGCCTCAGCCTGTCTTCCCGCGAAACGCCGCAGTCAGTGACCGTGCTGGACAGCGTGCGGATGGAGGAACAGGGGCTTACTGACATCTCCGAAGTGCTGGAGCAGATCGTGGGCATCCAGTCGAACCGCTCCAGCGCGCTGGGCACGGACGGCACGAATTACACGGCGCGCGGGTTCGCAGTTAAGAACTACCTCGTCGATGGCGTCGCCCGGCCAACCAACATCTACGGCTTCACCGAAGATACCGCCGACATGATCGCCTATGACCGAATCGAGGTGATCCGCGGTTCGGCAGGCATGATGACTGGCACCGGCCAGCCATCTGCCGCGATCAACATGATCCGCAAGCGCCCTGGCAGCGAATTGCGCGCCAGCGCCGCCGCCACCGCCGGGTCATGGGACATGTACCGCCTCGAAGGCGATGTCGGCGGCCCGCTGACCACCGACGGCCACATCCGTGCCCGTGTCTCCGGCGCATGGCAGGACAACGACACGTTCATCGACCGCGAGCATGTCAAACGTCAGGCGCTTTACGGCGTGGTGGAGGCGGATCTGACGCCTGACACGCTGCTGACCGCCGGTGTCGAATACCAGAACTTCCGTAACAAGGGCGCGTCGCGCGGAGGCGTGCCGCTGTTCTTCACCGACGGCACGAAGACCGATTTCGCCCGCTCGACCAATGGCGGCACCGACTGGTCGGACTTCCACCGCAAGAGCGTCAACGTGTTTGCCTCGCTGGCGCACGATTTCGACAGGAACTGGCACCTGCAGTTCGATGCCGAACACAAGTCCGGCTCCTACGACGAAACCATCGGCTATTTCTTTGGCAGCGCGATCGACAAGAATACCGGCCTTGGTGGCTCGCTGTATTCCACTCGCTGGGCGTCCGACCTCACCCTCGATGCCGTATACGCGAACCTGCGCGGCAGCTTCGAGGCGCTGGGGCAGGAACAGCATGTCGCGTTCACGCTCAGCCACGCCCGGTTCGATGACGACCAGACGCTGTATCCGGGCTGGTGGGACGGCCCCGAGTACATGAACGGCACGGTCAATGCCTTCAGCTTCTTCGAGAACGGCGACTATCCCAAACCCGACCTGAACGCTACCGGCGGTCTTTCCGGCAACCGTATCAAGACCAGCGCCATCGCGGGCGTCGCCCGGCTGAAGCCAATCGCGCCGCTGTCCGTCATCGCGGGCGGACGCCTTACATGGTGGCGGCAGGACAGCTATTCCCAGGACGCGGGCAGCTCCAGGGTATGGACGCCGGGTATCCGCGAAAAGGCCGTGTTCACGCCTTACGCCGGGTTGGTTCTTGACATCACGAAGACGCTTTCGGCCTACGTCAGCTATGCCAGCGTGTTCGAACCACAGACCCAGCGCACCATTGACGGCGACATGATCGCGCCGCTGGAAGGCAACACTTACGAGGCAGGCCTGAAGGCGGATTTCCTCGACGGCAAGCTAAGCGCCAGTGCGGCGGTCTTCAGCATGAAGCAGGACAATTATGCTCTTGCGGATGGGCCGGGCATCTTCGCGCCTGACGGAAGCGCCGCGTACCATGCGGTTTCAGGCATGAAGTCGAAAGGCTTCGAACTGGAAGTCAACGGCGAGATCCTGCCCGGCTGGCGCGTGGCCGGCGGCTTCGCCAATGCCCGCGCAGAGGATCGCGACGGTGTGCGGCAGTTGCCGCAGATCGCGAAGAACAGCTTCAAGATGTTCACGTCCTATCGCCTGCCCGGCAATCTGGATGGCCTCATGCTGGGCGGCAACGTGCGCTGGCAGAGCAAGACCACGGCCGATGGCACCGGACCCAACGGGGAGACTTACACCCAGGGCAGCCTCGCGATCGTGGACCTGATGGTGAACTACCGTGTGTCGCAGCGGTTCTCGGTGGCTGCACACCTCGATAACGTCTTCGACAAGACGTACTACTCGGGCCTCTACATCGGCAGCGCCCGCTATGGCTCGCCGCGCGCGTTCACGCTGACCTTGCGCGGAAAGCTGTAACCCGCCGCCTGCGCACGGTCATGCCCACCTGCACATGCAGGATGGGGCATGACCGTTGCGTCCCGATCAGGCCATGTCGGCTTTAGGCAGCAGCGCCGTCGCAATGCCCAGCAGCGGCAGCCACGCGGTCAAACCATATACCCATACGATGCCATAGTGATCGGCAAGTTGCCCGAGGCCCGCCGCGCCGAGGCCGCTGATCCCGAACATCAGGCCGAACATCAGACCGGAAACCATTCCCACGCGACCGGGAACGATCTCCTGCGCATAGACTACAAGCGCGGCGAAGGCGGAGGACAGGATCAGCCCGATCATCACCGCAAGGATCGCAGTCCACATCAGGCCAACATGCGGCAGCATCAAGGCGAAAGGGGCAACGCCCAGGAACGACACCCAGATCACCGCCTTGCGGCCGATCCGGTCACCCACCGGCCCGCCGGCAAACGTGCCCAGCGCCACTGCGGCCAGGAAGCAGAACAGGTAGAACTGCGATTCACGCGCAGACAGACCGAACCGCTCGATCAGGTAGAACGTGAAGTAGTTGGTGAAGGCGCCGATATAGATGAACTTGGCGAACATCAACACGCCCACCACGCCCAGCGCGCGCGCTACCAGTGCCTTGTTCAGCGGCTGCACAGCCTGAGCGGAGGCCGTGACGGCGCGCGCCTGCGGGTGATGCAGCCGCCAGCGCGTGACGAGGAACAACACCCAGATCGCCGCGATGGCGGCAAGCGCGAGCCAGCCGACAGAGGTCTGGCCGAACGGCAGGATAACTGCCGAGGCGACCAGCGGCCCAAGCGCGGAACCGCTGTTCCCGCCGACCTGGAAGCACGACTGCGCAGTGCCGAACCGCCCCCCGGATGCCATTCGCGCCACGCGCGACGCCTCTGGATGGAAGGTTGCGGAACCCACGCCGATTACCGCCGAAGCCATCAACAGCGTCTCGTAACTGTTCGCAAGCGCCACGCTGGCAATGCCGACCAGCGTCACCATCATGCCGCACGGCAGCAGCCAGGGTTTGGGATGCTTGTCGGTATGCAGCCCTATCCACGGCTGAAGCAGCGACGCGGTGATCTGATAGACCATCGCCAGCCAGCCGATCTGCCCGAACGAAAGATGATACTTCGCCTTCAGCATCGGGTAGATGGCGGGAAGGACCGCCTGAATAAGATCGTTGAGCAGATGCGCCACCGCCACTGCCCCGACGATGCCGGTGACGAAAGTGTGCACATGCCTTGTCGGCGCGGGCGAAGGTGCCGAATACGTCGCATCGGCGGGCGTGGCGGCGGTAGTGGCCATCTTAACTGCTTTCTTCCTGAACGTCTGACGCCGCCTTTAGCGAGGTGACGTATCGCCTGCTTCGTTCTATGGGTCATTCGTTTCTGCGATCGGGACACGCGCCGCCATGACCATCATGACTGACGAACATGATGACGCGCCCCGCCCGCTGGTGGCGATGGGCCATGAGTATCCCCCTTCTTTCGAACTCGCCGAGCATCGCCATCGGCGCAGCCAGTTCCTCTACGCCGCCCACGGAGTGATCGCGGTCAGCACGCCCGATGGCGCATGGGTGGCCCCGCCCGAGCGTGCGGTATGGATCCCGGCCGGCATCGCGCATTCTGTCCGCATGGTCGGCGCCGTTCAGACGCGCAGCGTGCTGATCGAGCCCGAGGTGTGTCCGTCCAGGGGCGGGCGGACGCAAGTGGTCGGCGTTTCGCCACTGCTGCGTCAGTTGCTTGTCACGGCCGCCGGATTGCCGGTGGAATACGACGAAAGCGGGCGTGACGGGATGGTCATGACACTGTTGGCCGCAGAGATCGACCGTGCGCCTGCGATACCGCTTGCCGTGCCGTTTCCATCCGATCCGAAGCTGGCGGCACTTTGCCATGCCTTCTTTGATCGACCGGATGCAGCGACGACGATCGACCACTGGGCGAACGCCATGGCCATGAATCGCCGCACTTTCACGCGCCATTTCCGTCTGCAGACGGGGATGAGCTTTGGCGAGTGGCGCCAGCAGGCGTGCCTTTCGGTGGCGCTGCCGAAGCTGGTGGCGGGCGATCCGGTCACGGCGGTCGCGCTGGACCTCGGCTATGACGGGCCGGGCAATTTCTCGACGATGTTCAAGCGCGTGCTAGGCGTGTCACCAAGCCATTATCGCGCGGGTTGAAGGCGTCTCATTGACCTTCACGATCCGCTATCCGATCAGGCGCATCAGCAGTTCCTCCGCCCTGGCGATGCGCGCGGACGGTTCGGTGAAGTCCCCCTTGCAGAGCCAGCGATCTTCGGACCGTGTGAGCTTCAGCGCGCCAAGCGCTGTCTTGCGGCCTGCCCTGGGCGTCAGCGCGATGGCAGCAGGACCGGCATCGAGGCGGGCGATGCCCGCCATCCGCGCCAGCACCCGCAGCTTCGCCGTGCTTAGCAGCATCGCCGCCTCCTGCGGGACGGTGCCGAACCGATCCGCCAGTTCGGCATCGAAGCGGTCGAACTCGGCAAGATCGGCAATCCGCGCCAGCCGGCCGTAGAGGCTGATGCGCAGATCCTCCTCCGGAATCCACTCTGCCGTAAGCCGCCCTTCCCCGATGCTCACGACGGGCGACCAGTCGATCACCTCCTGCCCGCGCGCCTTTGCAAGGGCAGTCTCCAGCAGGTGGCGATAGAGGTCGAGGCCGATAAGTTTGGCGTGGCCCGCCTGCTCTTCCCCCAGCAGATCGCCCGCGCCGCGCATGTCGAGATCGCGCGCACTGATGGCAAAGCCCGCCCCCAGCCTGTCGAACGCAGCCAGCGTCTGCAGCCGTGCCTGCGTTCGTGGCGCGATCTCCGCGCCTGCCTCGGTCAGCAGCAGAATACGCCCGCGCCGACTGCCGCGCCCCACGCGCCCGCGCAGCTGATGCAGCTGTGAAAGCCCGAAGCGATCGGCGCGCCAGACCGCCATCGTATTCGCTCTGGGCACATCGAGGCCCGCTTCGATGATGTTCGTGGCCAGCAGCACGTCGCCTGCCCCTGCCGAAAACCGCACCATGACATCGTCGAGTTCGGCAGCGGGCAGCTTGCCATGCGCCTGTACGATGTCGAGCGCAGGCACCAGCCTTTCCAGCATCCGCCCGACGCCGTCGATGTCCTCGATGCGAGGGACGACGACGAAGCTCTGACCGCCCCGCGCCTTTTCGCGCAGCAAGGCGGTGCGCAGTTGCCCTTCGTCGAAGGCGCCGATGGTGGTGCGGATCGGCTGGCGCCGGGCGGGCGGCGTGGCGATCACCGAAAGCTGCTGCAATCCTGCGAGTGCGCTCTGCAGTGTGCGGGGGATCGGTGTGGCGCTCAGCGTCAGCACATGATCGGCGCCCAGCTCTGCCAGCCTCTTCTTGTCCGCAGCGCCGAAACGTTGTTCTTCGTCAACGATGACAAGGCCCAGATCGGCATAGCGGACGCCCTTCGCCGCCACTGCGCCGGTGCCGACGACCACACCGATGGACCCGTCCGCGAGTCCCTGCCTGACCGCCTTACGCTGCGCAGGGCTGGACAGCCGGGACAGACCGGCGACCACGATACCCGTATCTGCGAAGCGCCGGGCGAAAGTCTCAAGATGCTGGCGCACCAGCACCGTGGTCGGTGCCGCCAGCACGACCTGCCGTCCGCAAAGCGCGGCGACGGCTGCGGCTCGAAGCGCCACTTCCGTCTTGCCGAACCCGACGTCGCCCACCACCAGCCGGTTCATCGGCACACCGGATGCAAGATCGTCGATCACCGCCGTCACGGCGCGCAGCTGGTCCGGGGTTTCGGTGAAAGGAAAGCCGTCCACGAATTGCTCATAGGCGGCAGGCTGCGGCTTCAGGACCGCGGCCTTGCGCTTAGCGCGCTCGGCGGCGATGCGCGTCAGTTCCTTTACGGTATCGTCCAGCGCCGCGTCCACTTCGCCGCGCCGCCGCTCCCAGCTCGATCCGTCCAGCTTGTCTAGGGTTACGGCGTCCTCGTCCCCGCCATAGCGCCAGATGCGATCCGCCTGCAGCACCGGCACCAAGCGGCGCGCATCGCCTGCAAATCGCAGTACTAAAGTATCGCCGCCGTCGGGCGTCGGCTCCAGCCCTTCGACCACGCACAGCCCGTGCTCCTCGTGCACCACCACGTCGCCGACACGCATCTCGCTGAGCGCGAACGGATCGAGGTTCGCGGCGGTGCTCTCCGCCTCTTCCCGCTGCGCCCTGCTGCCCAGGAGGTCGGAAGCGGCGACCACGAGCATGTCACCTAAGCGAAACCCGCGCGGCACGGGCATCGGCAATAGGAGAACGCTGCCTGCGGGTGCGGCGAGCGCCTGTTGCCAGTTTGCCACCTCCACAGCCTCGCGGCGCAGGATGTGCGCGGCCCGACGCTGGATGAAACGCAGGTCGCGCCGGGTTCCAAGCAGCAGGAGCTTACCGTTCGCCAGTGCCTCCTCGCCCGCACGCCGAAACGCACCTTGCGGATCGCGCTCCTCCACAAAGCGGGGTGGCGGATCGGCAAACGGGCCCTCCAGAGTGATCCGCTCGTGGCGGTTCATGGCCGTTTCGAAGCGGTCGTCATCGCAGATCGACGCGGCGGCACCGCGCGTCGTGCGTCCTGCCTGATCCTGCGCAAGGCGGATGAAGGACCGCCGCCGCTTGTCGGCACCGTCATCCACCACCACCCGTGAGGCGGGCATGTGATCGAGGATCGTCACGCCTTCGCTGCCGGCAGGTTCACGCGCGCGCCCCACTTCGACGGAGTCGCACTGCGCAATGGTCAGCTGGGTCACGGGATCGTACTGCCGGATAGCGGCGATGACGCCATCTGCAAGTTCGATGCGATACGGCTGCGCAGCATCGGCCGGGAAAATGTCGACGACCTGGCCGCGTAAGGCGTACTCGCCCGGCTCGTCCACCCTTTCGTCCGCCAGATAGCCTATGTCTTCCAGAGCGGCGACCAGCGCGTCGGCCCTGGTCGCATCGCCGGTCGCAAACACCGGAGGCGCGGCGTCGAATGCATCCGGAGACGGATAGAGGCCCGCGCACCCTTCGCCTGTGACGATTAGCGCAATGCGATCGCGCGGTTCCTGCGACAGCGCGATACGTAGCCTGCGCAGCGCGCTTGTCCGCTGGCCGGCATTGGCGGGGCTGGGCGGCGCGCTTTCGCCGGGCAGCGCGTCGCTGCCGGGACAGAAGATGACGTGCATATTACGCGCCCCGGCGTCGAGGGCGCTCCCGACGGTGCGCGCACGGATTTCGTCGCGCGCGATGAATACCACGTCCGCCGCTGCAACTTCTCCGAGCAATGCCGCTATGAGTTCGCCCTCGGTCTCGGGAGCACGCACAGACTGAACGGTGTCAGCCTGAGGCTGCGCAATGTCGCTAATCATGTCCGTCCAACCGGCGGACGCGGTGCTGGTTCCTCTATCCTGATCCAAGGATGAAGGCCGTCAGCGCCGCCGCTTTGGCCTCGTAAGTCGCTGCGCGTTGCCTGCATCGTTCCGCCAGCTTGCCCGCTGCCCTGCGCGCCCTGTCGCGTTCCTCACACGCACGCTGCCGGTAGTAGGCGGCATCGATCTGGTCGAACATGCATACTCCTGGGCAAGGAACGTCTGGCCCGAACGCGGTCGTCGTTCGGTTCGGCGAGCCGCTTCCCGAAGCCGATCCGTTTGGAGAGCCGGAAAAATGGTCGGAGCGAGCAAGGCAAGGAGCCGCTCCGACCAAAGTTCACAGGATGAAGGAACGCCCCATGACAAGCGTCCCTTACGGGCTTGTGGCTTACGAGAGAAGCAAGCTACGTGAACCATGCTATTGCGAGGCATTCGCATATGCAAGCTGTTTTTTGCGGTCGTTCGTGAATGGCAGGCGCAACGCCCTGACCGTGCTTGTTGCCTTCCGTATCCATCCGAATATAGAAGGCGCGGCAAAGGGGCGACAATGCGCAAGATTACCGGAAACACTTTCATCCTCGGCAACCTGCCTGCCCTGGCAATGTTGGCCTGCGCACCTGCGGCCAACGCACAGGCCGCGGACGCAGAGATCATCGTCAATGGCGTTCTTCCCGCGCAGGATGATACCTATCGCACCCGCAAGGTCGAAGTCGGGCCGCTGGGCGAGAAGAGCCGGCTCGACACGCCGTTTTCGGTCAGCGTCGTCCCCGTCAACCTGGCTGAGAACCAGCAGTTGCAGAACGTGCGTGAACTGTTCCGCTACATCCCGTCGGTGCAGGGTGAGAACATCCGCCCGCAATCGCGCGGGATGCAGGGGGGCGTCGTCCAGAACACCCGCATCGACGGGCTGAACATCGCCGCCACGACGGACTACGCCATCGAGCAGTTCGACCGTGTCGAGGTGCTGAACGGCCTTGCCGGTGCGCTTTACGGCCCGGCCAGTCCTGCCGGCACGTTCAACTATGTCCTCAAGCGTCCTACTGACCAGCCCCTTAGCGCCCTGAAGCTGGGTTACACCGGCACTGGCAACCTGCTGGCCCATGTCGACCTCAGTCGCCGCGCCGGGCCCGACGGAATATTCGGCGCGCGCGTAAACCTGCTTTCGCAGGAAGGCGAAACCTATGCCGACGACAGCAACCTGCGGCGCAAACTGGCCAGTGCCTCCTTCGACTTGCGCCCTGCACAGGGTACCCGCGTCGAAGTCAACGCCAGCTACTACCGCTACACCGCCACCGGCTTTCCCGGCACGTTCTCGCTGGCACGCGGGGTCAGCTTTGCCAGCGTCCCCGCCGATGCCCGGCGCGCGGGCTATGGCTATCGCTGGGCCGGAGACGACAACGAGACGTTCCTGACCAGCGGACGTCTGTTCCAGCAACTGGGCAGCGATTGGCAGTTGACCGGCGGGGTGCTTTACATGACCAACGACCGGGCCTCCACCGTTCCCACCCTGACCGTGCTCGACAACGCCGGCCGATATCGCGCCACGACGGTGAACACGACCTTCAGCCTCGATCGCGTGCTGAGCAACAACGCCACGTTGCGCGGGAAGCTGGATGTAGGTGGCATCCGCAACGAAGTCTTCGTCGGCACCACGGGCTTCCTGTGGAAGCGCTACACGCCGTTCCAGACCGGCGCGATCACGCTGGGTACGGGCAATCTGGCCGAACCTTCAACCTTCGACCGGCCCACGCTCCCCGACTTCAAGGACCGCTTCCACACACAGACGACGCGCCAGCAGGCGATCACGTTCGGAGACACGATCAGCTTCGACGAAAAGGTGTCGGTGCTCCTTGCCGCGAGCCAGAGCTGGATCAGCGCGCGCAACATCAACCGCACCGGCGCCGTCACTTCGCGCTATAAGGACAGCGGCTTCAGCCCTACCGCCAGCCTCATGGTGAAGCCGCGCGCGAACATGACCGCATACGTCACTTACGCCAGCAGCCTGCAGCAGGGCGATGCCGCGCCCGCTGCCGCCGCCAATGCCGGCGAAGCGCTGCCGCCCTATCGCAGCAAGCAGTGGGAGGCCGGCTACAAACTCGACATCGGCCGCATCGCCCTTGCGCTCGCCGCATACCAGATCGAGCGTCCCTACGCCTTCGTCGGTACCGACAACGTCTACCGCGAACAGGGCCGCCAGCGGAACCGCGGCGTCGAGCTTACCGCCAACGGCCGTGTCACGGACAACCTCAACCTGTTCGGCGGCGTTTCGGTGCTCGATCCCAAGCTGTTCGACACCGGATCGCCGCTGACCAGCGACAGGCAAATTCTTGGCCTGCCCAAGCTGGCGTTCAACCTGCTGGGGGAATACCGCTTGCCGATGCTGCCCGAACTGACGCTGACCGCCAATGTCAGCCATGTGAGCGAGCGTCCGGGCAACTACAGCAACTCCGATTTCGTCGATGGCTATACGCTGGTCGATCTGGGCATCCGGTATCAGGCGAAGATCAACGGGCAGGATCTTGCGCTGCGGCTTGCCGTCAACAACCTGCTGGACAAGCACTACTGGGCCAACATCGCACCCACCGGGCAGAACGGCTACAACAGCACCGACAATGGCACAGGCACGCTGGGCACGCCGCGATCGGTGCGTGTACAGATGCAGGTGGCGCTGTGATGGCGGCGCGCATCGCATCGCTGGCGCTGCTTGCGCTGGTGGGCATCGCACCGAATACGGCTATCGCGGAAACGACCGAACCCGCGCTTGTGGTCTATGCTGCAGGCAGCGCAACCGGCGTGCTGGGCGCGATGCTGAAGCGCTTCGAAGTGGAGACCGGGCAACGCGTCGATCTCCAGACCGGTCCCGCCGGCCTCATGCGCAAGCGGATCGAGGCTGGCGAGAGGGCCGATCTGTTCGTTTCCGCAAACATGGCACATCCGCAAAGCCTTCATGCCCAGGGCAAGGCGAGCGCAGTGGCGATATTTGCGCGCAATCGGCTGTGCGTCTACGCGCTTCCCGCCGTCGGCATGACAAGCGCCAACGTGCTTGACCGCCTTCTGGATCCCAAAGTACGCATCGGCACGTCCACGCCGGGGGCGGATCCGGGCGGCGACTATGCGCAGGAGATGTTTGGCAAGGCAGACCACATCCGCCCCGGCGCCACCTCCATGCTGAAAGCGAAAGCGAAAGCCGTCGTGGGTGCGACCGTCAATCCTGCTCCCAGCAAGGCCGCCACTCAGGCCGAGGCAATGCTTGAACGCGGCACCGACGTTTCCGTAGGCTACTGCAGTTCGCGCAAGACCGCCCCGGATCCGAGCGTCGACAAGGTCGAACTGCCGCCCGAACTGGCAGTCAAGGCCGACTACGGCATGGTTCTGGTGACAACCGCGCACGATCCGGCTCGCGAAGCGGCAGCCGGCAAACTGGCGCTGTATCTGCTTTCGCCCGAAAGCCAAAGCTTGCTTGCTGCTTACGGCTTCGGCGCCCGATAATCCGGCACGCAGAACCCGCGTTGCCCGGCATGCGCCCGGTCGTTATGGGCAGAACCAGATGACTGGTTTTGCAGGACGGCAACGGAAATGACGGGCACGCAGGTTGAGGCTGAGGCCGGAATGGTCCGGATTCCCGGCGGCACTTTCGCGATGGGGTCGGACAGCTTCTACCCTGAGGAAGCGCCGGTGCGCCGCGTTTCGGTGGACGGGTTCTGGATGGATGCCACGCCCGTCACCAATCGCCAGTACGCGCAGTTCGTCAACGCGACCGGATACCGCACCATCGCCGAAATCGCGCCCGATCCCGCGCAGTACCCCGGCATGGCAGCCGAAATGGCACAGCCCGGATCGCTGGTCTTCCACAAGACCGCCGCCCCGGTCGATACCGGCAACCCCGCCAACTGGTGGAGGTTCGTTTTCGGAGCCGACTGGCGCCATCCTCTTGGGCCGGACAGCGACATCGAAACACTCGGCCTCTGGGACCATCCGGTGGTGCAGATCGCCTATGCCGATGCGCAGGCCTACGCCGACTGGGCCGGCAAGGCATTGCCGACCGAAGCCGAGTTCGAGTTTGCGGCGCGCGGTGGGGTGGACGGTGCCGACTATGCCTGGGGCGACGAGCTGGCCCCCGGCGGAGCGATGATGGCGAATTACTGGCAGGGGCTGTTCCCTTTCGCCAACCAGTTGCTGGACGGGTGGGAACGGACCTCGCCCGTGTGTACTTACCCCGCCAACGGGTACGGCCTGTTCGACATGATCGGCAATACCTGGGAATGGACCGGCGACTGGTGGAGCGACAAGCCGGGCCGTGCCAGCAAGAAGCCGGGCCAGTCTTGCTGCACCGTCAGCAACCCGCGCGGCGGCAAGCTGAAGGACAGCTTCGACCCGTCGCAGCCGGGCATCCGCATCGCCCGCAAGGTGTTGAAGGGCGGCTCACACTTGTGCGCGGCAAATTACTGCCAGCGCTACCGCCCCGCTGCACGCCACCCCGAAATGATCGACACGGCGACCTCTCACATCGGCTTTCGCTGCGTGCGCCGGTAACCGTGGTCCGGAGCGGGCGGCCCTGAACGAACCGCACCCGCCCCTTCGCTCATTGGTTGAGCAGGAACACGACATAGCCGCGAAACCACGGATCGCGCTCCAGCCATGCCGGTGGGCGCCAGTGTCCATTCTGCACGAGGCCGATCCGGTACGGCATGCGGAGCCGCTGCAGAGCCTGCAGGTATGCTTCGTAGCCAGGGATCGTGCTGCGGCCCTGATAAGTCTGGACCACGATCTCGTCCACGGTTCCCGCCAGCCGCTGCAGGGCTTGCGGAGTACCGCCGGCGCTCCAGTCCATGAGGCCGGTGATCGACAGGGCCCAGCGCCGGGGCAGGCTTTTGCGAAGGCCACTCAGGAATTCGGCATATCGTTCAAGGCCGCGGGTGGCCGCATCGAAATCGATTTGAAGGCCGCGGATGCGGTTCCCGGCGGCTTCCCACGCCGCAAGCGCGCGCAGGATTTCGGCAAGGATGGCGGGCTGCCAGTCGAGCCGCTCCGTGCGCACCACCAGCCACAGCGCAGGGCCGACAGTGGCGGGAGTGGCGCGAAGGGGCGTGAAGTGGCTGTCGGGCTGGCGGCGGACCTCCCCTGCCAGAAGATACACCTCGCGCGCGGTTTGCAGCCATGACGGCGCCGTGACGCCGGGCCACAGGAAGAACGCATGATGGTCCTGAGCCTTGACCCGTGCCGGCGCTGAAGGCGCAGGGCCTCCACAACCGGCCAGCACCAGCGTCGCCGCCGCCCCCTCCAGCAAACGGCGCCGATCCGTCCGCCCCGTCACCAGTAGTATTTGAGGGACGTTGCCCAGCGATTCTGCGGATAGGACCGCTTCAGACGCTGGAACCACGCCTTGCGCTGGGCTTCGGGTACGGCCTTTCCACCACAAGCGTTGATGCGGCTTGGCGCATAGCACTGGATCGAGCGGTAGAGTGCATAAGCCGTGTCATCCGCAGACGCCGAAGGATTGGCCAGCACGGCGGCATACAAGGCGGAACGCGGTGCGGGCGTGCCTGCGAACTGGTCCCTGCTGGCACCCAACTGGTCGTCCTGCCTGCGGTCGGATGCCCCCAGATAGTCGTCGAAGCCGTTGAGGCGCCAGAATTCGGCCAGGCAAAGCTGCGCATTCACCGCGCGTGGATCGGCGGCGAGTCTGGATGCGGTCGTCGCCAGGTCAGGGCAGGCGTAGACCTCCTGCCACTTGCCGCGCCGGAACACGCCCAGCGGCGGCCTGCTGTCTCCCGAAGGGGCCAGCCAGCTGCTGGACCAGCCGTCCCCCGCCCAGCCCGACGTATCCGCGTCTGCCGGCACCTTGGCCACGTCTGACGTAAAGGCGGCATAGCGCCCGCGCGACAGGTTCTTGGCGAGCAGCGTGAAGCCTGCGATCTCCCGTTCTGTGCGATCGACGGCGGTCGCGTTCCACTGCCGTCGCAGCAGATCGGCACCTGCCACGCGGGCAAGCAGGATGGTGCGGATTTCCGGCTCTGTGATAGGGCTGCCGGTGGCGAAGGCCTTTTCCATCTGCCCGCCGTGTTCCCAGTGCCGGGCCAGCGCAAGTTCTACCGCCGGGCGCTGGTACAAGTCCCGCGCCCCGCCCAGCATCTGCTGGAAGAATCCGGCGGCGTTCGGATCGTCCAGCTTCTCCAGCGCCAGCCCGCGCAGCATCTGGCGGCTGAAAGCCAGCGGCGTGAAGCGGCGCGCCCGTGCGTCATCCGGTATCAGGCCCAGAACGCTGCGGTAATCGCGGGCGACATGGAATGCGAAGCTGGCTTTCAGGAACCCGTAAAGGTCCGGCTGGCGGCTGAATGTCGGCGCCTGTGACGCGAGATCCTGCGCGGTAAGGGCGGGCGGCGGGGTGTTGAGGACATAGCTGTCCTGCGCCTGCTGGCGCATCCGCAGCAGATCCCAGGTGGCGACAAGCAACGCGGCATCGGGAGCGTTGCCGGTGCCTGTGCCGAAGAACACCTTGCTCTCGATTTCCTCCAGCACCGCAGGTGAGCGCAGAGGCGCGGCGATAAGCCCCCCATAAGACGCCGTTAGCGCCGTGTTATCGCCCAGCAGCCACGCGGCGCGGCGGGTCAGCCCCGATGCCGACGCGGCGTAGAGGCCACGCGGATAGGCGGACAGATAATCCTGAAGCGCCGCCCGCGCACGTTCGGCAGAGGGCCGGTCCACCTTGTCACCGCCCGCGTATCCGCCCCACTCGTCGAAGGCCCCGGCCTGTGCCGCCGCCAGTTCGTTTCGTGCGATCATGTAGCGCGCGGTCTGCGCCAGCCACGGATCCTTGCCGCGCGCCAGATCGGCAAAACGCGTGCGTGCCAGAGTGAAATCGTCCGCATAGAAGGCCCGCGCGCCCTGCAGGTAGCCCAGCCATGCCTGCGCTGCCGAACTGGAAACGGTGGGCCATGCCGCCGATCCCTTGTCTCCATCGCAGGCGGGCTTCACCAGATCGCGCGCGGCGTCCAGTACGGCACGGTCCTCGCTCGTCAGCCCCTTTGCCGCAGCAAGCGCGGTGCGGAAGGCTTGCGCCCCGCTGCCCAGCGTCTGGCAGCGTGAACCGGCGTAGGCCTGATCCTGATCTTCCGCATCTGCGCCAGCGGTGGCCGGACTTGGCCAGAAGGCGCTCTGCAGCACATCCCAGTCCACGAAAACGTGGCCGAAATCGCCGTTGCCCCAGTCGTGCGCGGGGTAGGACAGGCCTTCCGGGACGCTGGTCCCCGCCTGGCTGCGAAGGAGGAAGGCCAGGTTGACGCGGGTGTCGTTGCGCGGCCCGATCAACGCGCTGCCCGCGCACTGATAGGACGAGACCGCAAGGCTCCAGCGCGGCGAACACCCATAATCGCCGCTGGCGCCGGCGGCGACGGGCCATGTCACCGCTGCCGCAAGCGCGCTTCCTGCCATTGCCCACCGCTTCATCCACCTACTCCGCTGCATGGTGCCCCACTTCATTCGTCAGTCGCATTCCTGCGCGTTGGACAGTATCGCGGACAGTGCTCCGCCCGCCATCGCCGTTGCCTCAGCTTCGGATTTGCCAAGGTTCGCGCGGTAATAGTTCTTCAGTTCGGCCCGCGCCGCTGCCACGTCTGCCGCCGTTACACCGCGCCGGGCGGGGAATGATGCCTTGCCCGCCGCCTGGGGCCGCCCCAGCCGGGCAGCATCGATGGCGGACTGAAACGAGCGGTAGGCCGCGAAGCGGATGGTCCCGTCACACTGCGGCCACCCGGCGTTGAGCTTGTCCATCAGCCGTCCCAGGGCGGGCGTGGGCGGCAGGGTCTGATCGCAATCGGTGTCCAGCACAAAGGAATCCATGGTAGAGCCGAACACCGACGCACTGGCATTCAGAAGGGCCGGATGGCGCACCACCGCCGCACAGGGAAGGCTTCGCCTGCCGCTGGTCTGTCGGCCTTCATCGGGGATGTAGGGCCCCAGCACGTTGAGGAAGGCGGCAAAGTGCCGGTCCGACACGAACAGGTCGTCGATCCGCTTCACCGCCACGCCATCGGTTCCCGGCTCCGTCAGGATCGAGCGGCCAAACGACTGGTCTTCACTGGTCAGCAGACCGGAAACGTAAGGGGTCAACAACGCGATGATCCGGCCTTTTGCTTCCGCGCGTTGCGGTGCCGACCAGTTCGCGTCGATCGGCTGCCCGGCCCAGATCGCCACCGCCTCTGCCACAGGCGCGAACGCCGGATCGATGCGGCGCAGCGGCGGCAGCGCCTTGGCAGGTGCGTGCATCAAAGATGCCACGGCCAGCTCCGCAATACGCTGCCGGTACACTGCGGCAAGGCAGTCCCGCAGCCCCGTATTCCGGTTCGGCCCGGCGCAGGTACGCATGTCCTTCAGCGCCGCGCGCTGGTGAAAGAGCTGATTGGAACTGCCCGTGCCGAACGCGCTGGTGCGGCTGATCGCGAACAGATCGGCCATTTCGCGGTCTGCAGCGGCCAGCGCAGGGACGGCGCAAATCTCCCGTTCGACCACGGTGGCATTGGCGGCGCCACAGGCGAAGCTCGGCCCGGAAGGCTCCGCCGCCCGGGATGGGCCTGCGCCCACCGCAACGCCGATGAACAGGCCAAGCGCCATCACTGCATGCAACACGGGTTTCACACCATCTCCTGCCTGTTGTATCCAGCCTAGCCGAGCGTCCTGCGCCTGTCGAACGGACTCGTTTCGCGTTGGAAAGTTTGTAAAATGTCGCGCACGGAGGCAAGGCATGAAAGCAGTAAGAGCATCGGTGGGATTGAGCGCAGCATTGGCTCTGGCGATGGGATCGGCAACGCTGTCCGCGCAGGACACGGAAGACTTCGATCCGATGACCGTCTCCGAAGCGGATGCGATCGGCTGTCGCCTCGATGCGGCGCAGTATAACGGCTTTGCGCTCTCGGTTTCCGGACCGGATGGGATCGCGGCGACGCGCAAGTGGCGCAAGATCAGGCAGCCCAATGCCTTCCTTGAGGAATACGAACTGCCCGCCCCGATCACGGTGGCCGATCATGCCACCCGCCGGATCGCCTTCAGCGCCAATGCGCTGGTGGCGGTGCTGGACCTTGCCGATCCGAACGCGGTGGCCGCGCCGGAGGGCGTGACCAACGCGGTCGGGGATGCTGCCGCCGCAATGGTCCGCCTCGCGCCCGAAGGCTCCGCATTCCGCAAGTTCATGGGTGAACGCGTGCTCGTCGACAGGACCGAACCTGCCGCGCAGGACGGCGGGTTCGGAACGCACGAGATCGTCGCGCGCACGATCTCCAACGTCGTCACGCATCCCGGCAAGACCCTGTACGGCTGCTCCTACCGCATCGAAATGCTTGACGGTGAAGGCAACCCGCTCTGAAGCAGGGCCTCATCCGTCAGGCCCGTGCTCGGAATGGTAAGCGCACTGCCCACGCATGCCAGAGACTGCGGTTGCCCGGCGACGGTCACTCGGCGGATTGCGTGGGGGCGTCGCCGGGCTCAAGCGCCATGTTGATCGGCTGGCGCATGTCCTTCGGCGCTGCAGCCTGCAACCGGCGTCCTACCAGGAAGGCCTTCAGATCGGATTCCGCCTGCGCATAGCCAGCGGCGCGCAGTTTCACGTCAGACACCCGATCGCCCTCTATCCACAGGCTGACGACCAGCGGTTGCTCTACCTGCCCGGGCCCGCCTTCCGCAAAGATGCGTGTCCGCAGGTCTACCGCCGCCGTATCTTCGCCTTCAAGCCAGCTGGAAACGCTGCCAGTGACGTGTTCGGCATACTGAACCCAGCTGGCAGGCACATCGGCGGGCGCAAGCGAGGCATCGGCCATCGCAGCCACCGGCAGCAGACCGAGCAGCGGCGCCAGCCAACGCGCCCCACGACCCAAGGCTTTCTTCATCGTATTCTCCTGTCGAGCGAGGGCCGATCGAACCAACCGGCCCCCGCCCCCTGAGATCGGCGTATTGGCTCTTAGCGGGCCGGCGCTGCGCCCGGCTGCGCCTGCACCGGAAGGCGCTCACGCTCGAAAGTGATCGTCGTGATCTTGGCGTCCACGCCGCGCACGACGTCGGCGGTCAGGTCGTTGGCGAAGTTGCCGCCCAGCACCGTGCTGCGGTCCAGCACGAGTCCGCACTTCTTCTGCCCATAGACCTGCGCGATGACCGGCTGCGTTTCGTTGGCGATACGCTCCAGCGCCTTGCCGCGAGTAGCTTCGATCTCGCGGCTGTTGTGCTCCGCCTTGAGCTGCAGCGCCTGCCATTTAGTGCCCAGCGCTTCGCGGCGGGCCTTGGTCGCGGCATTGTCGGGCTGGCCCTGCAGCGCCTTGGCTTCGGCCTCAAGCGGCTTGCGCTCGGCGTCGATCTCGGCTTGGGCGACGCGGGCAAGTTCCTGCAGGCGCGTCGTCGCAACCTTGCCGATGGCGGCATTTGCGAACACCGCCTCACGCGAAAGCAGGCACACCCCCTGCACGACCGGCCCGCCAAGCGGCTGGCCTGCGGGTGCTGCCGGGGCCTGTGCCACGGAAGCGGTGGAAATTACGGCAAAGGCCAGGCCGGCGACAAGGATGGGGGTCTTCATGGTTTACGCTTTCTCTGCAATGAGCTCTTCGATTTCGGGGGCTTTGGCATCGCTTTGCGACAGTGCCGAGACAGCATCGACCTGTCGGCCCGCGCGACGCAGAAGCAGCGAATGGAAGCGCTGCAGCGAGGCAAGGTGGAAATGAACCAGGGCGAGCCAGCCCCTGCGATGCCAGTCGAGCACGACAGCATCCTCTAGTTTGGCGAAACGATCCGCATCCACAATCTGGAAACCCTCGACAGCGCGGTGAGCGCCATCGGGCAGCACTACCTCGGCGCGCTGGTCGATCAGCAGATCGTGTTCCCGCAAGGCATCTGTGAAGGCGCGGGTGGTGGCGGCATCTGCCTGAAACGCATCGCAGAAGGTCAGCGCCTGCCGGGTGAGCGCGGTCGGTTCGCCATTCTCGAACAGCGCCACGCCGTCCTCCCCTTCCCGCACAAGGCGCGGAGACGCGGTGTCGATGGCAAGGGCATAGCCTTCCGGGTTGACCGTGGCGATGAACCCGAAGGGATAGCGGCGGACGTAGGCGGGAACATAGGCGTCCTCGGCCCAGCGGCCAGCGGTGACGAACAGGTTCTCCTGCTCCACGCCAGTTATGACGATTGGCTGCGCGTCGCCATGCGCGAACACCACCGGATATGTGCAGGCAGCTGCGGCGATCTCGCTGGCGACGATCGGCACGAACGCCGTCTTCGCGGCAAAGGCGGTGTCGCCGTCACGCAGCCGCCAGTCGCCGTGTGCCGTCAACGACAGCAGTTCGGGTGCCTCATAGAACAGCGGCAGGGGAATTTCCGTGGTCATTGTAGTCATCCTGAAAAGGGTATGATTAGAGGAAGAAGTCAGGGCTGCGTGCCGAAGCCCAGCAGCCTGACGCTGACGATGACGGGAATGTCCGCCGGCTTGGGGCGGACCCGTTCCGCCATCCTGGCCACTTCCGCGACCACCGCGCTGGTGGCGCTGGAGGCGGTCGTCAGGGCAGCGGTGTTGACCACCGGCGGCAGCGGGATGCCGCGCGCCTCGCCCTGCACCTGGATGTTCGCCGCGTTCAGCACCTGAAGCGCCGCGAGGTTGACGTCGCCCGAAACGCGGATGCCCGCCTCGCCCGCATCGATCGTGCCGAGCGGCGCGATGAGATCGATGTCGCCCGGCGCGATTTCCGGGATCGGGTTCAGCGTGGCGATGCCCGCGCCGGTGTTCTGGGTGGGCGGCGAGAGGGTCACGTTGCCATAGAGGTCATAGACCCGGCGGGGCGGCTGGTAGACGGCAGTGCTCTTGGAACCGCGACCCGCGTTGATATCCCCCTGCACCGACCAGATGAACAGGTCGCCGCCGAAAGTGGTGAACACGCGGCTCTGGCCAAGCAGGACGGAGCGCAGCGAGAAGATGTCGATGTCGCCGGAGCCCATGCTGAGCACCCCTGCCGTGGCAGGCGGCACCACGCTGCCCACGCCGATCAGCGTCTGGCCGCCCGCCACCATCAGTTCCACGTTGCCGCCGAACAGGGTGCGCACGCCCGAACCGCCGAACATGGTGAGATCGCCCGCATAGGAGATCGCGTTGCCGGATGCGTCCTTTTCGGGGAACAGCACCGAGATGGCGTTGCGACCGCGCAGGTAGCTGGCGAAGCGCGTGCTGTCGGGGTCATTGTATTCCCGGCCGCCTGCCTTCAGCTCGTCATAGTAGGCCAGGCGCACGAAGATGCCCCGTTCCAGCGGCGAAAGCGCCTCGAAGTAGGCGAGCGCCGCCTGCGGACTGTCCGCCTTGAAGCCGTAGCGCTCGCCCAGCCAGGCGGTGAGTTCGGCTTCGTAGGTATGGACGACCTTGCCCTGGTTGTTTTCATGAACCAGCGGGAACGCCGGGTCCGCGCGGTTCGCGGGGTCGAGGTACAGCCGCGTGAAGGCGTCGTAATTGGGGCCGCCTGCGCCCACGCCGGTCATCACGCTGATGGCGGCGCCGCCGTTGCGCGTAGCCGGGGTGATGTTGAACAGCGGCCCCAGGCTGGTCAGACGCCCCGCGTCGCCCTGGTAGATGTTGCGTCCCGCCTCGACAATCAGGTTGCCGGGGCCCGCCACCGACACGTTGCCGTAAAGGATGTCACGCCCCGCCGAGATCAGCGTGATGTCGCGCGGATCGTTGTGGATGACGAGCCCGGCGGTTCGGAACGCACCGTTGAACAGCTGCATCGTACCGCGGCAGTCGATGGGACCGGTAAGGCCACAGCCGATGGCGGGAACGGTGCCGAAGTTGATGATGTCCCGCCCTGCTCGGACTGTCGCCGAGCCGGAGCTGATGTATTGCGGAGTGATGCCGTCCCAGGTCGTCATGCCGAACGACAGACGATAGATATCACCGTTCACGGCATAGAACAGCGCTGGATCCTTGCGGCCCGTCAACAGTGTGCCTGCCGCCGTATCCGCCTGGAACGCCATGTTGCTGCCCATGCGGCCAAGCGCGGCATTGCCGTTGAAGATCGGATCTATGACCGTCGTGCCGGTGTTGGTCCGCTGCAGCAGGCCAGCCCAGACCGGCCGGAATGGGTTGGGCAGAAGATCCGGGCTGTTCGACATGCCCGACAGCGCAATCGGCATAGTTCCAGGCAGTTCACCGGCCGCTTCCTGACGAATGTCCGCCCCTCCCTCGATCGAGCCCATGGCGAGCAGTTCGACCTGTCCATGGGGAGACGGCAGCAGCTCAACCGCGGCAATGCCGTTGTTGCAGTCGTCACCGCAGAAGCCGCCGGTCCACACGATGTCGCCGCTGGCCGCGGTTGCGGTCAGGATCGGCGGATACCAGAACCGCGCATCGCGCCGTGCCGTGTTGCCGCTGTTGGCCAGCAGCACCGGTGTTACCGTGCCGCCCGCAGAGAACAGGTGGATGGCCGTCTCGTCACGCCAGAGGGTGAAGCTGGTGGTCATCGCCACGCCGTCGGGCCGCACGAAAGCGCCGCTTGCAGCGACGTAGCCCATCGACGTGCCCACACCCGCCATCTGCGTGACCGCACCCGGATCGCCCACGCCCGCCAGCACCAGCGCGCCGCGCGTGTTGATGGTGGAGGTGGCGTCACCCGGAACCAGGCTGGTGCGGTTGATCGCACCTGCCGTCACGTCGATCGCGCCGCGCAGGTTGACGAGATTGCCCGCCATCTCCGCCGCGCCGGTGACAGTGCCGGGATCGGCGGTGAAGCCGGGGTTCAGCGTGCCACCGATGCGGATGGTCATGTCGCCACCGCCGGTCTGCACCAGCTTGCCTCCCGACACGAAGCCTCCCGGACGATCCACCGACGTCACGCGGCCCGTGCTTGCCACCGCGAAGTTCAGCGCGGTGCTGCTGAGTAAACGGCGGTTGGTGTCGGCGTAAGTCTGGCCAAGCGCCGTTTCGTAGTCGCTCATGACGCCCGCATCGCCGCCGGCCGAGACGGTCAGGTTGCCCCCGCCCAGTGTGCCGATGCCGGTGAAGCCGACCAGCATGGGCGCGTTCTGGCTGAACCCCTGGTTGAGGCTTGCAGGCGCATTGGGCACGTAGCCGCCGAAGTTGATCCACCACGCGGTCGGCGTATCCTGGCCAAGCCCCGCCTTGCCTTCAGTCACGCCGTAGGCGCCCTGACGCCACAGCCAGTTAGCGACGTCGCTGCTGCCGGGGCGCAGGTAGCCCATGTTGCGACCGGTCTGGAAGCCGGTCATGTCGCCCTGAACGGACAGCGTCAGGTCGCCGCCGTGCTCCGGATACCATGCATGATAGTCGCGGATGGCATCGGCGTAGCCGTCGAAGTTGCGACCGATCCATGGGTTCGCCAGGCTACCCGCCCCGGCCAGCGTGGCGCGGGGCTGGTCGTAGACGTTGTAGCCGTCAGGCGTGGTGCCGCCGATCGTATCGGACGGAGTTCCTGCGGTGTAGACGCCGAACAGCGAATACTGCGCGTAGGAGCCGCCTGCCAGCAGGTCGAGCGAGCCTGTGCCGGTGCGCACCACGCTGAAGACCTGCAGCGCCTTCATGTTCTTCAGCCATGAACTGTCGAAGCCATCGGCAAGCGTCGCCTGCGGGTTGATGAAGTGGCGGTCCGACAGGCTGAGGTCGCCGGTCTGGCCGGTTGCGGCCAGTTCGCTGGCTGCGCGCACCGCGCGACCGTCCGCCGATCCGGTGTCGGCCCCCGCCACGAAGCGCATGGACCAGGATTGCGATCCCTGCGGCAGCATGTTGGCCGTGGCCCAGATACGGCCCTGAGTGCCGTCTGCCTGGATCGGTCGTACCGGGTCTGCGGAGGGCAGTTCGGCCGGCACTACCTTCAGGCCCGCAGGCAGGACGGTTCCTGCCGGCAGGGTCATGTTCTCGGCCAGGAACAGCTCGTTGGTGCGGAATACGTTCGTCGGCGTGCCAACCGGCACCGTAGTGGCGCGGATGGACGAGAACGTGCCCGGCAGCACGGTGCCGGCGCCCAGCCATGTATCGGCGGGCAGGCGCGCGGTCACGGTATCGCCGGCGGCATAGATCGGCGCTGCGCCGCTTTCGAATGCTGCCTTGTCGGCCCAGATCGGAGCCCTCGCGGTCCATCCGGTCGCACTTACCGCCAGAGCGTTGGCGAAGGCGAACGGAATGGCCACGCCGCTGCGAACCTGCGTGCCGTTGCGCACGGGGATCGCAAAGGTCAGGACGAAGTCGCTGTTCGCCCCTGCCGGCACGCTGCTGCCCGCCGCACCTGCCGCCGTTCCCACCATCTGGTAGGAGAAAGTCAGCGTCGTCGGCGTCGTCAGAACGCCGGAGATGACGTTCTGCGCGATGGTGATGTCGCGCGGCAGGATGGCGCCCTCACCCAGTTGCAGCGCGGTGGAAAGGGTGAAGGCTGCAGGAGCCGCCACGTCTTCCGGCCATGTCATCGCCGCGATGCTGACCGTGCCCGGCATCACCGAACCTGCGCCCAGCTTCGTGCCGGAAGGCAGCGTGGTGCCACTGGCCATGATCGTGCCGCGCGCGATCATCGTGCCGTCAGGCAGGTGGATGTCGGCGCGCGCCACCCAGTCTGTCCCGAGGGTGAAGTCCGCAGACAGGCGTGTCTCCGCGCCCATCGGGACGTTGGCGATCACCTCGAACCCGTTCACCGGCACCGCGTAGCCCAGCTTAACGCCGTTCGGGAAAGCCGTGCCCACGCCGAGCGTCACCGCGCTGGGCAGGCGGTATTCCTGGATCCAGGCGTCGTTGACCCCCTGCAAGCCGGGATAGAGCACCCAGCCGTTGTCATCCGGCGTGCGGGCCGGAACGCCAAAGCCGTCCGTGATCGATCCATTTATGTCGAGGTCGTTCGCGGCGCGCACGAGCAGCACGCCCGCCTCGCCGGAGCCATAGCCGCCGCCGTTCGGATCGGCATAGTTGCCCGCGCGCTGCGCTGCCGGGTTGAGGCTCGCGTAGCGGTAGCCCGCTAGGTTGAGATCGCCCGAGATGCGCAAGTCGCCGCCCGGCGCACTTGCCAGTTCCACGCCGGGGCGGAAGTGGAATGCACCGTTGTAGGCGCGAAGCCCCGCCAGCCTGCCGAGCAGCGCCGGATTGGCGATCGCAGCATCGATGAAGGCGTCGCTCTCGCCATGGATGCCATCCATCAGCGCCTGGTCGATCACGCCGCTGCCCGGCACATACGTGCGGAAGGCATTGACCGAGAGGCTGTCTGCGCCACGCACGCTGAGCGTTCCCGCAGCGGCGATGGCGACGTTATCGGCGCCCAGACGCGGAGCGTTGAGGTCGATCCGGCCACGGGCGACACCATCCGCCGAAGTCAGGTCCAGCGTGGCACCCTGCACCAGTGCAAGCGTGCCGCCCTTGCTGGTCAGTTCCACGGTAGCGCGGTTCGCTGCCTCCACCACGGCGCCGTAGCTGTCCACCTGCAGCTGCGTTCCGCGCGCGTCGAGCACCGCGCCCGCGCCCAGCGTCAGGTCGCCCTGCGCCGCAAGGCGGATCGTGCCCGGCTTGGCGCCGCTCGCATCGATGCGTCCATTGACGATCAGACTGCCACCATCCGCCGTGATGCTGACGTTGCGGGCCTTCACCTCGTCACCGATGACCAGATCGCCGGTCTTTATGATGAAATTGCGCGATTCGGTCACGCCGGTTTCGGTCAGGCGCCGGTTGAGCCCGCCGAAGTCCGCTAGCTGCCCGGCGCGCACATCGATGCCGCCATTGCGCAGGGCCGGGTTGGCCGCGTTTTCGCCGTTGCGCGCCTGTCCCCTGATGGCGCCGTCCAGCGCCACTACGCCGTTCAGCGCCGTGACCTTGAGCAGCCCTGCATGGTTGAAGTCGGCGCTGAGGTCGATCGCGGCCGCCTGTGCCATGGAGATGCCGCCGCGCGTCGCTTCCAGTTCCACGTCGCCGCCCCAGCTGTAGCGGGTCTCGTCGAAGAACTTGGTGGCCCTGCCGGCAACATCGATGCGGGCCCTGTCGCCCAGCGTGAGGTCGCCCTGAGTGGCCAGCAGCCGCAGCTTGCCGCTGGGCAGCGCGATCAGCGTATCGGCGCGGATCGCGCTGCCGGTGATGGAGATGTCCGCGCCCATCGGTGCATCGACGCGCTGGGCGCCCGGCGCCCAGCCTTGCGGCGCGACGATGGCCACCGCCCCACCTGCCACCAGCCCGACCCTGGAACCGGCGGCCCCGGTGAGCAGCGGCGTAGTGAGGTTGAGGTTGCCGCCGGTTCCGGGCCGGCCCTGCTCCGCCTGCGACTGATAGAACGAGATCGTCGCGGCGTCGTTGCTTTCGATCCGGCTCGACGCGGTCAGGTTCACCGTCCCGAAGCCGAGCGCAAGGCGGTCCAGTTGCAGGGCCGATTTCGTTTCCACGTCGTCCTGATAACCCAGCACGATGCGGTCTGCGACGAGGTTGAGCGTGCCTGCTCCGGTGCCCGGACCGTTCGCGATCACACCACCCGGCAGGCCTGCTGCCGGTGTCGAGTTGAAGCCGGTGCCTTTCTGCCCAACCAGCCCGTTCCACACCAGCGTGGCGGCGCTCACCGTGGCGCTGTCAGTGGCGCTGCCATGGCCGTAGAGCGCCGGCGTGTTGAGCACCAGTTGCAGGCGCGAGTCGGGATTGGTCGCGCGGGTGTCGAGGTTGACGGTGCCGTAGAAGTTCACCGAATCGCTGGCGGAGAGGATCAGGCGCTCCATCGCCGGGGCATTGCCTTTTCCACCCCCGTTTATGAGCCGTTGCAGCACGCCCTGGTTCAGCGCGATGCCGCCCGGCAGGATGCCCTGCTGCGCCGCAAGCGCCAGCGCGTCGGTGGAACCGATGTTCACCGAGCCGGTCGCCAGCGCCAGATAGCGCGCGCCATAGTCTGTCGCCTCTCCCAGCTTCACCGCGCCGCGGCTGGCGAACGCAATCGTACCGTCGGAATAAAGCCCCGCCCCGTCCGCGACCGTGATCTGACCGGTCGTGCCGGCCTGCGCTGGCGTGGCGAATTCGACCAGGCCGTTGGATACCGCCAGGATCGCGGCACCGGGGTTGGTGATGGTGAAGCCGCTGGAGGAATCGAAGCCCGGCTGGCCCTTGCCCACCGACGTCAGGATCGCGCCCGATTCCACCGTGAGGTCGGAATTGCCGTCGGACACCATGAGGATCTGCGGTGCACTCAGCACGGCGCCGTCGCGCACGGTGATCCCCGCAAAGCCGCGTGGCGCAATAGTGCGCCCGTCGCCGCCGCCCGCCTGAATGGTCAGCGACGCGAGAACCGGGTTGGTGCCGCTGACCGACCGCAGGATCGTGCCGCCGAGCAGCACCGTGGTGGCACCCACCGCGTTCAGGTCTGCCGCATAGAGCCACGCATTGCCTTCGTTGGCCGTGCCGCCTGCGCCCAGGATTTCAAGGCCATAGGTACCGGCCCCGCCATAAGCGCCCGGCAGCACGGACAGGGTGCCCCCCAGGCCGCCCTTGGCCGCGGCGAACTTGCCCGTCCCGTTGAACGTGAAGATCGATTCCGCGCCGCCGTTCACGGGGTTGGCAAGCGCCAGCGTGAACTGCTTGCCATCTCGCGGAAGCAGGGGCAGCGGGCGGCCGAAAAGCTCGGTCGCCGGCATGTTGATGAGGAAGTCCTCGAAAGCCGTCTCGTTGTACGCCGAATGGGTACGCACCACGTCCGCCGAGGACAGGATCACGTTAACCGGCAGCGCAGAGGTCGTGCCCGTATTGGCGATGCCGGTATGGGCACCCAGCGCGTACGAGCCGTCCGCCATCGGGGTCAGCCCACGCCCCGCGGCGGGCCCTGCCGTCTTGCCGATTTCGACGCGGAAGGCGCCTTTCATCAGCGCATATTCGGCGGGAAGGAGCGTGTAAGTGCCCGCTGCAAGGCCCGGAACGCCTTCGGGAATGACGATCTGCTGGCCTGCAACCGGCTGCGCATGGCCGTCGATCGCGACCGGTGCCGCCGCGTTTCCGTAAGCCGGTACGATCGCATAGACCTTGGCGTCGGGATCGCTGAAGCTGGCATAGGCCGGGTTGACGTTGGCCAGCGCAGTTTTCAGCACGTCCACCGAGCCGCCGCGCCCGGATGTGAACGCCGCGCCGGAAACCGTGCCGCCGCCGCTGAGGTCGAGCACCGCGCCCGCCTTTGCGTCGAACGAGCCGATCACCGTGACGCCCTGGTAGAGCGCTGTCGTGTTTACTTCTGTGCCGTTACGCAGCCATGTCAGCCCGTCCGTCGTGCCGCCATAGGGGATGGTCAGGCCATCGCCGGTAACCGAGGTGATGCTGCCCGACAGGAGAGTGACCTTGCTGGTGGTGCGCTGGTCTGCCGGCCTCCAGCCAACCTGCCCCGCCGGCTTTTCGTCCGGGCCGGGCATGAACGCGTCGCCGCCAACGCCAAGCCGTATCATGCCGAACGGCGCGCGCAGGACGCCGCCCTGATTGATGATGTCGGCTCCGACCGTCAGCGTCCCGTATGCCGAGAGCGGCGCGGCGGGCGTAACTCCGTCCAGCTTGAAGAAGTTGACGGTCGATCCCTTGAGCAGCGCATTCCAGATCACGGTGTTGCCGGGCAGACGATAGTTGTAGATACCCGCCTGGATCGCGGCCTGCGCGCCCGACATGGGGTAGATCTGCGCCGCAGTCAGCGAGATGTTGCTCATGGAGCGAACCGTGCCGCCGGTCAGGCGGATATCGCTGCGGCTGACAATGCTGACGTCGTTCGGCGCGGCATACTCGTATTCGAGCTGT
Organism: Novosphingobium gossypii; assembly: GCF_050433305.1. Classification (NCBI taxonomy): domain Bacteria; kingdom Pseudomonadati; phylum Pseudomonadota; class Alphaproteobacteria; order Sphingomonadales; family Sphingomonadaceae; genus Novosphingobium; species Novosphingobium gossypii. Next base: position 201,716 of record NZ_JBNPXM010000002.1, on the reverse strand, counting down.
TCGTTGCCGATCAGGCCGATCGATCCGTTCACGCCGAAGGAGATGCCGGCCATGTCGACCAGTCCCCCCGTGATGGTGATGCTGCCGCTGCCCACGTTGGGGCGGGTCTGCAGCGCCATCGAACCGCTGTTGGCAGGTACGATGTCGTTGCCCCACATGTTGCCGCCCCCGGCGAAGTTCACGTAGGCGGCAGACAGCGCGACCCTGCCGTCCAGTTGCAGATTGGCGACCGTGCCCTGCAGCGTCAGGTTGCGACCAAGATCGACCGAGACGTCGCCGTCAAACAGCACCACATCGTCGCTGCGCAGTGCAAGACTGTCGAAGCCACCGGCGTTCACGCGGTCGATGCCGACGTGTGCCTTGCCAACCAGATCAGCCACGCCTTCATTGTTGGCAAGCGACTGTTCCAGCGTCTGGCCTGGCGTCCAGCAGCCGGTGATGCAGTCTCCGAACGAAAGCGATCCGGGCAGCACGGTTTCGTGATTCTGCCCCACCACGATGCTGCGCAGGCGCCGCATGTAGTTGGGGATCGCCTTGCCGGAGGAGGCCCCCTGATCGGCGTAGACGGGGGTGCTGAGAGCCACCGACAGTTCGCTGCCCAGCGCGCCCTTCCCACCGGCATGCGCGCGCAGGTCGCCGTCGAGGAAAACGCCGTACTGGGAATCGAAGGCGATGCGGCCGCCATCGGTGGTGATCAGGCGGCTTGCCCGGCTGCCGGCGCTGCCGGCGCTGCCGCCCGGCATCGCCGACGTCAGGTAATCCACCTCGGCGCTGGAGCCCGACGCATCGAGCAACGCGCCAGGCCGCACCACGACATAGGCCGACGTCAGCTTTCGCGTTTCGGTAAGCGTGCGCACATTGACGCTCTGGCCACCGGCCCGAATGGTTCCCCCGCCGGACACGTGGGCATAGCGCAGGCCGCGCTGGTCGGTCGCCGAATGGGCGCGCCCCGATACGTCGATCACCGCGCCGTCATCGATGTAGAGCGCGCGGGTCGCGTCGTAACGGACCGGGGTGGAGCCGGGCGTATCACGGTCCATGCTCTCGGGCATGCCGGCATAGAGATCGACTGTGCCGCCGCGCGCCTCGATACGGCCCTGCACCAGCAGGCTGTCGGCAGCGGTCAACGTGATCTTCTGGCCATCGTCCACGGTGAGGCGGGTATCGGCACCCAGGAGGATGTTGCCGTAAGGCAGTGCGCCGGTGACGCGGATGCCATAGGGATTGACGAAGGTCCGATCGCCCAGACCCATCGCGGTCAGGCTGAGGCTGGCGCCCTGCCGTTGGACGAAACGACCGTTGGCGGGGTCGGCCAGAAACATCTCCGGCGTCACCAGCGTCATCGCCTCGTCCAGCGACGCGCCGCTGGCGATGGCGTGGCTGGCAGCGGAGAATTCACGGACCGGCGCCACGACGTCGATCTTCGTGTCGCCGCGCACATGGATGTCACCGCCCGCGCGGACGTTGTAATTGCTGAATCCCTGCTGGAAGAAGTCGGCTTCCAGATGGAGCGGCTCGCCCACCTTGATGTCCTGCCCGAAGACCCAGCCCTTCTTCAGCGTCATGCCCTTGGCAAGCGTCAGTGCGCTTTCGAGCACGGATCCGGCCTCGATGAAGCGGTTGATCGGCTGGGTGAGCTTCAGTTCGGGTCCGAACAGCTGGACCGTCCATTCCGGCACGATCGTACCCGGGGGGGCGTTCCAGTAAGCAAGCTCAAGGAAGGTGCCAGCCGGGACCGTCTCACCGGGGAAGTACATCGTCTCGTAGTTGGCGCCATAGAACTCGCCATCGAAGTCGAGCGGGATGGTGAAATCCGCCGTCAGGGTGGTGGCGCTGAGATCGAAGTACTCGTAGTTCACGATCACGTCGCCGACCTTGGCGGTGGTGACCTGGTACGCGTAGTCGAACGGCAGCACTGCGCCTGCGGGTAGCACCGTGCTCTCGTTCAGCTGCAGGTCTATGGGCAGCGGCTGCCCGGCGACGATCGCGTTACCGTCGAAAAGCTTTTCGCCGATGGTGATCGCACGGCCGGCGTTGTTGAGGATCAGCGTGCCGCCCTTGCCCTCGCCCGAGCCATAGGAACGCACGGTGCCGCCCAGCACCATCTCGTTCACCGCTTCCCGCGGCAGATTGCCCGTAGCCAGCACCACGTTGCCGCCGTCGGCGCCCATCGTTTCGCCCAGTTCAAGGATGGCCCCGCCGGCCGAAGCATCGACCAGGCTGCCCTTGCCCATGTGGAGCGAGCCCTGGCGGCTGCCGATCAGGACGTCGCCACCATCCAGGTACGCCAGATCGCGCCGATCGCCACCGGTCTTCAGGTTGACCCACAGGCCGGTGGTGTCGAGCTTGACCCCGTCTGCCACCTCGACGCTTGTCGGGATCGCCTCGCATGCAGAAGGACAGGTGACCACCACGCCCTCGACCGAGATCAGGCCGCTGTGCGCGGTAATGTCGCCGCCGACGGTGACGTTCTCGCCGCGCAGCACCACCTTGCCGCCATTCGAAACGGCAAGGCCGGCTTCCACGTTGACGGTGCCGCCGCTGACGCGCAGTTCTCCCAGCCCCGCCCGGTTGATGCTGTCCGCCGACAGCTGCACCGTGCCGACAAGCGCGGAGGCCAGCGTGTCCCCGGCGGTCATCCCCGTGGTCACGTCAGTCCCGCCGCTGACAGTCACGTCGGTCGCGAACGGGATGTTGGGATTATTGTTCGCCGCCTGAACATGCAACCGGTTGCCGACGTAGAGGCCGCCCGCCAGCGGAGCGACTGTCTGAGGCAACTTGTAGCCATCCAGCCGCCCGGTCACGGTGCCGTCGATATCCCCCGTATCGGACACGAGGGGAGCAAGGTCTGGACGTGCCTGGGTCTGGCGCTCGCCCACGATCACGTCGGCCAGGACGGTGCCTTCCATCACCACGGTTGGCATCGACAGGGATACCAGGCCGGCGTCGCGCCCAACAGTATAGCCTTCTTCCCAGCGCGTGCTCAGCGTGCGCGCGAAGGGGTTGAGGAAGGTCTCGTTGTACTGATCTCCCCAGCGGCCATGCTGACGCATGAACGAGGCGCCGACGGAGACCAGTTTGACGCCTGCAGGGGCCTGGCCCGCTGCATAGAGGCGCCCGTCCGAGCCCATGAACAGGGTGGAGCGGACATAGCCGGCGTTGTAGCTGAGCGACCCGCCCGATACGTCGAGAATTGCGCCTTTCTGGACGATCAGCTGGCCTCGGTCGGCCGAGGTCGCGCTGGCATTGCCGGTACCGCTGGCGAACGTGATGGTTCCGGCATTGGCCACCCACTCGCCGATGCCGTGCGCAGTGTTGCCAAGGTGTCCACCCACTTCAAGCAGGCCGCCGGGGGTATAATAGCGGTCTCCGTTATGGCCCCCGGTGCCGCTGGGCAGGAGCACCAGATCGCGCACGTCGATCCATACATCGTTGGTCTTGAGGCCCGTGACATCGCGGTTCGGCGCGGAATCGCGCATTTCAAACGGCTGGATGTTCACCTTGATGGTGTTCGATTCCATGTCCATCGCCACATCGCGCACGCCTGACACGTCGAGGATGGCCCCATCGCCGACGAAAGTGCGACTACGCGCCATGACAGCGATTTGACCGCCCTGTGCGATCGTGTTCGACCCGCCCTCGAACGTGACGTTACCGCCGGTCATGATCTCCACCCGGCCACGATCCAGGCGATCGGGCTGCTGAAAGCGGAAGTTGCCCTCTGCCTGATTGTTCAGCCCGACCGTGTTGGTGGTGACGGGCGGCGCGATCAGGGCGTCGCGCTGGGCATTGGTGGCCGTCTCCTTGCTGTCCAGTTCCGGCAGGATCATCGTCAGGCTGCCGTCGGTCAGCGTGACGCTGGTGTCCGTGCCGGCATTGGTGACGCGGGTAAGCAGGTGGATGGTGCCACGCGTGTGGACGCTGCTGGTCGCCAGCGCGACGCCGCCTTGCGTCACATGCTCGCCCGCCAGTGTGATGTCGCCCTGACGCGCTTCGATGACGCCGGTATTGAGAACGTCGCCGCTGGTACTGCCTGCAGTGACGTTGACCGCGATCTCGCTGCCGCGCGTGGTGGAAATCTGGTTGGCATCGGTACCGTAGCCGGGGCGGATGGTGAAGCTGTCACCGGCGCCCAGAATGGTCTGGCCGCGATCGGTGACGATCGTGCCGGCGTTCTCCACCCGCTTGCCCAGCAGCATGACGAAGCCGCCGCCCTCGACCACGGTCTTGGGCGCGGCGGTGACGAGGCGTGCGCCGGCCTCCACCTTCACATCGCCGCCGGCATTGATGAAACCGTCGCGGAAAGTCGCCGGAATCCATGGCGTGTTCGGATCGGACTGGCTGACGCTGTTGATGCCGTACTGCGCGAAATGCTCGTTGGTGAGGGTCGCGGTGGAGGCAACCAGATTGCGCACGTTGACCTGGCTGGCGCCGCCGAAGATCACCCCGTTGCGGTTGAGCAGGTAGACCGAGCCGGCGGCCTTGATCGTGCCAAGGATCTTCGAGGGATCGGCATTGACGTCGGTGACGCGGTTGAGCGTGATCCAGTTGGTATTGCCGTGGTGATCGAACGTAAGATCCGTCTCGCGCCCGACATTGAAGCTGTCCCAGGTCAGGATCGCCTTTTCCTGGCTCTGATCGACGGTGACCTGCGTGCGTCCGTTCTGGCCCTGAGTCTGCGTCGGTGCCTTTGCGCCTACCCACAAAGCGGGATCGATCGTGACGTCCGCCGCCTGCTGGAGGCCGCCCTTGCCGATGCCGTTGGGCACAGCCGACTGCGCCGCCAGTGCCGCCGCGCGTGCCGCCAGCTGCGCGGCGTCCATCTGGGTGCGGATGCGGGCAGCGTTCTGCAGCGACGCGCGGACCCGCGCAGCGGTGGCCGCCGCTGCAGCGTTGCGCGATCCGGCATTCTGCGCCGCCTGAGCGGCCTGTGCCGCCGCGTTGGAAGCCGCGTTGGAGCCGGCGCGTCCGGCACCCAGGTTCTGCGACAGGGCAGGGCCCGCCAGAAGCAGGCTGCCCAACGAGGCGCCGAGGAAGAGGTGGCTGCGATAGGAGCGGCGGCTGCGGATCATCGAACAAACTCCAGGATGCACGTCGGCCGCAAGGCTGCGGCATCGGGAAGGAAGGACAGGGCGAAGGGCTTGCGCGCGCTACGACCGATGCGGATTGTGCGGGCCGTCATCGCGGCCGCAGAGGATTTACAGGCGTTGCGCGCGGGCGGGCCGGGTGCACCGATGTGCCCAGGTTTCCGCCCATGCGCAGCCGTGTGCCGGACAGGCTCGACACGCCGACGGTCACGTCGGGCGAACCGGCCTTCGGCGCCGGGAAACCTTGTTCCGCGCCCGCCTTGATACGGGCGATGCGCGCGGCCTCTTCAAGCTGCTGCATCGCGCAATCGAGGTGCCCCGCGCGCTGGTCACCTATATCGACCATCACGCAGGGCACCGGCGCGGACCGCCCGGTGATGCGCGTCCGGGGTTCCTGCGCAAGGGCGTTATTGCAAGGGAGCAACACAGGCAGGAGCGACAGCAGGGCCACCGCATAGGTGCCTTGCCATGAACACGCCGCCTTCAATCCGGACAACGCGAGGCGCAAGCCGGGAGCCAGGGCGCTCATGCCTGTGGCAGCGTGATATCCGGTGAAGGCGGGCGTGTTCACGGTCGCTGGCTCAGAAGCGCGAGGTGAAATCGACCATCAGGTGATCGACCGAGAGCGGCGGACCGGCAATCTCGTCCGTCGACATCCAGCGCACGCCGACAGCCGTGTTTTCCGCCACGCCATAGGCGCCACCGGCAAACCAGCCCTTCATGTTGGTGCCGCCAAGGCCGAAGTCGGAGTCCGCCAGGGCATCGAGCATCGCGTCGGATTCGATGCGGCGATAACCCAGGTGGACGTTCCAGTCCTTCTTGTGGATGGTCTGGTCGCCCTGCGGCAGGCCGCGACCCAGATGGCCGACGGACAGGCGCGCCTGCCAGCCATCGTCCCCGCCGCTGTAGTTGCCGCCGCCTGCCGTGGTGATGGGCGCAAAGTTGTTCTGTGCCAGCGGCGCCACGCGACGGCGCTTGAAGGCCAGGTTGCGCAGGTAATCCCCTTCGAAGCGCAGCGACAGGCGATCCGTCAGGCCATAATCGACCTCACCGCGCAGCGAGAGCACCTCGTATTTCGAGGCAAGTCCGAAATACTGCACTTCGGGGCTCAGGCTTTCCGGTACGGCGGGATTGGGCACCACGTCGCGCAGCGCCATGTGCGTATTGCCGAACTGCTGGAACAGCGGACGCATCACGTCGGTGTCGCATACGTCCTGATTGAAGGCACACGGCGCGGAAACCTCGCCCTGAACGTTCTCGAACCGGAAATAGGCACCGGCCAGCCGCGTACGAAGCGCGGAACTAGGGCGCACGTCGATACCGAACTGCCCTGCCACCAGGTAGCGATCACGCGAACGGAAGCTGCCCACATCGCGCGAACCGAAGTTCAGGCTGGTGTTGAACAGAGGGAAGAAGCCTGCAGTGCCGAACAGGCCGAAGCGCTCGTTCAGCTTGACCTTGGCCGTAGCGGAAATGCCGTCGAAGTTGAGATCTTCGTCGAAGACCAGCGTGCTCGACCAGAACGGATTGGCGAAACGGCCCAGTTCCACGCCCAGTCCGTCCACCGGCTTGAGGTGGATGGCGGCGCGGTCCAGCCAGAGCTGGTACTTGCCGAACTCGCCGAACTGGCCCAGCGTCTGGTTGGTCGATACCGGCGAACGGTCGTTGCCGGTGGCGACGCGCACTTCCGCCGTCACCCAGTCGTCGATGCGCGCATTGATGCCGATGCGGGCACGCAGGCGCATCGCCACGCGATCGTTGCGGGTGTTCAGATAAGGCAGGTTCACGAAGCCCGGCGACGCGGGATTGACGTCCACGCCGCTGCCCTCGTTCACCGCGCCCCAGTTGACGAAATCGGTGTAGTTTCCGCGATCGAAAAGCATGGCGTCCATGCGGGCGCGGATGTCGCCCGAAAGCGTGATGCGCTTGGTCCATTCGGGCACTTCGCCGGGCTTGGCCCAGCCTTCTGCCTGCGCCTGCTGGCCCAGTTCGTTACGCAGTTCCTGCTTCAGCTGGTCACGCACCACCTGCGGGACATAGGGAATGGTCTGCACGCCATCGGCGGCCACCCCGCCCGGCGGCACCGGGGCCTGCGCAGCAGGAGCGCTTGCCGGCGCGGCGGCGCCGGCTTCCGCGATCATCGCATCGGCTTCTTCGCGAGTGACCAGGCCCTTGCGGACCATCACTTCGAGCAGCTTGTTGGAGTCGACCTGCTGCGCGGCAGCGGGCGCCGCCATGACGGCGGCCCCGGCGACGCAGGCCAGCAGCAGCGGCTTCACGCGGTGGCGAACTTGAAGACGGAACATGGAAGCAAATCCCCCTGGGACAAAAACGTGGCTTGGATGGGCAGGCATGGATCAGCCGCCCCGAAGTTCGATCCGCGTCGCCGGCATTCCGGCGGGCGGTCGCTGTGAACACTGCAGGCCGGTCAGCACCTGCCGGATGCGCGCCTGACGCCGGGCATCGCCATCGCCGAGGCGCACGTCAGTGATCCGACCGTCCGGATCGAAGCTGACCGCCAGCCGAACGGCATAGCGCCCGCGTGACAGCTCCCTGTCGGCCTGCGCGGCGTTGCGGATGCACTGTTGGGCAACCTGGGCGTAAGCGGCAAAGGCACTGCCGCCCCCGCCACCCGGACGCCCACCGATGCGAGTGCCGCCGCCATTGCCGACCGCGAGGCCATAGTTGCTGGGCCCGGCCCCTTCGCGCGCGCTGAGGGCATTGTCCCCCGGCGCGGAGGGTTCCGCAGACTGCTTGGCAGGTTCGGGCGGCGGCGTATCGACGGGCTGCTCGACCGGCATGGGCGTGGGCTCGGGCGGTTTCTCCACCGGCTTGGGCTCGGGCCGCGGTGGTGGCGGAGGGGGCGGGGGCAGGACCACCTGCACCGTCCGTGTCTCGTTAGGCCGCAACCGCGTGGTCGGATCAGCGAAGAAGCCCAACGCCACCAGCAGCGCGAAGCCGCCGCCAACCACCGCCGCTCCGATCAGCAGCTTCTGCCGCGTGGGATGAGCACCGGGCCGAAGCCGATCCAGGTTGCCGCCACCCAGGCCCTTCCCCGGCGGCGGAAGCGCGGAGACCGTCATTGCGCACCTGTCGCAGCCGGTGGCCTCGTGGCCGCCATGCCAAGGCTGGGTACGCCGACCCGGCTGCACAGGTCCAGCACCTGCATGACCTTGTCGTACTGCACCGCCCGGTCGCCGCGCAGGATCACCGCAAGGTCCGGCGTGGAAGCGATGGACGTGCGCAGTTCGCTCTCCAGCTCGCTCATCGATACCGGCACGGCGTCGATGGATATGGTGCCGTCGTCGGACACGGCGATGACGCGGCTCTTGGGCTCGTTCATCGTCTTGGCCGCAGACGCGCTGGGCAGATCCACCTTGATGCCCTGCACTGCCGCCGTCGTCAGCAGGATGAAGATGATGAGGAGAACCAGCATCACGTCGATCATCGGCGTGACGTTGATCTCATTGTACGGCTTGTCTTCGTCGCCGATCTGCATCGCCATGGTCTGAACTCCTTCGTCTTGGGGCTCAGGCCGCTTGCGCCGCAGGAACGTCCTGCCACGTTTCGGCGATGCGCTTTTCCAGTTCGTCGGCAAAGATCTGGTTGCGGGCCGTGATCTTCTTGGAACGGGACAGCAGCGCATTGTAACCGAACATGGCGGGGATCGCGACGACGAGACCGGCAACCGTTGCCAGCAGCGCGGCGGCGATGCCCGGTGCGATCGCGTTGATGTTCACTTCACCGGCAGCAGCCACGGCCGCAAAGGTGATCATGACGCCCAGCACGGTGCCCGCCAGACCGATGAACGGACCGCCCGAAATCGAGTTGGTCAGCAGCCCCATGCGTTCCTGCAGCTTCTGGTTTTCCAGCACCTGTTCGGCATCGAGCGCCGAACGGATCGCCGCGATCGACTGCGCACGAATGGCAAAGCGGCTGCCGGTGGCGCGCCCTTCCTTCAGGCGCTCGCCCAGTTCGCGACGACCGACGTGATAGAGGTGGCCCAGCGAACTGCCCGCCGCTGCCGCGCCCGGATCGAACGCGGGCAGGCCGTCATGATCCCCCGACCGCTTCGCCTGCGCACGATAGGCATCGAGGAAGACGTCGTTCGCTTTCTCGATGCGAGAGAACAGGAGGTGCTTGGAGATCATCGTCCAGATCGCCAGCGCGAACATCACACCCAGGATCGCAATGACGATCCAGGCATCCAGTGTCAGCGCGCCGAAAAGGATGCCCATGTAGCCGTGACCGCCCCCGGTCTCCACCTGCTCGGCCGTGTCGAAGGTCAGCAGGCGTGCGCCCTGACCCTCCGATGCCGCCGCCAGCTGGAACGCCGCCTGCGACAGCGCCACTCCGGCAACACGCAACTCGTCGATCTCGCCCGACAGGCCCTGACCGATCAGGACGTTGCCGCTGACCGGGCCCATCGCTCCGGCGAGTTCGCCCGCAGGCTGCCCGCCGATATAGAGGACCGACTTCTGGCCATCGTTGACCAGCGCCACATGGGCCCAGGTTCCGGTCGGCAGCGCCGCACCGGCAGAGCGCTTGCCGCCTGCATCGATGAACAGCTGTCCGCCCTGCAGCACCAGGCTGGCGCTGCCCGGCAGCGAGAGCAGGGTGCCATCCGACGCAGGCTTGACCCAGAAGCTGACCGAGAGCGGGCCAGCCGCAAAGGCGGACGCGGGCAGCGAAACAGGCGTGCCGTCAAGCGACAGGCTGTTGGCGATCAGGCCGCTGGCATTGCGCTTGGTGCCGCCCTGCGCGTTGACGCCGTTGGCGGTAGCGTCCTTGGGCGCGCCCTGTTCGTTGAAATGATAGATGAGCCGGTAGTCAGGCGCGATGCTGCCTGCCACGTCCTGCCCAGAGGTCGCATTCTTGTTGCCGTAATAGGCATAGATCGCGGCCAGCTGGCCAGGCTGCAGTCCCTGCACGTCCACCCACACGAGCGCCTGCTGACCCTTGGCGTCCCACTTTTCGACGTGAAATTTCAGCGGGGTACGGTCATCACCCGCGACGAAGCGCAGGTCCGAGCCGTCCGCTTTCACGTCGGCGAAGTTGAAGTTGCCCTGATGCAGGCGCACCAGCACCGGCGCGCGCGCCACTTCGCCCGTGACGCCCGCAGCCGAAGCATTGACGTTGATCTTCGTGCGATAGGCGTAATCCGTTTCCCACCAGGCATAGGCCGGCATGGCGGTAGTGAGCGCGGCAGCGGCGACAAGGCCCCCGACCACGCCCTTGAGGCGTGCGTTAAGAGACATCAGAATTCCCCCCAGATGCGGAAGCGTGTGAAAATGTCGCCGGACTTGCTTTCCGGCCCCGAGAACAGCGGCGTGCCGACTTCGACCGCACTGTTGAGGTACTTGAACAGCTTGATGCGGGCTCCGGCGCCCACGCTGGACAGCTTGAAGCGGCGCGCCTGACCGTCCAGCGGGTGATGAATGCCGCCGCCGCCGTAGTCCCAGAACCCGTGCAGCCGCAGTTCGTGCTGCGACGATGCACCCAGAAGACCGGCGAAGTCGGGCGAGCGCACCTCTATCTGCGAGGAGAAGCCGTAGTCGCCCAGGCTTTCGGTCTCGTAATAGCCGCGCACGCTGTTCATGCCGCCAAGCGAGAAACCTTCGTTGGCGATCAGCGGATTGGCTGACCACTGCGTGGCGAGGCGGGCGTTGAACTGGATGTCCGCCACCAGGTCCAGCGTCGTTTCCGCCTCACCCTTGAGGATGAAGAAGTTGGGCTGCGCCTTGTAGCGTTTGCAGTCGAAGTGGTTGACGTCCACCTTGCAGCCGTCGCTGGACGTGCCGCCCGGCGTGCCGAGGCCGCGGGTGCCGAAGATGCCGGACAGGCTCACGCTCGAAACGCGTCGTTCGCCGGTCCAGTCGCCACGCCATGACAGCGTGACAGGCAGGTATTTCACCGGGACCGAGCTGCGATCCGGGCCCAGCGTCAGGTCTTCGGTGAAGTCCTTCCAGTCCGCCCCGAACGTCAGCGCGTGGTAGAACCCTTCTCCAGTCCCCAGCGACTGGATCAGCCGCCCGCCGGCGATGTTGCCCTTGCCGACCACGCTAGTGCCGCCGATGACCGCGATGTCGCTGTCGGAATGGACGCCGTACAGCATCAGCTGCGTGCCCTGCCCCAGCCGCATCAGATAGTTGGCGGAGAAGACCGTGCCGTCATCCCGGCGGCGGGGCGCGGTTTGCGCGGTGACGGAAAGGCTGTCGCCCCGGCCCCACATATCGTCGTACCGCAACGTCGCAGACGCCCGCAGGTCGGTCGTCGCGGCAGAGCTGAAGTTGTTGAGTTCCGCCGTTGCGTGCCAGGCGGAGCTTTCCTCCACCTTGAGCACCACATCCAGCGTACCCGGAGCCTCTCCCGCCTTCAGCTCCGGCGTGACGCGGCGGCTTGCCTTCTGGTTCATCGCGATCACGTCGCGCTGGAACGCGGTGATGTTGGGCGTTGCACCCGGCGTCAGCGATGCGGCCTGCGCCTTGACCTTGTCAGCGTGGCGGGTGTCGCCCTCGACGACCAGATTGCCGATCGCCTGAGGCTGCACTTCCAGCATCAGGATGCCGCTGTCCACCGCCTGCTCGGGGACCGACACGGACACCGCGACGTAGCCGGCATCCTCGAACGCCTTCTGCAAGGCGGCGCGCGCCGATTCCACGTCGGCTTCGCTGCGGCCCGGCCCCATGAAGGGATAGACCGCCCTCTCCACCGCATCCGGCGCCAGAACGGTGTTGCCGCGCACCTGGAAAGCACGAATATCGAACTGCGTGGCCGGAATCGTCGACGCGTCGATCGCGGCTGTGCCCGCGTCCTGCGCCCACGCCGCCGGCGATACGCTCATGGTCAATGCTGCGGCGATCGCCCCGATCGACGAGGCACGCCAGCCTATTCCCCGGATCTTCAAAACAAACCCCCAACCGTCAGACCCATCCGCGACGATCGCGAGTGGGCAGGCGAACACCGCCGCCGTCGTCCTTGGAGCCGGGCTGTGACTCAATTGCTGCAATGCAATGCCCCGCTGCGAGGGGCGCACTAGAAGCGGTACGCACACGCCTCAAGTATAAATCAGCCAATGAAACTTAACTATTGCGTATTGTTCTTGGCCGGTCAGGATTGATGAAGATTTTGTTTCATTATATTTTTCATGAGTATTGAACAAAAGCATCATTGTCCCGCCAGCCTGATGACTGCGGGATGCTAATACACCTCGACTCGTTGGTTAGTTACTATTATTCTAGATTGTCATGAGGTGGGACAGACATTCTGAACACGCGAATGCGCGTCTGGGTCGGGGTTTCTTCGAAGAGTTTCTGGTACGCACGCGTGAATGTCGTGCTCGACGGAAAACCTGCCGCCAACGCAATCTCTGCAATGGAACGGCATTCCCACATGCATTGCAGGCGCGCCTGCGCATCGTGCAGCCGCACGGCCTGCGAATAACGCGTGACCGTGGTGCCCAGAATGGCTTTGAACCCACGTTGCAGGGTAACGCCGGTGATACCGACACGCCCTGCCAGTTCGTGATGGGAAAGGTGGCCGCTGGCATCGCGGTCCAGCCATGCACGCGCCAGCGTGATCGCACGCGAAGGCGGAAATGGGGTATCGGCGCCATGCTGTGCCGCCAGCGCGTCGACGATGCCCTCCAGCAGAAACCTCGCGTGCTCGTCGCTGGCCTGGCCCTGCGCAACGGCAAGCAGCGCTTCTGCCAGGCAAGCCGGGCGATCGAGATCGAGCGCAAGCGCACCGCGCATCAGGCGCCGCGCGCCGCCATGGCGGACGCTGGCGCAAATCTGCATGGGCGTGCGGGGCAGCCGGACCGCCAGCACGGTTGCCGCCTGCCCCCGTTCGACGCGAAAGACGCCGCCGCTGGCAACTACGGCGCAGCGCTGTGTAAGGTCGATTTCGATATCGTTGACGATAGCGCGGCCCATGCCCTCTGCGGCAAACGCCACGACGATATCGTCGCAGGGATCTACCACGTCGCACGATGGCTGCGGGGCACCGAACCGCATGACATGAATGTCGATGTTCGCCGGCATGGCCAATACAGGCGGCAACACCTTTTCAGCCTGTTCGATCTCGGCATGCGCCAGTATTTGCATCGCCATAAAAGTGCCTCCGCCGACGAGACAGCCGCATGGCACCGATTGCGAACCATTATTTTTGCGCGAACGACATTTCCACCTGCCCGGCTCCGGCATTGTCCGGTTGCGCTGATCTGTCACAAATCGTCGTTAATGCGCGGCGCTCATGAGCGTGCTGCAATCCCGGCTGTGATCCCATGAAGTCCAACCCGCTGGACCGGATCTTCTCGTTGTCGCTGACGACGGCGCTTCATGCTGCCGCCGGGCTGGCGCTGCTGCTGATGCCGCCGCCCGGCGGCGCGCAGCATGGCGACGCGGCCTCGCAGGGACGCAGCAACGTGCTGGTGGTCAAGCTGATCCCGCTGGAACGGGGCTCCGCCACCGGCAGCGCTCTCAGGCCTGAACCTCGGGACACATTGACCGATCTGCATCCGGCCAAGGCCGCCGCTTCGCGTTCTACCATGCCTGCCGACGCCGCCTCTGACGTGAAAGGCGCCGACAGGCCGGCCAACCTCGGCAATGCGCCGACGGCAGCGCAGGTCGGCAGTTCCGCCACGTCGCTGATCGGGACCAGCGCGGTGACCTATCGCGACCTCCTGCTCGCGCATATCGCGCATTTCCGCCAGTATCCGGAGGAAGCGCGGCGCGATGGGTTTAAAGGGTCCGTCGAAGTCGGCTTCACGCTGCACAGAAATGGCTCGATAGATCGCGTCTGGGTGGTATCCAGTTCGGGGCGCACCGTACTGGATCGCGAGGCGCAGGCCGCCGTGCACCGTGCCGTGCCGATGCCGCCGATCCCCTCAGACCTGCCCTCCTCGCTCGACGTCAGTCTACCGATCGATTTCGAGATCGAGTGACCGCACGATGGCGGCAGCGGCGACCTTCGGACAACAGGGTGGCATGCCCGCCCGGTTCGGTGCCTTCCTTTTGGCGCTGGCCTTGTCGTTTGCCGCAAGCACCGTCGCATCCGGTCGCGCCGCAGAGCGTGCCTACGACATTCCTGCGCAGGATCTGGAAAAGGCGTTGCTGGCATTCGGCCGGATCAGCGGCATCGACATTGTCTACGAGCCGGCAATCCTGAAGGGAATGCGGTCAGAGCCGCTACGAGGGCGTTTCTCCCCACCGTTTGCGGTCGCCACGCTGCTGCACGGCAGCGGCCTTGCGCATCGCTTCACCAGCGCCACGGCGGTGCTGATCCTGCGCGGGGGGACGCACGTGCCGGACGAAGGCGAGCCCTCCACGCGTCTCGTCTCCGGGGGACGACCGCAGCTTGCCCTGGGTCGGCTCAAAGTAACCGCAGCGCGAGTGATCGGGCAGCCTCAGACCGATTACCGCCCTTTCGGCCATGTCGTGCAGAACACCATCATGCGCCGCCTGCAGGATCATCCGGCCACCCACAATCGGCGTTTCGAAGCCCGGCTTTCGGTACGGATCGACGCCCATGGTGTGATCCGCACACTGCATCTGGCAAGCGGTTCGGGCAACGCAGCACTCGATGGCGAAGTGCTGCGCGCATTGGACGGGATGCAACTGCCTGCGGTTCCGCCGCCGGCCATGCCGCAGCCGGTCTGGTTCGAGATCGTCCAGCGATGATGAGCGAGACGACCCGGTCGCTGCTGATGCGCGCGCTGCTTGCCGGCCATGCCTCGCTGCGAAGCCGCCTGGCGCGCAGGCTGGGGCCCGATCTTGCCGACGATGCGCTGCAGGAGACATGGATTCGCCTGCGTACCCGCGGCGATCTGTCCCTGGTGAAGAACCCGGACGCCTATCTGTTCCGCACGGCGCTCAACGCCGCCAGCAACATCGCGAAAGGCGACCAGCGCCGCTTGTCGCATCTGGAAGTCGAAGCGCTGCTCAACGTGGCGGACGATGCGCCGGGGCCCGTGACCATCGCTGAGGATCGGGCCAGCATCGCCGTCGTGCAGCAGGCGCTGTCGGAACTCAGCGAGCGACAGCGCGTGATTTTCGAGGAAGCCTTTCTGGGTGACGCGACGCATCACGATCTGGCCGAACGGTTCGGCATCAGTGTCCGCATGATCCAGAAAGAGCTGAAGCACGGCGTCGATTTGTGCGCGCGGCGGCTCAAACGCGAAAAAGTTGTTCGCTCCGGCGAACTCCGGGTGTCTGAGAAGAAGGATGGTTGATGAATCCCGAGACAAGAGGTCTGAAGACCGAGTGACCGTGCAGGACATGGACATCGATCTGTCTCCTCTGACGCATGAAGCGTTGCACTGGGTCATCCGGTTGACTTCCGGCGCGGCGACGCAGGAGGACGCTCGCGCGTTCGAAGCGTGGCGCGATCAGGGACCGGAGCATGTCGGCGCCCTGAGCGAAGCGGTAAGTCTGCGCCAAACCCTTCGATCGATGCCGCTTGGCGCGCGTTCGGCGCAGCAGCAGGATGCTTCGGACAACGTGCTGCCTTTCGCGCCCCCCGCCCGCTCTCCGGCCATGAGCCGCCGCGCGATGCTGGCCGGTGGAGGCACTGCAGTCGCCGCTTCAGTGGCAACGATGCTGGCCATCAACCCGCCTTTTGGCCTTTGGCTCTCGCTGGCCGAGCTGAACGCGAGCGAGCGTACCGCTATCGGAGAACGCCGGATGCTGCGGGTGGCGCATGGCGTGACGCTGGAACTGAACGGACGCACGTCGGTCAGCCTCGACCCGCAGACCGGCCGGGCGCGGCTCGTCACCGGTGAAGCCTTTGCATCCGTCGCCTCGGATGCTCCCCCGTTGCTGGTGCGCGCAGGGGACGAAAGCTGGACGGTGCACGGCGCAGAGGCGAACATCCGCACCAGCGACCGGCAGACCTGCATCACCTGCCTGCGAGGTCGTCTTGTTCGCGCCGATGGTTCTGTAACCCTGCGCAGCGGCCAACAGTATGTCACGATGGCCGACACCGCCCCCAGCATCACCTCCGTCGATCCGGAGCGCAGCTATGGCTGGCGCCGTGGGGTTCTGCTGTTCCGCCAGACCCCGCTGGCCGAAGCCGTGGAGGACATCAACCGCTATCGCACCGGCACCATCATTCTGGCCGACGCCGGATTGGGCCAGCGCCGGGTCAGCGGGATGTTCCATACCGACAAGATCGACAACGCACCGCGCCAGTTGCAGCAGTTGCTGAACCTCAAGGCGACCGAGCTACCGGGCAATGTGATCCTGTTCAGCTGAACATGGTGGATCCAAGGCCTCGTCAGAAGCCAAGCCGCCGCCCCTGCTGGCCGATGATGTATTTCACACCCGCGGATGGCTGATCGTTCAATTCCCCGGCAATGGTGCGAGCAGCCTCATCCGAACCATCGATCGAAGGCTTGATGTGCCCGATCACGATCGGAAGCCCGTTCATCAGGCTGCGATCGCCCACCTCCTTTGCCAGCCGTTCCAACTCTGCATTGAGCCAGCGCGGCGTAAGATGGCCGAACAGATCCTCGTCTCTGCGGGCATTGGGGTACGACGTCTCGACGATTATGGCACGCAGCCGCCGCTGACGGACAAGCGGCGCGATCGCCTGCCATAACGCGCCAAGGCGCGATGATTTCTCGACGGCATCCGGCCCGGTATCGCCCATGCACAGCAGCGCATCGCCCTTCGCCTCGATCAGGAACGCGGTGGACAGCGCACCTCCATGCGACAGGGGATAGGCGGACACCGTCATGCCCGTCCCCTCGACCCGTACTGCCGGCACGCCGGGGGTCAGGTCGCGATAGCCGTAGCGGCGCAGGAAAGGCGGCTTGCCCCGATCTGCCATGTTGGGCCACGCGCTCCAGTTGAAATAATCCTGCGCCAGCGCGGCATTGACTTCGGGGAGCGCGAAGATCGGCTTTGCGACATCGTCAGGGGAAGCCATCACCAGGCCGGCGACATGGTCGAGGTGCGGATGGGTGACGAGGTAGGCGCGGATACGCTCGTGCAGCACGGTGCTGGCTTTCGTCCCGGCTGGAAATCCGCCCTTGTCGATGGCCGCACGGATGCCCGGCACGAGCGTGCCGGCATCGCATGTCAGGCCCGCCCCGCCCCCGCGCGGAGCGATGAACCACGCCGTGGTGGCGCCTTCTTCTATGCCGCCTTCTACGCCGAGAGGAACCACGTCGAACACATGGGGGCGAACTGGCTCTGCCGCCAGAGGTGCGGGCAGCGCGGCCATGGCGAGCGCGCCGACAATCCAGCAGGTGTTGCAGCTTTGCACCGCAGGAAATCTTATTGCGCCCAAGGCATTGGATATTGTGGACGACAGTGTGTTCTTACTCGGCATTGTCACAAGCCCACCCTAGAGGCCGCGCTTCGCTGGCGCCTGAAGGGGCGCTGCCATGCTCCACGGCTATGACGATGTCGCCTAGCGCCGCTGGAGCATGAAGTTAAGGGGCATGACGATGAAGATGAAGACGTACCTGCTGGCTGGCATTCCGGCGCTGCTTTCGACCGCAACCCCCGTCTTCGCGCAGGATGCGGCAAGCACCGGTCCTGTTGCCGACGATGCGTCCGCCGACATCGTCGTCACCGCCCAGCGCCGTCCCGAGAACATCCGCGATGTGCCGATCGCCGTCTCCGTCCTTGGCGGCAGCAAGATCACCGCGATCGCCGATGGCGGCGCCGACATCCTCTCGCTCGCCGGCCGCGTGCCAAGCCTCTATGTCGAAAGCTCGAACGGCCGCTATGCGCCGCGCCTCTACATTCGCGGGCTTGGCAACGTCGATTTCGACTTCAACGCCTCGCAGCCGGTGTCGGTGGTCCTTGACGACGTTGTGCTGGAGAACGTCTACCTCAAGGGCTTCCCGCTGTTCGACCTCGACAGCGTGGAAGTGCTGAAGGGTCCGCAGGGCACCCTGTTCGGGCGCAACACTCCGGCAGGCGTGGTCAAGATGGACACCCGCCGCCCCGGCACCGAAGCGGGCGGTCAGGCCGAATTCACCGTGGGCGAACTGGGCACGATCCGAGGCGAAGCCGGCGTGACGATCCCGGTCACCGATACTTTCGCGATCCGCCTGGCCGGTCTTGTCAATCACCGCGAAAACTGGGTCGACAACGGGTACGAGAACACCACGTTCAACCGCAAGGGCCACGATCTGGGCGGGTTCGACGACGTTGCGGGCCGCATCCATGCGCAGTGGAAGCCGGACGATCGCCTTTCTGTCCTGCTCACACTGCAGGCGCGCGACTATCGCGGCACCGGCACCCTGAACCGCGCCAACGTGCTGACCACCGGCTCGAACCAGCTCAACGACCGCTACGACCGTGATCGCGTCTATTACGACGGAGGGCGCAACAACCCGCAGACGCAGCACACCAAGTCGGAAGCGCTGCATGTCGATTACGACTTCGGCGGCGCGACGCTGACCGGCATCGTTTCTGCGTATCAGGCGGGCAGCTCGGGCCGTGGCGACATCGACGGCGGCGTGCTGGGCACCACGGCGGGCAGCGGCACCATCCCGTTCCGCTCCGAAACCGGCACCCTGTCGAGCGATCTGGACCAGCAGACTTACGAACTGCGCCTTTCCAGCGATGGCGATGGCCGCTTCGGCTGGCAACTGGGCGGGTTCTACTGGCACGAAGACTTCGAACTGATCTCGGCCACCTGGAACGGCACCGGCGGCATCGATCCCACGATCATCTCCTCGCTCAACCAGAAGAGCGACAGCTGGTCGGCCTTCGGTCAGGTCCGCTACGACCTGACCGACAAGCTGCGCATCACCGCCGGCGCACGCTGGACGCATGATAAGCGCGACCTCGTGGCAGAGCGCACCAAGGGCGCCTACTTCATCGATACCCGCAAAGTCAGCGACGAACAGCCCAGCTGGGACGTCAGCGCGCTGTACCGCTTCAGCCCGCAGGTCAGCCTGTTCGGCCGCATTGCGCATGGCTATCGCGGTCCTTCGATCCAGGGCCGTATCGCCACGTCGAACATCCTGACGACGGCGGATTCGGAGACGATCACGTCCTATGAGGCGGGTATCAAGGCAGCGACGCCCGACAACCGCTTCCGCCTGGACCTGACCGGCTACATCTACGAGATCAAGGATCCGCAGTTCACCGCGATCGGCGGCCAGGGCAACTTCAACCAGCTCATCAACGCCCGTCGCGGCATCGGTCGCGGCGTGGAACTGGAAGCATCGGCCAACCCGTTCAAGGGCCTGCAGCTGAGCGGCGGCGTGTCGTACAACTTCACCCGCATCTCCGACCCGGACCTGCTGGTGGCGTTCTGCGGCGCGGCCTGCACCGTGCGCGATCCGATCGTGAACGTGGGCACCACCCGCCGTGCCGCGATCAACGGCAACCCGTTCCCGCAGGCACCGCGCTGGCTGATGAACTTCAACGCCTCGTACACGTATGAAATGAAGAACGGCAGCAAGCTCTATGCGCAGACCGACTGGGTTGCGCAGTCCGACTTCAACCTGTTCCTTTACGACGCGACCGAGTTCCACGTCGGCACGAACTTCGAAGGCGGTGCCCGCATCGGCTGGCGCTCGCCGTCCGACAGTGTCGACGTGTTCGCCTTTGCCCGTAACATCACGAACGAATCCAACGTGATCGGCGCGATCGACTTTAACAACCTGACCGCGTTCGTGAACGATCCGCGTGTCATCGGCGGCGGCGTGGGCTTCCGTTTCTGACACGAAAAAGGCGGGGTCGCATGCGGCCCCGCCCTTAAAACCATGATCGACGAAGGGCAGTTCCGGCAGGAGCTGCCCTTCTTTCATCCGGTCAGAACGCGACGCGGAAGCCCACCGAATACGTGGCCGGCGCGCCGACCATGCGCGATGCGCCGTTCATCTCCGGGAAGTAGGTTTCATCGGTGATGTTGCGTCCCATCGCATAGATCGACCAGCCGCCGGGCGATTCCAGGTCGATGCGCGCATTCAGCAGCGTGTAGGCCGGCGAGATGTTGCCGACCACCGCGTTCAGGCGGTTCGATTCCTTGCCGTGGTGAAACACGTTAGCCCGGCTCGTCAGCTTCCAGCCATCGCCGAAGCTGTAGCTGTGGACCAGACCGACGCGCCCCGTCCACTTCGGCGCGCCCGGCAGCGGATCGCCCACCGTGGCCAGAACGTCGGCGATACGGGCGGAGTTGAACTCGGTGATGCGCGAATAGAGGTATGTTCCCGAAGCATCGAAGTCCAGCTGATGCCCGCCGGAGCGCAGCACCGTCAGGTTGATCGATCCTTCGATGCCGCGCGTCCTGGCCTTACCCACGTTGGTGCGGCCGTTCGTGTCGTTGGCCAGGCGGGTGGTCGCCTGCAGGTTATCAAAGTCATTGGCGAAGGCATCGAGCGAAACGCGCAGCGGCCCGCTGAAGTAGCGCACGCCCGCTTCGTAGGCCCAGACGGTTTCCGACTGGAACGGCTCGGTTTCGGCCAGCGTCATGATCGACGTGCCGTCGAACCCGCCCGAACGATAGCCGCGCGCCACCGAGGCGAAGACGTTCAGGTCTTCGTTGATGAACCACTGCACAGCCGCGCGGCCTGACAGGTCGCTGTCCTTGAACTGCTTGTCCCAGCTGAAGTTGGGCGTCGTTGCGAAGAACGCGGCGTAGTTGGAAATGCCCCACGGGTTGTCATCGACGTTGCGACCCTTGGAGTCGATCACGTCGCTGGTATAGCGCAGGCCGCCGGTTACGCGCACGTCCGGCACCACTTCGTAATCGACCTGTCCGAACACCGCGCCGTTGCGGCGGCGCTGGTTGTGGATGTTGTGATAGATCGTCCGGACGGCCCAACTGGTCCACTGGCTCTGGTAGTCGATCTTGTCGCTCATGAAGAAGCCACCGAACACCCAGTTGAAGCGGCCCTGCTGTTCGTTGCGCAGGCGCGCCTCGAACGAGGCCTGGCTCAGTTCTTCGTCGAACAGGTACTCGTACTGCGGATAAGGCGTGCCGTCGCCGTTACCCCCGACCTCACGCTGAGTGGATTGCGCACCGACCACCACATCCAGCCGTACATCGTCACTGACCAGATGCGACAGCTGCGCGGAGCCGCCCTGGATGTCGATGCTCTGGTCGAAATATTTGGCCGAGTAGAACTTGTAGGGGTCGCTGTCCTCTCCTGCGTTCAGCACGCTGCTGTCTTCGGCGGCGCTAATGCGGTCGTACTGGCGGGCATCGCCGCGATCGCGACTGGCGAAAGCCTTGAGGGTCAGCGTGGTGTCCGGCCCGAAATCAATGTCGAGGGTGCCGCGTGCGGCGAACAAATCCTTGTCGCCGAAGCCCTTGCGCTCGCCCGGATCGGTGATCGCAGGCACCTGCGTCTGCACTCGCTCGCCGACGCTGAGCCGCGCACCGGCCAGGTCGCCCGCGCCCATGCCATGCATGAAGCCGCCGCCCTGATCGGTCATCACCGCCACCCGCAGGCGCACGTTTTCGCCCAGCGGACCGCCGAAGGCCGCTTCTGCGCGCATGCTGTCGTAGCTGCCATAGCGGGCATCGACATAGCCTTCGAAGTGGTCGCTGCCGCCGCGCGTGATGGCGTTGATGACGCCGGCGGTGGTGTTGCGGCCATAAAGCGTTCCCTGCGGCCCCCGCAGTACTTCGATGCGCTCCACGTCGAACAGCGGCATGCCAAGATAGGCATTGGAACTCTGGTAGACGCCATCAACGTGCAACGCCACCGAAGGGCTGCCGTTGGGCTTGTAATCGTCCGCGCCACCAATCCCGCGGATGCTGAGCAAACCGTAGCTTTCGCCGCCGGTGCCGTAGTTGATGGACAGGCCGGGAACTTCATCCACCAGACTGGCGAAGTCGGTGATCTTGCGCTTTTCGACCTCATCGCCGGACACCACGGTGATGGCCTGCGGCACCTTGGACAGATCTTCCTGACGCTTCTGTGCGGTCACCACGATGTCGCCGTTCGCAGCGGCATCGGTGGCGGCAACGTCACGGCCCAGCGCGCGCCGCTCGGCAGCGAGCGAGATCATGTTCGAGCCTTCGAAGGCGATCGTCATGCCACGCCCTGCGATCAGGCGGCGGATCGCCTCGGCGCGCGTGAAGCGGCCCTTGAGCGGAGCCGAACGGCTGCCGGCTACGACGTCATACGGGAACACCATCTGCACCCCAGCCTGCCGACCGAACTCGTTGAGGGAGGCCGCCATGTTCTGGGCGGGAATGTTGAACGCGATGGTCTGCTCATGGCTGTTGGCTTGCGCTGCATGAGCAGGCGCGACCGCAAGGATCATGGACAGTGCGATAGAATGAACCGGCATGTTGCCCCCTTCGGAAGAACCGTGTCTCGGAAAGGAGGATGGGCGAAGGCGGCACCGCCTCCATCGCGGTGCGAAAAATTTGTTCAGCCTGCCGAAAGCATGATCGCGCCGCTCTCGGCACGGCGTGCGTGAATGCCGAAAGAGGCTTCCAGCGCCGTGAGCAGTTCCGCCGGATCGGTGTTGGTGAACCGCCCGCCAAGACGGATGCGCGACAGGCGGGGATCGGCCACCACCAGCTTGTCATCGAGATAGCGGTTGAATTCCGAGACGACGAAATCGAGGCTCTCGCCCTCGAAGACCAGTTGCCCGTTCCGCCAGCTTCGGGCCCGGTCGATCGCCGCGGCTTCTGCCGGGCGTACGGCCAGATCGCCGCCGATGACCTGCGCCAGCGCGCCTTCGCCGACCTGTCGGCGCCCGGTATCGGCGGTGCCCTTCAGGACCAGCAGCGCCACCGTTTCGGGTTCGCGCCGGGCGTTGAAGATGCCGGGTTCAAGGTCGAACCGCATGCCATTGGCAGACAGACGCAGCGCCGGCCCCGCCACGGCGCGCACATCGAGCCCGATCTCTCCGCGTTCCAGCCAAAGCGAGCGCGTCGTGCCTTTGATCCGCCAGCTTATGCGCGTGTCGGTGTTGAGCGAGACCCGCGTGCCATCGGCCAGCACCACCGTGCGCCGCTGGCCCACGGCCGTTTCCGCGTAATCGCGGGCGGCGGCCTGCATCGCCACGGTGCCGCCTGCCAGCACGATGCCCCCCGCCAGCATACCGCCGCGCAGCATGTTGCGCCGGTTCAGGCGCGATGGCCGGGGCAAAGGGTCGTGCAGGGCGCGCAGCGGTTCGATCTGTTCGAAGGCATCCACGACTTGCGCGAACGCGACCGCGCGCCGGGAATCCGCCGCGCGCCAGGCCTCGAAGTCCTCACGCGTGGCCGATCCGGCGTCCAGTGCGGCCAGCCAACGGGCCGCTTCTTCCATCAGTTCGTTCGGGTTCGGCGGCGTTGCCATAGGCGTGAAATCGTCGGTCCTTCTGACTGCGCAGGTGCTTCCTGCAATGCGCGGGCCAGGATGGCCAGCCCCTTCGCAAGATGCTTCTCTACAGTAGAGACGGACAAGCCCATCCTCACCGCTATGTCACGCGGCAACATTCCTTCGAAACGTCGCAACTGGACTACGGTACGGGCCTGGGCGGGAAGCGTTTCCATCAGCTCCATCAGCCGCGACAGTTCGATCTGACCGGAGACGACCGCGAACTGATCGGGCGCGCCATCGGCGAAGTCCATCGCCTCCATGTCGGCCAGATGCTCAAAGCGGACCACGGATGCCCGGCGATGGCGTTCATGGGCAAGGTTGCGGATGATGGTCATCACGAAGCCGCGCGGGTTGGCGACCTCGCGCTGGTTTGCAGCGTCGATCGCGCGGGCATAGGCTTCCTGCACGAGATCCTCGGCATCGCTTGGCGACACTAGGCGCGCGGCCTGACGGCGGAACGCGGCGCGATGCGGCAGCACTTCATCGATGAACCAGCGATCTGCATCCCGTAGCCAGGTCAAGGCATGTCCCTATCTCGCACTCTGGGCCGCGCCGTTAGTTGCAGGTGATGACAGTTTCGGGACGAAGCCCGTCAGATGAGCGCCGTGACGGGCAGAACCTCACGGCTCAAACTGTTCCGGCGGGTTCGACCTCCTCAATCGGCTCCAAACGGATCGAGGAACAGGATCGACAGGTTCTTTTGTGGACGCCAATTGCGCTTGCGCATTTCAAAGGTCGTGGGGCCGATCTTCCTGACGCCTTCCCCGCAAAAGCTGACCAGCGTTTGCGGCGTCCCCTTGTCCACCACCAGCCGGAAGTCGCCAATCGGCTTCTTCCAGTTGCCACCGGTCACTAGGATATATTCGATCCAGTTCTCCGAATAACGCGGCCCGCTGTCACCCTTTGCCGACCGGCGCAGGGTCGTCAGGATCGCCGGTTCCACGCAGTACGTCCTGACCGTTTCGTCTGACCCATCCTGATCGATGCCGGTCATTACCGTGCCGCCCACCGAAGGCTTGTAGCGATGCTCGATCGTCACTGGTTTCCCGGCAGCGAAGTCCTGAAGCCAGTGGTAGGTCGTTCTCACGATCCATAGCGGCTGGTCATCTTCGTCGATAAGCCCCAGCTTGCGGGCTTCGGCGCGCTGTGCCTGCGACAGACCGGCTATCGCGGCATCGGCACCGCCGGTATGAACGGCGATGGGAATGTGGTTCGCCGCCAGCCAGCTGCTGCGATCAGTGCCCCCAACGATCGCCTTCTGCTCAAGGATTGTTTGAACCGGCTTGCCGTTCACCAGCGTCGTGAACCCCAGGATATTGGCCGTCGCATCGACCGGCACCGACACATCGCCATCGAAGAAGCCCTGCCCACCGATGTCCGGCAGAGGAAACGCAACCCGCACCGTCGTATCGCGGCCGCTGCTGTTCAGAAACCGATACCGCACCCGCACCGCCTCGCGCGAGATATAGAGGTCCTCCGACTGCATCTCGATCGTATCGCTCTTGGTGAGCACCAGCCCCCCGGCGGCGAGGTTTGCCGACGTATCATTCGCACGGATTTCGCCCCCATGTAGTGCCGCCACCACCGCTAACAGCGCAAGCGTGCGCCATACTGCCGGCTTCATGCCTTTCTCCCCGTGTCTCGGTGCCGCGATGTACGACCGATCCGTGAGCGAGTCACGCACCGGCCTATATTTCCGGGCGCGATACGGAAAGGAGGGGAGACTGGGTAGTTGCCATGATTCCAGCGGATTGCCGCATCCTGCATGATAGGCAGGTTATCACCGAAACTGCCTTGTCGCTTGTTATGAACATCGTTGGCGGCCAGGCGCGCGGCGTTCTTGCACGCTAAGGCACTCTCCTCTCACGGGCCTGGTCGATCATGATCATCGTGATCGTCACCGCAAAAGATCCCGCAAGGAACAGCATCCCCAAGGCTGTGGATCCGGTATGATCCCTGATCGCGCCGACCGCCAGCGGGCCAAGGTATCCACCCAGATTGCCGAATGCGTTGATGAAGGCGATCCCCACCGCAGCGGCGGGGCCTTGCAGGAAACGCGGCGGCAGCGTCCAGAACACACTTTGCCCGCCATAGAGCCCGAACGCCGCCACGCAAAGCGCCGCGAGAGACAGCGCCGGGCCCGGCAGAGCCGCTGCCGCGAGGCCCACTGCAGCGAGCAGTGCGCTCAGCAGCACGTAACGGTGCCGCCGCCCGGTACGGTCGGACCGGCGCGGCACGATGCAGAGCGACAGCGCTGCGAAGACATACGGCACGGAGAACAGCAGCCCGATGACGATGGGCGAGGCGCTCGTGGCCGAAAGGATTGTCGGCAGCCACAACGTCACCCCGTAGATCGCCAGCGGAAACGGCAAAAAGGCAAAGGCCAGGCGAAGCACCCGGCCGTTGCGCAACACGCTCCATACATTTGGCGAGGCGCCGCCGTTCTGTGGCGCCTCCTCCCTGATCGCGGCTTCGATCCAGTCGCGATCGCGTGGAGAAAGCCAACTGGCGGCGGATGGCGCATCGGGAAGCAGGAACAGCGTCGGTATCGCCAGCAGCACCGCCGGAGTTCCGCTGACGATGAACAGCCACTGCCACCCGCGCAGGCCGGCAAGACCGTCCAGCCCGAGGAGCACGCCCGAGAGCGGTCCGGTGACGATGAGGGCGATCGGTTGCGCTATCAGGAACAGGCCAAGCACCCGGCCGAGCTGGCGCTGGGGATACCAGCGGGTGAAGAAGTAGAGGATGCCCGGGTACAGCCCCGCCTCCGCCGCGCCGAGCAGGAAACGCAGCAGGTAGAACATGTTCGGCGACCGGATCGTCGCCATCAGGATCGTCACCGCGCCCCAGGTCACCAGAATGCGCGCGAACCAGCGGCGCGCACCGATGCGGGCGAGGATGAGGTTGCTGGGTACTTCGAGCAGGAAGTAGCCGATGAAGAACAGGCCCGCGCCAAAACCATACGCGGTGTCGGACAACCCGACGTCGGCGCTGAGCTGGAGCTTGGCGAAAGCCAGCACCGACCGATCGACATAGGCGACCATGTAGAACAGCATCAGCAGCGGAACGAGCCGCAGCGTCACCTGCCGCATGATCCGTGCTTCGGTTGCTTCGGCGCTCTGGCCCGGTAACGTGTCAGTCATTCGGGCGGGCCGGCAGTTCGGCCAGCAGAGCGGGATCGACCTGCTCGGTTCCGATTATGCTCCACAGGTGATGCACCGAGACCCAGGGCAGCCAGGCGCGATGGCCGCCGAACCCGCGGCGCAGCGAAAGGTCGAAGTTCTCCTGCTGCCAGCCCGGTCCGACCAGATCGTAAGTGCGACCCGGCAGCGCCAGCATGGCCTTGGTGTTGCGCAGCAGGATGCGCGCGACATCGCGGTAATGCGGATCACCGGTCAGCTTGTGAAGGCGGGCATAGGCGGGCGCAGACCAGTCGAGGTACTGGTCCACCAGACCGCGACCGCCGATCACCACGACATTGACGCCGGTGGTCGGCACGCCCTTCTTCCAATGCAGTTCGCCCTCGATCCCATCGTCCGCCATCGGCACGTCCCACAGGTACATCCAGGTCTCGGTGAAGTCTGCCGCCCGCGCCGCGCGTTGGACCCAGACCCTGTCGCCGGTGAGATCGTAGGCCGCGAGGAACGCCTCCATCGAGAGCATCCCCGCTTCCTTGTCGATCACATCGGGGAAATCGAGCGTGGCGCCGGTGAACACCCCCGCCTCGCCCTGATCTTTCCAGACATAGCCGGCAGCCTTCAGCGCCGCTTCGCGGTAGCCGTTCCCCCGGTCACCGTGTGCCTGCGACAGCAATGCCAGCATCGGCACCGGCGCATAACTGGAACTGGAGGATTCCTCCACCACCTTGCCGGTGCCGCGCTCCCACGCGCGCGGGAAGGAGCCGTCCGCGCGTTGCTGCGGAAGCAGCCAGTCGGCAAAGCCGGTGGCCCAGGCGAGCCATTCGGGATGATCGCGGCCCTGCTTCTTTTCGCGCGCATAGGCCTCAAGCAGCTTGCGCAGGTCCTCGGACAAGGCGCGCACGAACACGCGCGATCCCGCATCGACGTTGCCGCGCCAGCTGGAGGGCGGGAACGAGACGGTGGGGCGACCGGTAGCGAGGTCGATCGCCTCGCCGGAGGGTGGCGAGAGCGTGAGGCCGCGCACGAAGGTGTCGATGATCGCCAGCGCCGTGGCCCGCAGCTGCGCGCCGCGCGGGCCGCCGTCGCGATCGGCCTCGATCAGCAGAATGTTGGCGACTTCGATGTTCTTGCCCACGAAGCCCATGGCGGCCCGCATGTCATCGGGGCGGTGCCAGACCTGCCCGGTGGTGACTTGATGTATCCAGGGAAGCCCCGTCCGGCCTTCGACCGTCATCACCCGGCTGGCAAGCTGATCGGTGACGGCACGGCGCACCTGCGCCAGATCCAGCGCTGCGGGTTGCGGAGCCAGCGACGCGTAGGCCCAGCGCCAGGTGTTGCGGGTGAAGGCCGGGAGCGACCGGTCGCGGGCGATCCGCAGATCCAGCCGATAATCGTGGCGTACCTCGGCGCTTAGCGGGGCATAGCGTCGGCGTGCCGGGCTGCCGGCCACACCCGGCTCCACGATACTGCCGGGCAGCCAGAAGCCGAACTCGGTCCCGCCTTCGCCGCGCTGTGCCGCCCCGAAGGCACCGAAGCGGAAGCGCGGATCGACCAGCACGCTAGCGGCGTTGGCCCGGGTGTCCTCCTCGGTGGTGTTGCCGGTGGGGGCGGGGTCGAGCATCGCCAACGACGTACCGTCGGGCAGCATCGCACCCAGCAATGGAGCTGGCAGCGCATCCTCGCGCACTGCAACGTGCCCCTTGCCGTAAGCTATGCTCCCGGCGGCACCATGGGTGTTGTTCTGCCCCGGGCCACCGTAGAGCACGCCGGGAGAGAAGAACCGGACATCCTGAAAGCGCGCGCCCGGCGCCGCCAGCAGAAGCCCGCTGGTGAAGCCCACGCCGGGTGCCCTGCCCTCGACGCGGACGGAGCGGGCGATGTGGACGATCCCCGCCTCCATGCGGTAGCTGTCCTCCACGTGCAATGTGGCCGCGCCTTCAACCAGACTGGCCGAGGCGACAACGATGCCGCCGCGCCGCTCTGCAGACCGATAGGCAAGGTCGATGGTGGCGATGTCGCGCTCGCTGCGGAACAGTTCGACCCGCACGGGGCGCGGGGCAGCGATGCTGCCGCCGATGCGCAGGCCAAAGCCATCCGCTTCGCGAACGAACCGGACCGGAACCCGACCGTTCACCACACCGACCTGCACCGGCTTTTCCGCCGCCAAAGCCGGCACCCCACCTGCCAGCACGACCGCCAGCAGCGGCGCCAGTACCTGCCGAAAGCGCATCAGCGAATATCCAGCATCACGACAGACTTGGCTGGCAGGGCGACTGTCAGCGTGTCTCCGGCGATCCGGGCCTGGGTGAAAGGTCCGGGCGTCACGGCGTCGGCCTCGCCCGGACGATTGTGCGCGTCGATCGTCGCGGCGGTGACGATCCGACCCGAGACCTGCGTGCCCGATACACCGGTCAGCTTCACCGTCACCGTGGACGGCCGATCGGGATCCACGTTGGTCAGGCCGAGATGGACCGCCCCGTCCGTGCCGCGCACCGCGCTGGCGCTGACCGTCTTCAGGGTCCATTCGTTCTTGTTGTACCAGCCCGTCGCTACATCGACCGGCAGCACCACGCCGTCTCCGTAATCCTTGTAGAGATCGAAGATGTGGTACGTCGGCGTCTTCACCATCCGCGCGCCGTCAGTCAGCAGCAGCGCCTGTAACACGTTGACCATCTGCGCGAGGTTCGCGCCGCGCAGCCGCTCTGCATGCCGGGCGAAGATGTCGAAGTTGAGGCTGGTCACCAGCGCGTCACGCAGGGTGTTCTGCTGGTAGAGGAAGCCAGCCTTCGTACCGGGCTCCTCGTCGTACCAAGTGCCCCACTCGTCCAGGAACAGCGCGACCCGTTTCTTCGGATCGTACTTGTCCATGATCGCGGAGTGTTTGGTGAGGATCTCGTCGATCATGATCGTCTTGGCGAGCGTGCGCGCCCACTGGTCCTCGTCGAAGCCGGTGGCTGCGCCGCGCGGGCGCCCGACGTAAGGATGGGTGTAATAGTGGACGCCGATCCCGTCGAAGGATGTGCCGGCATCGCGCATCATCACCTCGGTCCAGTCATAGTTGTCTTTGTTGGCACCGCTGGCGATCTTCATCGTGGTCTGGCCGCGGGGCAGCTTGACGAACGTGCCGTAGCGCCGGGTGAGGTCGGCGGCGTATTCGGGGCGCATGTGCCCGCCGCAGCCCCACAGTTCGTTCCCCAGCCCGAACATCGGCAGCTTCCAGGGCTCCTTGCGGCCATTCGCCACACGCTCGTTGGCAAGGGTAGAGCCGGCGGGCGCAGTCATGTACTCGACCCACTCCGCCATTTCCTGCGGCGTGCCGTTGCCGATGTTGCCCGAAACGTAAGCTTCGGCACCGACCAGTTCGGAAAACTCCATGAATTCGTGCGTGCCGACCGCGTTGTCCTCGGTCACGCCGCCCCAGTGGGTATTGATCTTGACCGGCCGCCTGGCACGCGGGCCGATGCCTTCGCGCCAGTGGTATTCGTCGGCGAAACAGCCGCCCGGCCAGCGGATCATCGAGACGCGGATGGCCTTCAGCGCATCGACCACGTCCGTCCGATAGCCGCGAATATTGGGGATCGCGCTTTTCGGGCCGACCCAGATGCCGCCGTAGATGCCGGTTCCCAGATGCTCGGCGAACTGGCCGAACAGGCGCTTGTCGAACCGGGCCGCCGGACGGTCCCCATGCACCGTGACCGTCGCGGTCGGGGCGGGAGCTTCAGGCGCCTGCTGCGCCGCTACGGGGACGGCGAGAAGCAGGGCCAGCGGGGCGAGCATCCGGGCGATCATGACCGCACGGCCTCCACCACCGCCGACATGTCGCGATCGGCAAACCCGGCCTTCGCCGCCGCGTCGAAGCGCGCGCGGGCCGCTGCGGCGCTTTCAAGGGTGATCCCCTGCCGCGCGAACTCGGCCTCGGCATAGCTCAGATCCTTGGCCATCAGCGGCACCAGGAACTGCGGTTCGAACGCGCCGTCCAGCATACGCTGGCCTAGCATCTTGAGGATCGGGCTGCCGGGAGCGCCGGTGCAGAGCAGGTCGAATGCGCGCTGCACGTCCAGCCCGCTACGCTCGAGCATGACGAGCGCCTCCGCGATGCTGGCGACCTGCACGCCGCAAAGGAAGTTGTTCACCAGCTTGAGCGTCGCGCCGCTGCCGGTCGGCCCAAGGTGGATGACTTCGCTGCCCATCGCCTCGAACACGGGCCGGGCCTGCTCCAGCACGGCTGCGTCGCCGCCGGCCATGAAACGCAACGCGCCGTCGTTGGCCTGCCGCCTGCTGCCGGTTACGGGCGCGTCGAGGAAGCCGATGCCGCGCCCCGTCGCGGCCTGTGCGAGCTGGCCCACCCATTCGCTGGTCAGCGTGCTGCACTCGACGGCGACTGCGCCCCCGCGCATCGCCGCAAGCGCGCCGTCCTCTCCCGTCCAGACCATGCGCGAGCCCGCATCGTCGGCCAGCATGGCGACGACCACGTCAGCGTCTTGTGCCGCCTGTGCCGGGGTGTCGGCAATCCGCGCTCCGGCTTCGCCCAGCGGCTCGGCCCTGGCACGGCTGCGGTTCCATACGGTCAGTTCATGCCCGGCGGCCAGAACCCTGCGCGCCATGCCCGAGCCCATGATGCCCAGGCCGAGAACCGCCACTTTCATCTTGGTCATGCGATCACCTTGAAACGGGAAAGAGCCTCTTCGTCTATCTCAAGCCCAAGGCCGGGCAAGTCATCATCGAGATCGACGAAGCCGCCCTGCGCCTGCGGCTCGCCCTTGAAGATGTACCAGAACAGCTCGTTGCCAACCTCTACGTCCACCATCGGGAAGTATTCGGCAATGGGCGAATTCAGGCTGGCCATGACGACATGGTAGTTGTGCATCTGCCCGGCGTGCGGAACAACCGGGATCGAGTATGCTTCGGCCAGAGCCTGAATCTTGCGCGCGGCGGTGATGCCGCCCACCCGGTTCGTGTCGAACTGGAAGTAGTCGAGCGCGCGCGCTTCGATCATCTGGCGAAAGCCGTAGCTGGTGAATTCATGCTCGCCTGCGGCGATCGGCGTGGTCCCGAACCGGCGCAGCTCGTGGTAGCCGTTGATGTCGTCCGGGATGATCGCTTCTTCCAGCCAGCGCAGATTGAACGGCTCGATCAGCCGCATCATGCGCTTGGCGTAGTCCAGGCTCCAGCCCATGTAGGCATCGGCCATGATGTCGATCTCGTCGCCCACCGTCTCGCGCACGGTGCGGATGAGTTCCACGTTGCGCGCCATGCCCTCGGCGCCGTCGATCGGCCCCCAGCCGAACCGCAGCTTCATCGCGGTGTAGCCTTCCGCCTTGTAGCGAGCGGCCTCGGACGCGAGTTCGTCCAGCGGGATCGAGTACAGGCGGCTGGCGTATACCGGGATCTTCGCCTTGGTACGCCCGCCCAGCAGGCGGAACACCGGCTGTTTCGCCGACTTGCCCATCAGATCCCACAACGCGATGTCCAGCGCGGAGATGGCGACCAGCGCCACGCCCTTGCGGCCGAAAGCCATGGTCTTGCGATACATGTGCTGCCACAGGAATTCGACGTCCCAAGGGTTCTCGCCGATCAGCAGCGGCGCCAGATACTGGTCGATAAGCTGCTTGGTGACGAGCGGCGCCAGCGCGGCATTGCCGATGCCGACAAGGCCGTCGTCGGTGAATATCTCCACCACCAGCCAGCCGTGAAACGTGAAGGTGCCCATCGTCTCGGGGCTGAGCCGGGGCGAGACGAGGTCCATGGGGTTGGTGCAGAAGTGCGGGGGCAGCGTGACGGTCTCGCCTTCCCACTGGACGACACGGGTACGGATCTCGGTGATCTTCAAGGGACGGCCTTTCGCGTGAAATCGATTTGCGCAATGCGCGGGATGGTGAACCAGATCAGCCCGAAGGCGATGATGTGGAGCGTGGCGGCCACGGTAAGCACCGGCGTGTAGCCAAGCCCCGCGTCCAGTGCCCAGCCGGCGGCCTGGCCGGTAAGGATGCCGCCGAAGGCCCCGCCAAGCCCGACGAGCCCGGCCAAGCGGCCAAGCGCGGCACGCGGCACAAGGTCGGTGGGCAGCGTCATAACCAGCGTGGACCAGCTCTGCTGACCGAAGAAGGCAAGGCTGAAGAGCGCGATCACGGCCGCGACCGAGCCGCTATAGGGCGCCAGCATGACCCAGGGCATGCAGGCGGCGCTCAGGCCCAGCGCGATCTTACGGGCAGCATCCACCGAACGGCCCGAGGACAGCAGGCTGCTTGAAAGCCAGCCTCCCGCCAGGCTGCCGACCCCCGAAGCTGCGTAGGGAATCCAGCCGATGGTGGCGGCCTGCCTAAGATCGAAGGCATGGGCTTCGAACAGGTACTTGGGCAGCCAGAAGAGATAGAAGTACCATGCGCCGTCGCTCAGCAGCTTGGCGAGGACGACGCCGCGCACCTCGCGCCGGGCAAGGAGTTGCCCTATGCTGAGCGGCGGGCCGGTCGCCTCCGCTTCGGCGATCATGGCGGCGCCCGCAGGGACGCGGTAACTGGCATACCACCAGCCCGCCCAGAGCAGCCCGAACAGGCCGGTGATGAAGAACACCCAGCGCCAGCTGGCAAGGTCGAACCAGGTTCCATAGGCGAGGATGCCCGCGATCAGCGGCGGCGCCAGCACCGCACCGACGGCCGTACCGGCGTTGACCAGTCCGATCGCCGCCGCGCGCCGTTCCGGAGGGAACCACTCGGCCACGGCGCGGGTCGCGGCGGGAAAGCCGCCCCCCTCGCCCACGCCCAGCAGCAGCCGGCTGACGACCAGCGCGGCGACGCCACCGGCCAGACCGTGGCTGGCGCAGGCAAGCGACCAGAACACCATGATGAACAGGAACCCGCGGCGGGTGCCCACCTTGTCCAGCAGCCAGCCGCCGCCCAGGTACATCAGGCCGTATGTGGCCAGAAATGCGCTGTCGAGCGCGGCCTTGGTCTGGTTGCCGATCGGGATGTCGGCTTCGATGTACTTGATCGCCCAGGGCAGCGTCTGACGGTCGAGATAGCTGATCGCGATCGCCACGGCGATCATCGCCGCGATGGCCCAAGGCCGCTGCATGCCCCTGCCCTGCGTCATGTCCGGCCTCAGCGCGCGTCAAGCACGACGAGGGCAACGCCCTGTCGCGGCACGCGCAAGTCAAGGCCCGCTCCACCGGCGGCGCGGGTCACCGCCACGGCCTCGGACTTCATCTGCGAGGCTGCTTCAAGCTGCTTGTACTGGTCCTGATTGGGCGATTGCGGCGAGCCCATCTTTTTCCAGGCGGTGAAGGCATTCGCATGCTCGCCATCGACCCGCCAGACCGTGGCGGCCGCTGGCACGCCGCGCAGCCCATCGAGCGCCAGACGGACCTGGGCGTCCGGCCCGGCCACGTCATCGTCGTGGTAGTGCCACAGCAGCACCGCAACCTTGCCATCCGCCGTGCGCGTGGCGATCGAGCCGACGTCGGCCTGTCCCTGCACGCCGGACGACATCAGCGTCTCCAAGGGCACCTGCGCGGTGTTGCGCACCGCCAGCTTGTCCTCGCCCAACTTTGCGAAGAGGCGGAACACGTTGAGCACCGGCAAGTCGACGCCGTTGGTCGAAAGCTGGCGATAACCGGCAAACCAAGGCTGATCCTCGAATTCAAAAGACCAGGAGACGACACCCTCAAGGTTGACCCTGCGCTTGGCGGCAAGCTCCCAGATGCGTGCGAAGCTCGCGGCGGTGTAGCTGGAGTACATGGTGCCGTTGCGATACGCGTTCTGCGGTCCGGGGCAGGCGGCGCAGCCTTCGGGATCGCTCTCGCCGATCACCACCGGCTTGGCCGCAAGCGACTGGATCGAAAGAACCTTGGTGAAGCCGCCGTCCACCTCGCGCAAGTGGGTGGCGATGCCCATACGGACATGGCCGTCCACGAACGTCGGCTTGCCCTTGGCGTGGAACGAGAGGAAGTCCGTGGGCGTGCCTGTCTGCCCCGTGGCGTAGTTCTTGCCGGAGGACACGTGCTTTAGGAAGCCATCCATGAATGTGCCGCCCGGCCCCGCCACGTCCGGCCCGCCCACGCGCGCATTCGGCAGCGCGCGGCGCACACCGGCAATCGCATGGTCGTGCAGCTTGTAGAACTCTTCGGGCGTGCCGTTCCAGTATGTCGGGAAGTTGGCCTCGTTCCAGACCTCGAAGTACCAGCGCTCCACTTCGGCCCGGCCATAGCGTTCCACGTTGTGGCGGGTCCACTGATAGACCAGTTCTTCCCACTTGCCGTAGTCCTTGGGCGGGTAGGACCAGCCTGTGGCGATCAGCTTGTAGTCGAAGCCGGGACGCCAGCTGTGCTGGTACTGCATGCCTTCGGGCACCTTGGCGAGCGCTTCGGGCATGAAACCGAGTTGCAGGTAAGGCCGGATCCCCCGCGCCAGGTACGTGTCGATGATGCCGTCCGCGATGGCCCAGTTGTAGACCGGCTTGCCGTCCCTGGTTTCGGTGTAGATGTTGGTGCTGCCCCACTTGAACGCGGAGGTGCCGTCGCCCGTGCTCATCAGGTTGTGCGCGCGGAAATAGACGTCCCCCCGGCGCAGTTCGCCAAGGTCGGTCAGGAGCTTGCGACCATCCTTCATGGTGGCGTAGTTCGGCTCGTCAGCCCCGAAGAAGCGCCATACGGGCGGCAGCTTGCCATCGGTGCGCGCGGCATCGACGGTGATCGTCACCGGCCGCGTCTCCTGCGACTGCGCGAGCGCTCCGGCCGAGCAGGCGAGCAGCGATGCGGCGGCAAGGAGCCTGGTAATCGTCATGAGCGTGTCCTTCCAAAGATGCGTAATCACAGTCGAACGGTCAGAGGCGGGCGCGGAAACCCAGCGCGAACATGCGGGTGTATTGCACGGTGTCGCGGGGGAACAACGTCGGATCGTCGAAAGACGTGGTGTAGATGTTCTTCAGCACGTTGGTCGCGTCGAATACGACAGTGAAGTTCGGGTTCACGTCGTAGGCCAGCGAAATGTCGAGATTGCTGACCTGCCCATTGGTGATGAAGTTCGGGTTCACGCCGGTAAAATGCAGGCCGCCGTTGAACTTGTCGCGCCAGACGTAAGAGACACGGCCGCTGAAACCGTCCTTTTCGTAGATGAGCGTGCCTGTGGCCGAATACTTGGACACGTTCTGGAACGGGATCGTCAGGAAGCCGGTGACGCCGGGCAACGGCGAAAGCGCCTTGTTCTTGCCATCGATGTACGTGCCGTTGGCGCTTACGCCCAGGCCGTCCAGCCAGTTGGGCAGCCCCTTGGGGAAGAACGTAAAGCCGCCCTCGATGCCTTGCAGCTTGCCCGATCCGGAGTTCTCCGGGCGGGTGATCTGGTACACGCCGTTGTCCCCTCCCAGATAGTCGATGTCGAAGTTGCTCGTCACTGACTGGATGAAGCCGCTGATGTCACGCCGGAAGATGGTGGCGGTGATCGAACTCGTGCTGTCGAGATACCACTCGAGCGAGAGATCGTAATTGTTCGACCTGATGGGCTTCAGGTCGGCATTGCCGCTGGTGCCGCGACCGAATGGCTGCTGGCCGGGGATCGCCGGGGTAAGCGTCAGCGCCGGGTTGAGCTGGGCGAAGCTGGGCCGCGTGATCGTCTTGCTGGCCGCGACGCGAACGAACAGCTTGTCGGTCAGCTTGTAGCGCAAGGCGAGGCTGGGCAGCACGTCGGTGCTCTTGTTGCGGATCGTGACCGGCGCCGTGGCGCCGCGCAACACCAGGAAGGCGTTGGAGGTGATGTCCGTCTGGATCACGCGCACGCCGATCTGCCCGTCGAGACGGCCTACCTCGACGTTCGCCTGCCCATAACCGGCGTAGTTCTTTTCGACGATGTCGAAGTGCTGCGTGTCCTGGAACGCCGGGTCGTCCTCGGGCTGGCCGAACAGGCGGCGCAGGGTGCCGAAGTTGTTCAGCAGGTAATCCGTGCTCGGCGTGGCCCACTGGCGCACGTAAGGCCGCGCTCCCTGGAAGAATTCGCCCGGGGTCAGGGTCATGAACCCCGGCAGGTTCACGCCGCGAAAGCTGTTGCAGGCCACCGCGCCCGCTGCGCCGCAGTTGATCGACTGGTTGAAGGCGTCGGACTGCGCCTTGCGGCGGCTGAGCCGCACACCGGCGTCGATACCGGAGAAGATCAGGAACGGCTGGCGGAACGAAACGTCCAGCCGCCCTGCCCATTCAGAGCCTTCGCCCTCGGTGCGGTTGCTGACGAGGCGTGCCAGCGAATAGCGCGAGGCGTCGGCCAGGTCGTCGGCTGGCAAGGTAAAGTAAGGGGTGCCCGAACCATCGTTGAACACCGCGTCGGTACGCGATGCGATGAAATCGACATCGGTCTGATTGGCCACGTCCGTCGCGGTGGAGCGTGTGTAGGACACATCCGCCTCCACTTTCCAGCGATCGCTCTTCCAGTCTGCGCCGAGGGCCCCTTGCCAGCGGTTCGCCTTGTTGCGGTAGGCGGTGCCGAAGTTCGCCACGCGGTTGTTGAGGATGCTGAGCGATTCCACCAGCTTGGTGTCATCGACGAAGTTCAGCGGCGCAGCGAGCGTGCCGTTCATCGAGGTGAAGTTCTGGTTGCCGTTCCCGGTCTCACGGTACCCGTAGAACAGGCCGTCGGCGTGGATCGTCAGGCGTTCGTCGGGCGCCCATTGCAGGGTGCCGTTTATCGCCGGCCGCTCGCGCTTGCCGATCCGGTCGAAAGCGCCGATCACGTCGGTACGGAATACGCGCGGGTCGCCCGGATTGGTCCCCCGCGGGTCCAGTTGCACACCCGGCGTATAAGGCGCGCGCGAGTTGTCGAGATTGTACCCGAAATAACCGCCCGAGTAGATCGTGAAGTCGCGGTAGCGGGTGCGGTGGTAGGACAAGCTGACCAGCGCCCCGATCTCGCCGATGCCGGTCGACCAGCGATCGCTGATCAGCAAACTGGCGTATGGATCGATCCTGTCCGGCTGCTCGCTGTAGACCTGCCGGTCGGCTATCGCGAATTCGAACCCGTCGAAGTCGAAGGGGCGGCGCGTGCGCACGTCGATCAGCCCGGCTATACCGCCCTCGATCTGCTCGGCGGAGCGCGACTTGTAGACATCCACGCCCGCGACAAGGTCCGCCGGCACGTCGGCCAGTGAGAGTGAGCGCGCAGTGGTGCTGAAGATATTGCGGCCATTCACCAGCGTGACGACGTCGGGCAGCCCTCGGATCAGCACCGTGGCGGACTCTCCCCGAGCGCGCGGCGACACCTGGATACCCGGCACGCGCTGGAGCGCCTCGACCACGTTGTTGTCGGGCAGCTTTCCGATGTCCTCCGCCACGACCGAGTCGACGAGCTGCTGGGAATTGCGCTTGATGCTCTGCGCCGATGACAGACTGGCACGCACACCCGTCACCACGATCTCGCCGGTCGGGACCTCCTCGCCAGAAGCCTCCGCCGCTTGCGCCGGGACTGTCGCCGGACCCTGGCCGATACCGGCGGCCGGATCAACCTGCGCCCACGCCAACGGGGTCTGAGCCACAGCAAAAGCGAACGCCGACATCCTCAAAAGGTTTGAACCCGAGGCCATTTCACATCCCCTGTCTTTTTATTTCTCATACTAGATTGCATAGAGAAACGACTGCCGCAAGCCATTTATGGGAGCGTGCGCCTATACATGGCGTTTCAGCATCCTGATTACCCATACTAGATGCGCGCAAGTGCTTGACGCGGGGGCGCGGAAGGGGGACGAGACGTCATGGACTCGTCAAACGATCACCCTCTGGCACGTGAGGAACCAACAGTTCCACGCGCCATCCATGACCGGATCGCACACGACCTGGGCGTGGCGATCGTCGGCGGAAGCTACCAGCCCGGAGACGCGCTGCCGGGCGAAGAGCGCTACAGCGCAGAGCAGGGTGTCTCGCGCACCGCCTATCGTGAGGCGGTGCGGGTGCTGTCCGCCAAGGGCCTCGTGTTCAGCCGCACCAAGAGCGGCACCCGGATCAATGAACGCCTGCGCTGGAACATGCTGGATCTGGACGTGCTCGCCTGGATGTTCGAGGCTGGCCCCACCCTCGACTTCCTGCGCGACATCTTCGAACTGCGCACCGTGGTGGAGCCGGCGGCGGCACAGTTCGCCGCCATGCGCCGCAATCATCAGGATATTGCCCGGATAGGCCACGCGCTGGAGGAAATGCGCAGGCATGGCCTCACTACCACGGCTGGCCGGGCTGCGGACCAGAGCTTTCATCGGCTCATTCTGCTGGCGACGCGCAACGAATCGCTGATCTCGCTCTCGACCTCGGTGACTGCGGTAGTCGCCTGGACCACCCGCTTTGCGCGCGACGAACGTGAAGTCCTCCGCGACCCCATGCCCGATCACGACGCCGTCTTCGACGCACTGGTTCGCGGCGATCCGGAAGAGGCGCGCAGCAGAATGCTGGCGTTGATCAGACACGCGTCCCACGACGCCGGCATGGCGCAAGCCACGATCAGCGGAACAGGTATCGCAAGCACACCCGCCGCCTGATTGCCATCTGGCGGGACAGCAGGTTCAAGCCGCCGCCTATGACGCTGTCGTGTCCGGCGAAGATGGTGGACCAATCATCTCCTTTGATCCCCATTGGTGGAAATCGCACGGGGCTTCGCGGCAGGAACAAGCCACCGACCGCCCGGCAGCGGTGGCGAGGTGGGGCCCTGACGCATCAACCGGACGCATCGGCAACCCTTCGCCGCTCGGCGCATTTGCTGTTCATGCCTGTCTGACAAGGCATTGAAGGAATTCGACTTGCCCAAAGCCCCTTCCAACGCCACGCCGGTCGCGCTGCACCCGTTTCACGCGATCCTGCTCGCCTTTCCGGTGGCGCTCTTTCCCGCCGCGCTGCTGGCTGACATCGCGTACCTGAACAGTTCGGAGATGCAATGGTCGAACTTTGCAGCCTGGCTGATCGCGGGGGCGCTGGTGTTCACCGGCCTTGCCATGGCCTGGGCGCTGATAGGCATGCTTGTAAGCCGTGGGGGAAGAAGGTGGCTCTGCGCGATCCTGGCGCTGGTGTTTGTCATCGGCCTCGTCAACGCGTTCCAACATAGCCATGACGGGTGGAGCTCGGTCGGCACGACCGGTCTTGCTCTGTCTGTCATCTCCACGGTTCTGGCGCTGGCGGCAGGGTGGATCGGCTATGGCGTTTCCCGGGAGGTGCAGCCATGAACCGCCTTGTCTTGTCCGCCCTGGCCCTTGCCGCACCGCTTGCGCTGACCGCCTGCGAAAAGGCGCCCGACCTCGATCAGACCGGACCCCGTCCAGCGCTGCCCGATCAGAACGAGACGCTGCTTCCCCCGATGAAGATCGCCAGCCCTGCGGGCTGGAACCGGGCAACTCCCACCGTACCAAAAGGCTTCACCATTGCAGCCATCGCTACCGGGCTCAAGGTTCCGCGACAGATGCTCGTGCTACCCAATGGCGATATTCTGGTGTCCGAGGGCCTTGGCGGAAGCGCGCCCAAATTGCGTCCCAAGGACGTCATTGCAGGCTATATAAAGAGCCTTGGCAAAAGCGGCACGAAAGGCGGCGACCGTGTCAGCCTGCTGCGAGATCGTGACGGCGATGGGAGGTATGAATTCCAGACCGTCCTGATCGATAGGCTGAACGCACCTTATGGCATGGCGCTCGTGGGCTCTGACCTCTACATAGCCGATCAGGACGCCTTGTTGCGCTTCCCCTATCGGGATGGATCGACGCGCATCGATGCTCCGGGCGAAGTGGTTACCACGCTGCCTGCCAATCCGAACCATCACTGGACCAAGTCGCTGACCGCCAGCGCCGATGGCTCGCGCCTTTACGTCGGTATCGGCTCGAACAGTAACGTGGGTGAGCGCGGCATGGCCGTGGAGGAAGAGCGCGCGGTCGTTTGGGAAATCGACCGCGAAACCGGGGCGCACCGTACTTTTGCCTCGGGCATCCGCAACCCGACGGCACTTGCGATCAATCCCGCGACGCAGGCGCTGTGGGCCGTCGTCAACGAACGCGACGAACTGGGTGCGGACCTCGTTCCGGATTACCTGACCTCGGTGAAACCGGGGGCGTTTTATGGCTGGCCTTACAGCTACTATGGCGGTCACGTTGATCCGCGCGTCCATCCCCAGAAGCCCGATATGGTCCGAAAGGCAATCGCGCCGGATTATGCCCTTGGATCGCATGTTGCGGCGCTTGGCCTGACGTTCCTGACCGGCGGCGGCTTCGGTGGGAACTATGCAGATGGCGCGTTCGTGGGTGAGCACGGCAGTTGGAACCGGCGCCAGCTTGCAGGCTACAAGGTCGTATGGATACCCTTCACCAACGGTCGGCCATCCGGCAAACCCCGCGACTTCGTGACAGGTTTCATCGGACCGGATGGCAAGGCCCGCGGTCGCCCGGTGGGCACGACTTACGATCCCGTACGACGGGCGCTGCTGATCGCCGATGACCTGTCGAACACCGTATGGCGCATCACACCTTCCCGGTGATCATCTCGCCATTCCCTCCGCGGCCTCATAAGTTGCTTCCTGCACATGAAAGGCTATGTTCCGTGCATGCAAGATAGACAGGATCACTTCGCCTACTGTGTTCAGCTGTTCGGTGGAACCACGGCATTTGCGCGTCGCCTCAGGATAGATGAGCGGGCCATTCGCCGGTTCATCAATGGCGAGCGCCCCATCAGTGATACGCTGTTGCAGGACACGGCGAAGGCATTACGCGACCTCGCTGCCGACGCCAACGGGGCTGCAGGTACTATCTCTGACAGTTTGACCACTGAACCCGGCGAACTCTGATCCGTTAGATTTCGCCCCCGTCAGTTGCTCGGCCGGCGATTTCGGTTACCTGGACGCGGAACGCCCACCCAGCCCTTCTACATGGGCAACATCACGGCATATACCCAAAGGCCAGGAGTATCGAAGTGTCTGATCTGAGTGTGCCATCCGAACTGCGCACCTTCTTCGAGAATTCTCCAGTGGCCCTGGCGCTGGGGGATCCCGGCGGCGACAATCACCTCATCATGATGAACGGACGCTTTGCAGATCTGACCGGTTTCTCGCAGAAAGATCTCGCGGGTCAAAATTGCAGGATCCTTCAGGGACCGGCAGAGGATCACGAAGCCCGCGCCAAATTGCGCGCATTCCTGCGCAACGATACCGCTGCGAACGTGCGCACGCCCATCCTCAATTTTCGCAAGGATGGTTCCCCCTTCGTGAACCTGCTTTACATGTCTCGCCTGCGTGCCCTGTCCGGAGAGACACGCTTCATTTTCGCCTCGCAGTTCGACGTGAGCCGCGCGCAGCCCGACAAGCTGCGGGCTTATGACGATGATCTTGGCCGAACGCTGACCCGGCTGAGCCCCGTAGCTGCAGAAAGCGGGATCATCGTCGAAGGAACGCTGACCACGATCGCAAATTCGGCGACCACGATAGCGCAGGCAAAGCTTACCCTGGCCAGCCTCGATGACAGTTCCATCCTGTGAGTAAGACCGGCCAGGCTTCGTGCGTCCCGATCGTTGGGATCGGCGCATCGGCAGGAGGGCTTGAAGCCCTGCGCGAAATGCTTTCTGCCGCGCGCCTCCCTACAGACATGGCATTCGTGGTGGTCCAGCACCTCGACCCAAATTATGAAAGCATGCTGGCGCAACTTCTTGACCGGGCCAGCCCCCTAGACGTTCTTCAATGCGAGGGCGGGGAGGAAGTGCTTCCCGACCGGGTATATATCATCCCTCCCGGTCGCGGCCTTGCGCTTCAGGATGGCAAGCTGCAGTTGACGGATTTTGCGCAACCACGCGGACTGCGCCGCCCGATCG
Source organism: Novosphingobium gossypii (assembly GCF_050433305.1). Lineage (NCBI taxonomy): Bacteria > Pseudomonadati > Pseudomonadota > Alphaproteobacteria > Sphingomonadales > Sphingomonadaceae > Novosphingobium > Novosphingobium gossypii. Next base: position 159,398 of record NZ_JBNPXM010000002.1, on the reverse strand, counting down.
ATGACTTTTTCATATCGCTGGCCGCCGAGAAACAGACGGATGCCGCCTGCGTGATCCTGTCCGGCACCGGCGCAGATGGATCGACAGGTCTGCGCGCCATCAAGGAGCACGGCGGCGTCTGCGTAGTCCAGACGCCCGAGACTGCGCGATATGACGGTATGCCGGTGTCTGCGGTAGGCACCGGTTTGGTCGACTACGTCAAGCAGCCTTCCGAAATCCTCGATTGTCTGAGCGCGTTCTTCGCGCGCCGTCGGGGCGAGCCGCGTGAACGCGAGGCAGAACTGGTTGCCGACCACGTGGATGACTTGTGCGCGACGCTGCGCAAGGCAGTTGGCCACGACTTCTCGGGCTACAAGCGTTCAACGCTGGTCCGGCGGGTGGAACGGCGCATGCATGTGCTGAACATCGATTCCGCCAGCGGCTACCTTCAGCGCGTCAAGTCGGACACCGCGGAATGCGAGGCGCTGTTCCGGGATCTCCTCATCAACGTCACGCGGTTTTTCCGCGATCCGGATATGTTCGATGCTTTGCGGGAGAAGGTGGTCGAACCGCTTCTGAGCGAGCGCGGGGGCGACGAAGAGATAAGGGTCTGGATACCGGGCTGCTCCAGCGGAGAGGAAGCATACAGCATCGCGATGCTGTTCGCCGAAGCGGCGCGACGGATGAACCTTGCCAATCCTGTGCAGATATTTGCCTCGGATATCGACGAGCAGATGCTGCAGATCGCACGGGAAGGCATCTACCCCGCCTCTGCGCTGGCTGACATCCCATCGCCCATGCGCGAGCGGTGGACGATCCCGCACGGCGAGAAGTTCGCCATTTCGAACCAGATCCGGGATCTGATCCGCTTTTCGAATCATTCGGTCGTGAAGGACCCCCCGTTCTCACGCATCGATCTGGTGTCCTGCCGCAATCTCCTGATCTATTTCGACGACCGTCTCCAGCAGTCGGTCATGCCCATCCTGCATTATGCGATCCGGCCGGGCGGCTATCTGTTTCTCGGCCCTTCCGAGAGCATCGGCCGCTTCGATCACCTTTTCCCTGCGCTTGACCATCATGCCCGCATCTTCGAGCGCGGCCCGGGAAGCCCAAGCTATCCCATAGATCTCCCTGGAGGTGAGCGGGGAATCTCGCGTCGGTGCGACGACGCCGCAGAGCGCGACAACCGACGCAAGCCGCCGGAAGCTGCCGTCGCAATCCAGCGTCTGGCGGACCGCTATGCTCCGCCGGCAATGGTGCTCAATCAGGACGGCGCAGTCCTGGCAGCATATGGCAAGCTGAGCCGCTACTTCGATTTCCCGGTGACCCGCACGGGTGGTGCCAATGCCATCTCGCTTGCCAAACCCGGCCTTCGCGACGTGCTTGGCCCACTGGTGCGGCAGGCGCGCGATGCCCGAAAGCGGGTCGTCGCCCGCGAGGTGGAAGTTCGCTCGGATTATGGAGTGCAGCCCGTCGAAGCGGTGTGCGAACCGCTCCCCGATGGCACGCTGCTTCTGGTGCTGCGCGATCGCGGCCCTTTTCTGCCCTTCGATGGCCCTGACTTCGCCGAAATCGAAAGCGGCGACGACCACATGGAAGCGCTTGAGGAGGAACTGCGCCTCACTCGTCACAAACTGCGGACTGCGGTCGAGGAACTGGAAACCGCCAACGAGGAGCTCAAGAGTTCCAACGAAGAAATGATGTCGATGAACGAGGAGCTCCAGTCCACCAACGAGGAGCTTTCCACCGTCAACGACGAACTGAAGAGCAAGGTCGATCAGCTGACCGTCGCGAATTCGGACTTGCGCAATTTCTTTGAATCAACCGAACTCGCGGTGATCGTGCTCGACGGGCAGTTGCGCATCCGCAGCTTCACAGAGGCCGCGACGACAATCTTCCCGCTGCAGCAGACTGATCGGGGGCGCCTGCTCGCAGACGTCGCGACCCGGCTTGACGATGGCAAGTACCTTGACGATGCCCGACGGGTCGCGGCTAGCGGCGAGCCGCTCCATCGCCGTGTCCGCACGCGCGACGGCGCCCGTACCCTATCGCTGCGCGTCCTGCCCTATCGCACCCAGCACGGCACCATTGATGGCGCCACGCTGGTGCTGACCGACATCACTGTGGCTCTGCTGATGGAAGACGATCTCGCAGCCGAGCGCGAGCGGCTGGACCTTGCCGTCAAGACGGGCGGCATCGGCGTATGGGAGCTTCGCCCCGACGATGACAACGCCATTCTCGACCTCACCAGCAGAGCGCAACTTGCGCTGCCATCGGAAGGGCAAATTCGCCTTGGCGACGTATTGGCGCGCGTCCATCCCGAGGATCGCCCCGCCGTCGAAGACGGCATCGCCCATGCCCTGTACGAAGACCGGGACATGGAAGTCGCCTTCCGTGTTCGCGGGGTGGAAGAGCGGGATGACGATTCCCGAAGGCTCAAGGCTTATGGCCGCCTTATCGGGTCCAGCCCCCGCCGCCTTGTCGGCGCGACCATCGATGTCACTGCGGAATACGCCGTTGCCGAAACCCGCGGCCTCATGTTGCGTGAGATGAACCACCGGGTGAAGAACCTCTTTGCGGTGGTCAGCGGCATGATTGCCGTTGCGGGCCGTTCTCATGACGATGTACGCAGCTACGGCGCCGATTTGCGTGAGCGTATCGCCGCACTTGGCCAGGCCCACTCGCTGGCATCACCTTCGGGAGAAGAACGGCAGGCGTTTTCACTGCGAACGCTCATCGAGACGACCACGGCGGCATATGCAGGCCGTTCGGAACTTCAAATCGCCGGTCCCGAGGTCGTCATCGACCGTAACTGCCTGTCTCCTCTAGCGCTGATCCTGCATGAATGGACCACCAACGCCGCCAAATACGGGGTGTTGGGCCCTCGGGCGGGAACCCTTACGATCGATTGGCGTTTATCGCCCAACGGGATCGACTTGCTCTGGGATGAAAACGGTGAGGACACGATTGATGCGACCGAGGGTTCGGGCTTCGGAACCTTGCTCGTCATGACGTCCGTCCGACAGCTTGCGGCTCAGATTTCCCACGAATTGCAGGATGGACGCTTTTCGTTGCATCTCAAGCTGCCCGACGGCGTGATAGCACGATGACCGACACGGTGCTGATCGTCGAGGACGAGCTTTTCGTCGTCCTCGATCTGGAAGACCTGATCGCCGAAGAAGGCTTCGCTGTCTCTGCGCATTGTGGAACCGTGGCTGCGACCATGCGCGCGATTGATCGCCATAAGCCGGTAGCCGCCATCCTTGATGTCCGGCTGCCGGACGGCGAGGTTTTCCCCGCTGCCGACAGGATGCATGAGATGAAGGTCCCCCTCATCTTCCACTCCGGCCATGCCAACGAGGCCGCGCTGCGTTCACGCTATCCAGATGCCCAGATATGTCCGAAGCCCAGTTCGCCGTCTCAGCTGCGCGCTGCTTTGAAAAGGGCCACGAACCGGAAATGAGACGGAACCATCGAGATCGAAACGGCAGTTATGTTGAGACGATCTCCGAAGAGGGTCACCTTCGCCAAGCACGCAACGCTTTGATTCAGACAAGTCAGTCGTTTTTGGCTTGACTGATATATTTGTACGGGAACACCAGTCACTCCTGCCGTGCGGTATTTTCTTCGTTATGGCGTATCGTATAGCTTGGTCTTTTGCACGACTATCTCGGCCGATTGGCGAATGGTGTCGGGATCCACGTTCGCAAGGTTATTGCTCATCGATTGGGCAATATGGTTGCTGCGTTCCTGATGGCGCGCGGCCCCGAGATCGCTGATGGAAACGACCATCAATAGCGACAAGATCGGAATGTTTGGTATCAGCATGAGCGGCTATTGGGGACACCGCGCCGCTGTATCGGATCGCCGCATCAAGGCCTTCGCCAGCTTCGAAGGCGTCACAGGCGACTTCGCGACGATCTTCGAGCGCGCTCAGCCCAGTTCCAAGAATAACTACATGTACATGTCGAGTTACACGAACGAGGACGATTTCGACCGGGAGATCGCTCGGAAGATGCCTCTGGGCGACCTCGTTGCCCAGATCGAGTGCCCGGTACTTGTCGGGATCGGCGAGTTCGACGAACTCACCCGCCTTGAGGAAGCGATTACCAGTTTCGAACGCATCAAGGCACCGAAGGAATTGCGTGTCTATGAAGATGAGTACCACCGCCTTGGCGGAGTAGCCGCCGAGATAATCCGCTTCGGAGGGGAATGGCTGGAACGCGCAATGTCCGGCGATCTTGCGGAGCCCGGCCGGCGACGTGCGCCACTTTGTCTGCCGCGACGGATCAATCCGCGAAGGAACCGCAGATCCGGTCTGGTGGCTTGATGCCGTTTCCCGGAAATTGCGGTCCTGCGCGACTGATCCCGTTGCAATGTCGGGGCGGCGACGGCAGACCATCGCCGCCTCGACTCCACGAACAACCTTTGGCTGTCCCGTCTCGTTCGCAGTAGGGGCGCCGGTTAGAAATCCAGCCTCATTCCAAGCAAGCCAACTCCAGCGGATTCAACAATGCTCTTTACCGAACGACTGGTCTTACGCCCCCATACGATTGGCGATCTCGATCATGTTCTCCAGTTGGCTAACGATCCGGCAGTCCACGCGTTCATTCGAGGGCTTCCTACTTCTCGTGAAGAGGCCTGGCACCGGCTTCTCCGTTATGCAGGGCATTGGAGCCTGCTTGGCTATGGCATGTTGGCCGTATTCGAACGCAGCAGCGGCGACTTCATCGGCGAGGTCGGCCTGGCCGATTTTCAACGTGGACTTGGCCCGGATTTCGATGGCACTCCTGAGGCAGCCTGGCTCTTTACCGGCGGTTCGCACGGCCGAGGCTATGCTGCCGAGGCAATGACGGTTCTTCTGGACTGGTTCGAACGCGAATATGGGCCGCAGCGCACGGTCTGCATAATCGACGTAGCCAACACGGCATCTATCAAACTCGCGGATCGCCTCGGTTTCCGTCCGTATGGAGCAACCGTCTATCGCGAAGCCGCCGTAGACAAGTATGAACGCACTTCGTCCTGAGGGCCGTCAGAACACGCCTTCACCAGCCATGTCCGAGGCTCAACGGCGAGTTGCTCCCGAAAGAACAACTCGCCAGTCGCGTCAAATGGCAATGCCCATGACTTCGCGAGCGAGAGGCTCCAATGCAACCATCGCCGCCTCCTCAAGCGTAAGCGACGACGCCGCCACGTTCTCTTCCAGTCGAACCCGGTTGCGAGTGCCAGGAATGGGCGAGACGGCAGCGCCAAGTTGGCCCGCTTTTGCGTAAAGCCAGGCGATCGCGATCTGCGCCGGGGTGGCGTCCTGCTCAGCGGCGATTTCCTCGATCCTGGCCACCAGGCGCATGTTCGCCGCCAGATTTTCGGGAGAGAAGCGCGGAAAGTGGGAGCGGGCGTCGCCTATGCCCAGCGTCTGCGCAAAAGCCCTGCCCGTCAGCATTCCGCGCCCCAGCGGCGAATAGGGCACAATCGTCACGCCCAGCTCGACTGCTGCTGGCACGACTTCCGCTTCGATTTCGCGCGTAAAGATCGACCATTCGGATTGAAGGGCCGCGATCGGATGCACGGCGTGGGCATCGCGCAGTTCCTGCGCGCTGACCGCCGAGAGGCCCAGCGCCCGGACTATGCCCTCTGCCACCAGATCCGCCATTGCTCCGATCGATTCCTCAAGCGGCACGTCGCTACTGCGGCGATGCATGTAGTACAGATCGATGACCTCGATCCCGAGACGCTGAAGCGAGTTTTCCGCCGCGGCGCGGATGAATTCCGGGCGGTTGTCGAGGCTCCAGTCGTTGGGGTTCTCGGGGGTCCGGGCATAACCGAACTTGGTGGCGATCACCGCCGTGTCGCGGTGCGCCCGAACGAAAGGTGCGAGAAAGCGCTCGTTTTCGCCCATACCATAGACGTCCGCCGTATCGAACATGGTGACGCCGAGCTCCAGAGCCCTCTCCAGCGTGGCTCGGGCTTCCGCTTCATCGGTGGTGCCGTAGAATTCGCTCATCCCCATGCAGCCAAAACCTTGAACACCGATGGCCGGACCGCCGTTGCCGAGCGCGATCTGTGGAAGAGGTTTGATGCCGGTCATTGCAGACTCCAGATGTTGACTGGCAGGTCCTATAAGTGTGGAGTATGCTCCATGGTCAAGGGGATTTCATGCTGATTTCGCAATTCGCCAAAACCGCAGGCCTTTCGGTCGATACGGTGCGATTCTACATTGCCAGGGGCCTGCTGAAGCCCGCGCGCAGTGCAAGAAAGGGCGGATCCAATCCCTATCAGGTATTCAGCGCCGACGACGTCACCGCCGCGCGGATGATCCGTTTGCAGCAGTCGCTCGGATACTCGCTCGCTGAGATCGGCGCGCTCGCCGAGGAATACCGTCGCGGCTCCGGATCACCGGAGCGAACCGGCGAAGTCCTGAAGAAACAGATCGCCCGCCTTGAAGAACGCCAGCGCGAACTTGATGCCGCGCTGACTTTCCTCAAAGGCAAACTGGAGTGGGTGGAAGCAGGCCAGCCCGGTCCTGCCCCCGACGCCTACTTCTGCTGACCTGCGCCCGAGGAAGCGAGGCGCTTCAGTTCGGCCATGCCTTCCTCGACTGAGACAACCGGTTCGTATCCGAGTTCTCGCCGGGCCTTGGTGATGTCGAGCGTCACTTCCACAGCCATTGTCGCCAAATCCTGAAGCGTGACAGGGGGCTTGATCCTCCCGCCGGAAAGACGCGCCGCCGCCTCGCCCGCGCAGGCAACGGTGCGAACAAGCCAGGAGGGCACTTTCTTTTCCGGAGGAGCGATGCCTTGCGTTTCCAGCAGCCGGGACACGAAATGACGGAAAGGCAACGGCTCGCCATCGGTGATGAAGTAGGCTTCGCCTGTCCGGCCTCTCAACAGCGCCAGTTCGATGCCATGGCAGGCATTGGCGACATGCGTGGCAGATGTGAGATACTCGCCGCCATCGATCCAGGCCATCTGCCCGGATCGGGCCGCGTGTGTCAGGATCGGCAAAGCCGTAGTGTCGTCGCGGCCCCAAACGAAGCGCGGACGTACGATCGCGACTTCAAGACCCTCGCCGCACAGCATCCGCACGATCCGCTCCGCTTCCGCCTTGGTACGGGAATAGGCACCGGGAAAGCGGGCGGGCATAGCGCGGCGCTCGTCTACATCGACAAGCGCCTGCCCATCGAGAAGCACCGAATCCGTGCTGACATGCACGGCGCGGATACCCGCCTGCCTGGCAGCAGTGAAAATGGCGCGTGTACCCTCGACGTTGACGGCGACATGCTCGGGGGTCTCGGGGCCGTGGCTGGTGTGGGCCGCAGCATGGACGAGCGCGCGACACCCTTTCATAGCGTCACCGACAACCGGACTTGCAAGTTGGCCGATGATCGGTCTCGCCCCAAGCGCACGGACGGTATCTGCAGCCGTTTGCGAACGAACTGGAGCAATGACCTCGAAGCTCTTGGCAACGAAATGGCGGATCAGATTGCGCCCGAGGTAGCCGCTCCCGCCGGTCAGGAATAGCGGAGACAGCAGTTCGGCGTCAGAAGCAAAATCGCCTCCGACTGCTCTATAATCATTCATGGAAGTTCTGCTTTCTAGATTAGAAACATTGCCCCGGCACGGTCACTCCCGAGATACGGAGGCAAGCCAGCGGATATCGTCGAGCAGCGCTTCGCGCTCGCTATCGGACCATTGGTGATAATCGAGGGTCTCCAGCAGCTTGAGACCTTCAAGCGCGAGATACGCTAACATGGGGCCTTTCGCCTCGCCCGCTTCGTCTCGTATGCGTCCGATCACTGCAGTCTGGTTTTTTTGGATGGCGGAACGAAGCGAACGGTCCTGCGCAAGTGCCGCGCAAATATTGAGGGCCACCGCGCGAAATTCGTCAGGGAATGGCTGACTGGCGGCTAGAATCCGGCCCTTCAATGTCGCATTGTCGCTCCCCTCGAAGGTATCAGCGGCCGCCTGGTTGAACGCATTGTCGCGCAGGACGGCGCGCTCGACCATAGCTTCGATCAGGGCCTGCTTGGTGCCGTAATCGTACACCACACTACCCTTGCTGATGCATGCCTCCTGAGCAACGCCGTCAAGCGTGAGTTTCGCAGCCCCGACCCTCGCGACGACAGCTTCGGCCGCATCGAGGATGCGGTTCTGATCGATACTTTTCTTACGACCCATCGAAACGATCCATTTATATCTGACCAGATGGATATAAATGGATCGTTTGAAAGCGTCAACCTGTCGGTCGTGGCGGATGTTTGATGCCAGGCTAGACCATCAATGTCGCTTATCCGTTGGATCCAGACGTTTGCAGCGGGGGACATGAATGCCGTAGGTTGGGCGGTAGTAGCCAAAGCGGCGCGGTTCGCATCGCGGGAGGTACTGGTAAGGTCGGAACGCCAAGTTCAGCACAGTTCGCGGCTCTTTTGCTGGCAAACCGGCTTTTCCATCAGGAAAGCTCAAAAGGATAGCGCGACCAGCGCTGTCCCACCGGGGCGCTGATTACTCTAAAATCTGTTATCAATCGCCTTTGCCTGAATTCGACCGTTGGAAGGTGGAGGAAAACGGACAGACGAGCGGTGTGCTGCGCCTTTGTCGTCCGGAATCGACTTGGGCATCGAACATTATTCGCCGCGATCCAAAGCACCGTTCTTTCAACCGGTTGCTGATTCTTTCCGTGCGGAAATCAGAAACGCGAGATCCCAAACGATCGCGCCATCGACGCTGCGCGCCTCTTCCTCGATACGCTGGTCCAACGTCGCCACATCTAGTTCTTCAGTGCGAGCGATGCCGCACTCGACAGCGCGGGGTAACATCACTTCGGCCAGCGTGGGCAGGAACGAGGGTTCGCTGGAATGCAGCAGTATCGCCTCGCTGCGGGCGTCCTCTACCGTGAGGCCCAAAGCCTGCATTATCTTGGCAAGACGGAAGGCCAGTGCGACATCGCCACCTTCGGCCGCGACTGTTCTCCATGTCCAGTCATAAAGTTGTCGATGCAGCGGGATGTCTCCAAGTCCGGCCGGAAGGCTCGTGCGCGCGTGTTCTTGAAAGGCAAGGGTCGCGCCCGGCCGCGCCAGTGCGGCAAGTCGTTCCAACGTTGCGACTGCATCGGGCAGATACATCAGCACGCGGCGGCCAACGATCGCATCGAATTGGCCCAGGTCAGGCAGTTCACTTGCCAAATCTACGGTGCAGTAGTGGATGTGCGCAGCGAGCGGATTTGCGTCCATGCGCTGCGCCATCGCTATTGCCTGCTGACTTCGGTCGATGGCAACGACTTCGCCGCTCGGTCCGGTGAGGCTGGCGACAAGTCGGCTAAGGTCGCCATTTCCACAACCGACATCAAGGATCCGCATACCGGCACCGATACCGATGTTGCCAAAGAAGCGGGAACTCGGCGTGTTAGCGGGATTGGGCGGCGAGTGCGGAGTGATATGTGACATTGTATCATGGTAGGTTGTGGAGGCGAAATTTCAAGCGTTACGAGCAGGTCAGAAGGCTTTATCTTTGATTGATATCACACAGGCATTCTGAACCCGAACCGGATTGCCCGCTCGGCGACAAACAGGCCGCTCCGCGCGTTTTGTTCACGACAACTGCTCTTGCATGATGTTGGCGGCGTTGTAGCAATGGAAGGATGCGACTTTTCCATCCTTCATGCGGAAAACGTCGCAACAAGGAACGTCGATCCGCTTGCCGGTGGCGGGCACCGGGCCGGTCGGCATCATCAACGTACCCTCATGGGTGCCGCGGATAGCCAACTCCACGACGATGAGATCCTGCGTCGCGCTGATGCTGAAGATTTCGCGGTGAATGTCGGGAAAGGCATCCGCCATGCCACTTGCGACCAGCGCGATATCCCGCCCTCGAAAGTCGATCTGCGCCGGGACATTGCGCACGTAGCCGTCATCCGAGAAGCACGAGAGAAAGCCGGCAAGGTCGAGGCTGTTGCCTTCGGCCCCAGCATAAAGGTCTTTTATAGTCTGTATATCGTCTGTCATGAGAATGCGTCCTAACGCGCTTATCCGCGTCACCGTCCGTCAGAGCGGCGACCATATTCCCCAGATAGACAGAGGATTACCCGGAGGGTAGAACCTACCAAAAGGTAAGCTTAGATTGGTACAAGGATTTCATGGACGACACCTGCGGACTGGATGTTTCGCTGAAGGTCATCAGCGGGAAATGGAAGCCTCTCATCCTTTATCACGTTCAAGACGGGCCGACCCGGTTCTCACAAGTGAGACAACGTATCGGCGGCATCAGTGAAAAGGTGCTAATCCAGCAATTGCGCGAATTGGTGGCGATGAACGTCCTAGTCCGGCATGATCACCAGCGTGTGCCACCGATGGTCGATTATGCGCTGACCCCGTTCGGCCGAACGCTGGTCAAGGCCTTGCTGCCACTCTGCGAGTGGGGCACGCAAAACCGCGCGCAGGTAATGGAAACATTGGCAAAGCCGCAGGAGCCAGGACCGAATTGAACGACGGATCGTCTGGCGACAATTCGGGAGATGCCGGACCTGCTCTTGAGAAAAATCAGCCGGAACAAGATGCAATGCCGGTCGTCAGTTGGGGTGTGCCAAGAAACCTTCTGCCATGATTGTAAAGGCCTCGATCGCCTTGGGCAGGGCAAGGTGGGGCTGCGCGCTGGCCGCTACCCACAGGGCTGCATTGAACGCCGCACCGCTCAGGAGCCGTGATGCAGCCTCGATGTCGACCGGCTTCATGACATCTTCGGCGATCAACTTCCCGACCGCCTGCTTCGTGATGCTTAAGCAGGCATTCTGGCTTGGCCACCCCGATGGATCGCCCAAGAAAGCGGGTCCGTCCAGAAGGACGATCCGCTGGACCTCCGGGTCCAATGCCATCTCTATATAGGCCGCCCCTTCCGCCAGCAGCGCGTCCCAGTCATTCGCGGATTTGGCACCAGCCTGCTGCGCGCGCGCAGCCATCTCTCCATCCACCTGAGCGACCACGGCCGCCAGCAGACCCTTCTTGTCGCCAAAGCCATGATAAAGGGCACCTCGGGTAAGGCCGACCGATGCAGTCAGATCGTCCATTGATGCACCGGCGAAACCCGACTCCGCGAACGCCTTGCGCGCTGCGCCGATCAGCTTGGCGCGGTTTTCTTCCATCGTTTCGGCACGGCGTTTCACAGGCAAGGCAGATCCTTTCGCATACGTAGCGTATATGGATTTGACACGGAGCATTATCCATGATTTAACATACGCAGCGTATGCCAGATGGCCAGCAATGGTTGAAATGTCCAGCCGGGTCGATCGGGCGCATCCACTTATTTTTCAGGAAAGGACAATGACATGGCCTCGCGCAAAGCAGTGTTTCCTGCCGCTCCGCATGCTCTCTACCAAGCACACGGGTACTCTCCCGCTGTACGATCGGACAATCTCCTGTTCGTTTCCGGACAGGTCGGCAGCCACCTGGACGGCTCTCCAGAGCCGGATTTCGAAGCTCAGGTACGACTGGCGTTCGCCAATCTGGAAGCCGTTCTCGTTGCTGCCGGCTGCGGCTTCGAAGACATCATCGACGTCACGAGCTTTCACACCGATCCCGAAAGCCAGTTCGGCACGATCATGGCGATAAAGGAAGAGATTTTCCATACCGCGCCCTATCCCGCCTGGACGGCGCTGGGGGTCAACTGGCTGGCCGGCTTCGACTTCGAGATCAAGGTGATAGCCCGCATCCCGGAGGGGAGTTAAACCGGCAGGGCCCCCATAGGGCAGGCGGGGAGCGGCGTGCCGTGGCAGTCAGTCTGAAACTGACGGATGCCGGTGATTGTTGCAGTTCATGGTCGTTCATGGGCCCGACTGGGCAAGCATGAAATTCCAGCTTCGTCCAGGTCAAGTGCACGGGTGAAGCAGAAGGGCAGCCTTAGAGATAGAACTCAACCGGCACGATCAATTCGATGCTGTTGCTTGGCACGTCATCCGGCGGCGCGGGCAGCGGGGATGCCCGTTTCGGCAGCGCCAAGGCCTCCCGGTCCAGTAGGGCGAAGCCGGATGTCCTGTGCAGCGCCACGCCAAGCACCTGCCCCTTGCGATCCACCGTGAAGCGCACCATGACAGTGCCTTGCTGACGCCTGGCGCGCGCCGAGCCGGGGTAAGTCTTCACGGCATTGAGCCGCGCCAGCACGCGCGCGTGCCAGGTGTCCGGTCCCTGCTGGCCGCCGCTGGTGCGCGGCTTTGTCACCGGTGGCGCGGGGGGAGCCGCGACCGGCACTGGCGCGACTTGCGCGGGCGTGTCAGGCACCGGATGCGCCCGACCGTGCTGGGTGATCACGGCCGGCGGAGGAATGACAGCCGTTGGCTGCGCCACGGCCACCGGCTGCGGCTCGCTTTCCGGTTCCACTTCCTCAGGCACAGGCTCATCCTTTACCGGTGCCGGATCGGTCACGTCGAAGGCGGCAACGTGAGGAGCAACTGGCGCATGAGCCACCACCGTGCGCCAGCTCAACAGCGCGAGGAGCACCAGGGGCAGGCAGAACATCAGCACCGTCAGAAGCAGGGCGAACCCCCGCTGCCGTTCGGGCCGATAGCCCGCGGGTACAATAGCAACCTCGCGGCCTCCCTCCCTGCTCCGGGTGCACATCAGCATGGTGTCAGTACCGCGCGCGCAAGGTGCCGACTATGCGGCGCGGCGTTCCAGGATAGAGGTTGTTGTCGCCCTGCACCGCCTCCACAAAGAAACGGTCCGTCAGGTTCTCGGCATTGACGGAAACTTCCCAATGCGGGTTCAGGGCATAGCGTATGGAGGCGTCGAACGTCTCGTATCCGGCAATCGTGAAGCGGTTGTCCAGATCGACCTCCCGCTTGCCGACAACCCGCACGCCGCCCCCCAGCGACAGGCCGGAAAGTGCGCCCGAAGAGACGCTGTAGCTTGTCCATATCCGACCGCTGAAGCTGGGAACCCCGTTCAGGCGATTGCCCACCGCAAAGGTATTGTCCTGCGTGATCTCAGCGTCGAGATGACTGGCGTTGGCGATGATGTTCCAGCCCGGCAGGATCTCTCCGGTAATGTCGATTTCCAGACCGCGCACGCGCTGCTCGCCGGTAAGGACCGAGAAATCCGGGTTGTCCAGATCTTCGGTCGATACGTTCTGCTTGGTGATCTGAAACGCCGCCGCCGTGACCGACAGGCGATCCAGCAGATCGAACTTCACCCCCGCTTCGAACTGCTCGCCCTTTTCGGGATCGAGCGGTGTGCCATCCACCAGCTGGCCCTGCTGGGGCTGGAAGCTCTGCGTATAACTGGTGTACAGCGATACCGAAGCGGTCGGCTGATAGACCAGACCGGCGCGGAAGGTCAGCGCATCGTCCTTGGTGCGGATCGCGGCGTCTTCCAGATAGTCCCACTGGTGGGACTTCGTGCGGTCATACCGCATCCCCGCCAGCGCCTTGACGTGTTCGCCCAGCCCAATCTGGTCCTGCAGATAGAAGCCCCAGGTGTCGATGTCATAGTCGTAGACGTTGTTCACCGTGGCCACCGGAACAGGCGTCATCCCGTATACCGGGTTGACCGCCGCCACCGAGCCGATGTTGGCACGGGCAGACCAGAACGACATTTCGCCATCAGTGCGCTCAACCCCCGCCATGATGCGATGCTCCAGCGGGCCGGTATAGGCGTCCGCGATCGCATCGAAGCGCATCGACAGGTCGTTGGAGTCCTCTGTACGGTTGGTGATGCGCCGACGGACCACGCCGTTGGAATGCCCCTGAAGATCGACCGCGTTGTGATCCTGCACCAGCGCATCGGTGTAGCGCCCGGTGAAACGCAGCATCAGCCACGGCATGACCTGCCGCTGCGCGGCAAGGCCCAGCACCAGCTTTTCCGTCGCCGTGTTCGACCAGCGCTCGCCGTAATATGTGCGCGCATCGTGGACGTAATTGCCATCTTCATCCGCGATCAACCCGCGATCGAAGGGCACTTTCTGGTCCGCATAATCCGCCGTCAGATCCACTTGCGTCAATGCATCGGGCTGCCAGCGTACCGCTGCCGCGCCATAGACCCGCTCGCTCTTGCGAGCCTCGCGGCGGAAACCACCGTTCGTCTGGATTGCTCCGGTGGCGCGCGCGGTCAGGGTGCCGGACTCGTTGAGCGGCCCGGTCACGGACATTTCACCACGATAGAAATCGAAGCTGCCACCTTGCAGCGCACCGTCGAAGTGGAACTGCCTGCTGGGCGCGCGCGTGACGATGTTGATCACGCCGCCCGGCTCGCTTAGCCCCATCATTACCGACGCGGGGCCTTTGAGCACTTCGACGCGCTCAACGTTGGCAAGGTCGAAGAAGCCTTCGGGACGCTCCATCGCACTGGTCAGCGGAAAGCCGTTGATCGCATAGCGTCCGGATACGAAGCCACGAATGGAGTAGGTTTCCGCCCGGTTGCCCGCCGTGCCGTTCAACTGAACGCTGGACACGTTCTGGACGATGTCCGTCAGGCGGACGGCGGCCTGATCCTCGATCACCGTGCGCGGAACGATCTGGATGGATTGCGGAACGTCGCGGATGGCGGTGTCGGTCCGCGTCGCGGTGGCGCTCAAGGTGGCGCGGTAGCCGGGGACGGGGCCGGTTGCCGTCTCGATTTCTCCACTGCGGCCCCGACTCGCACCCTCGCCCTGCACCCTCACCGGGCCGAGCACGGTTCCACCGCCCGCCGTCGCACCCTCCGCTTGCGGAGCGCGCGTCAGGCGCACTGATCCAGCGCCGGTCGACTGATAGCTGAGGCCGGTGCCGGCCAGCAGGCCCGCCAGCGCCTCGTCCGACACTCGCGGACCCGAAATCGCTGCGGATTTGCGCCCGGCAACGTCGCCCGGTTCATAACCGACCTGCATGCCCGATTGCCGCATCCACGCCAGCAGCGCGCCTTCCAGCGACTGCGCGGGAATGTTGTAAGTACGCTCGCTGGCGCCCTGCGCCCACGCAGCCTGCGGCAGGCCCGCCGCGAGCGGAAGAGCGGCGCTGGCCAGCAGCCTCATGGCAAGGCGTGTCGAAGTCCAATTCATATATACCCCCGTCGTCCGAACTACCGCGCCCGCCTCGGCGGTGGGTGATATTGCAAGGTGTTCGCAATATTGGTTCACGGGGTTGACGCTCGGGTGAAGGCAACACCCAAACCCAAGCGACGAAAAAACTGGATGGAATGCGAATTCAGCGCCGACCGGGGCGCAGCAGCACGATCCCGCCGGGCAGACTTGCCTGTTCCAACCCGCGCATGGCGGCCAGCGTATTTAGCACTTCGTCGGGACGATCCGTACGGAAGCTGCCGCTGATCGGCTTTTCCGCAGATAGGTTGCCCACGACAATCACCGGCGCCTTGCGGTAACGGGCAACGGCACGAATGGCAGCTTCCAACGGCACCTCGCGCAGCAGCAATTCGCCATGCCGCCAGCTTCCGATCTGGTCGAGCGCAAGCGCCCCCATCGGCAGAGCAGCGCCATTTGGACCGAAAGCCGCCCGCTCGCCCTGATGCAGCACAAAGTGCCCACCGGTTTCGAGTTCGACAGCGCCTTGCGTGACGCTCACGAGTGTCTGCGATCCAGTATCGTCCACTTCGAAGGCCGTGGCGACATCCCGGACCACGCCGTCAGCCGCTTCGACACGGAACGGGCGCCGGTCGCCATGGCGCACCGCGAACCATGCGCGACCCTTCAGCAACCGGATCGTGCGGCGATCCTGGGCATAGTCGATCGCAATCGCGCTATCGCTGTCCAGTACCGCGCGGGAGCCATCGGCCAGAGCGACCTCGCGGATCTGGCCCGCCACACTTGTTGCGTCCGCACGCGCCCAGATCCAGGCGGTCGGGCCAACGAACCACACGAACGCCGCTGCAGCCGCCACGGGAAGCAGGCGATAGGGCCAACGGCGACCCTTGGGCCGAGGCGGGTGTCCGGTATCGGCAAAGGCGCTTTCAAGCACCGCAAGGTCCTGCCACGTCTGCCGCTCCTGCAGGAATGCAGCCCGGTTGCGCGGGTCGGCAGAGGTCCAACGATCGAGAGCACGCATATCCGTGTCCGACATCGCCCCGGATGCAAGCCGTACCACCCATGCACGGGCCTGTTCGCCGCGCGTGTCTCCCGTATGGCCTCCCTGCATCCCCATGTTGATCCTGATCGCTCTGCCCATGTTAGTATTTAGACGCGCGGGATGCGATGGCACCCAACCTGTCAATTATGAATACCCGCCTTTACGCGTTCAGGATTCCGGGTCGCGCCCGTCTCGTGCCGCTGCCAACGCAGCAAGAGCACGCCGCATATGGTTCTCGACCGTCGTAGTGCTGACCTTCAGCCGTACGGCGATGGCCTGCTGGCTTTCCCCCTCGAACCGGTTGAGCCGGAAGATTGTGCGGGTCGGTTCCGGCAAAGCCAGAGCAGCAGCGCGCACACGCTCCAGCACTTGTGTTGAATCGACGATGCGGTCCTGACCTGGCGCGTCGTCGCTTTCGGTGAGGATATTCTGCACTTCGTCAACCAGCCGACCACGCCGCTGCTGCGACCGTCTGAAATCGAGCGCAAGATTGCGCGCCAGCCGGAACAGATAGGCCCGTTTGGAGAGGATCGGTCGCGCATCGTCCACGCTCTGCACCTTCAGCCACATGGACTGAACGACTTCCTCCGCATCGGCAGGATTGTCGACAAGCCGCTCCACCCGGCGCAGCAAAGCATCGCGCTCGGCTATGATAAGGCTGGCAAGTACGGCAGAGTTGGCCCCCATACGCGGGCGACTAACGCTATTGCGAGGAATATGCAATCGTCCGCGTTACGCGGACGGCCCG
Organism: Novosphingobium gossypii; assembly: GCF_050433305.1. Lineage (NCBI taxonomy): Bacteria > Pseudomonadati > Pseudomonadota > Alphaproteobacteria > Sphingomonadales > Sphingomonadaceae > Novosphingobium > Novosphingobium gossypii. Next base: position 142,633 of record NZ_JBNPXM010000002.1, on the reverse strand, counting down.
CTTGGCATCGAACCGATTGCAATGCCGTTCTGCGTGGTGGAGCGGGCATGCTCCACAGCATACTCAACGGTGAGCATGGCTGCCGCCCGCAAACCACGCGCTCGTGCTCTCCGTAGCCTCGCGATAATGCTCCAGCTGGCAATCGAGCCCTGTAAGATCCCATGTCAGGCGAAGAAACACGGCGTCTTGGCCATGCACCCATAATCGGGCTGATGGCCACTGGGGCTGCCAGCTCAGTTCGTATGCGTCAGCGGCAAAAACCCCTGCGGGAACCGCAAGGTCCTCTTTCCCCAGATACGTGACGCCTATCTCTATCGGCAAAGCCACAAGTTCGGTTTCGCCGTTCACGTCGTACGAGCAGGTGATGGACGGGATCGTGCGCTCCATTCCTGGCACATCGGTTCCACGTGCAAGGGCGATTGCACCATCACCTACCAGCGGATGAAGACCAAGGTATGCAAACCGCCCAGCCACGATCTTGCTGGTGGGACCAAGGCTGGCCGACACTGACTCGCAACGCACCCCCTGATCCGTGAAGTGATACCACGAACTGCCGATCAGGTGCCCATGCTGGACCACACGGACTTGCCCTTCCAGCGGGCGCAAGTCAGCATCGAGGCTCCACGAAGCGTCGCGGGTCAAGGCACCTTCGGCCATCTCGCAATAGGCGCGGAACGTGCGGCCATCGGCCCGCACGTCGATGCCAAAGTCTTCCACCCCCTGCGGCCCATCGGCGTGATGATAGACGATGCGCCCCGCGTGCCGCCGCAGATACGCCATCAGAGCGCGATCGTGACCGCTTTGGTCTCAAGGTAGAGATCCATGCCTTCGCGCCCGAACTCACGCCCCCAGCCCGACTGCTTGAACCCGCCGAAGGGGATGTTGGAACCGACCGCGCCATGCGTGTTGACCGAAATATGGCCTGATCGCACACGCGCCACCATGCGATGCGCGGTGGACAGGTTCTGCGTCCAGACGCTGCCCGAAAGCCCGAAGTCGCTGTCGTTCGCACGGGCAGCAATGGCGTCCAGATCGTCGCCTTCGAAGCGCTGGACCGCCATCACCGGGCCGAAGATTTCCTCGCGGACGACGCGCATGTCGGGCGTTGTGTCCGCGATGATCGTCGGCTCCACGAAATGGCCCGGCACATCCAGGGCATTGCCGCCGGTGACGATGCGCGCCGGACCGGCCTTCGCCTCGTCGACGAAGTCCATCACGCGCGCCTTCTGCGTGGCCGAGATCAGCGGGCCGATCATCGTGTCGGGCGACAGGCCGTGGCCGATCTTCATCGATGACGTGAACGCCGCCATGCCTTCAAGCAGCTCGTCGTAGATGTCGGCATGGGCGAAGATGCGCGTCCCCGCCATGCAGTTCTGGCCCTGCAGGAAGAAGGTGGCCATCGCCACGCCCGGCACGGTCTTTTCCATGTCGGCATCGGGAAACACGATGACGGGCGACTTTCCGCCCAGTTCGAGGCTGACCTTCTTGAGGTCGTCCGCGCACTCCCGCACGATCAGCTTGCCCACTTCGGTCGACCCGGTGAACGAGATCTTCGAGACAAGCGGATGCTTGACCAGCGCCGCGCCCGCCGTGGCGCCATCGCCGTTGACGATGTTGACGACGCCTTCCGGAAAACCTGCCTCCATGATCAGCCGCCCCAGAACCACGGCGGTCAGCGGGGTCTCTTCGGCAGGCTTGAGGACGACGGTGCAGCCTGCCGCCAGCGCGGGCGCCAGCTTCAGGCAGGCCATCGCCAAGGGCACGTTCCACGGCACGATCTGGCCGACGACCCCCACCGGCTCACGCAGGGTGTACGTCAGCGCCTCCCCGGCGGCCAGAACATGGGCCGGCGGGGTTGTGGTGGTGCCTTCGATCCGCTCGGCCCAGCCTGCATAATAGTGGAACAATTCGGCGTTGTTTCGCGCCGTCATGCCGGCAAGCCAGATCGGCATGCCGTTGTCGAGCACCTCCAGTTCGCCCAGTAGCTGAGCATTGGCCTCCAGCAGATCGGCCAGCTTGCGCAGCAGCCGTGCGCGTTCGAAGTGCGACAGGCGGGACCACGGACCCGCGAACGCCTTTGCCGCAGCCCTCGCGGCAAGGTCGATATCGGCGGCATCGCCCATCGCGAAAGTGGCAAGTCCCTTCCCTGTCGCCGGATCATGCGCGGTCTGCGCCGCGCCGCTGGCAGCGGGGACAAATCGCCCGTCGATCAGCAACGGGAAATCACCGCGCAGCACGCCCCAGGTGGCGGCGGACAGTTCGACGGGCAGGTCGGAGGGGGTCAGCGTCATCTTATACTTCCACCTTGCCGGCATCGTAGGCGAACAGGCCCAGCGTTTCCTCGTTGCGGATTTCCTTCTTGCCGAAGTTGTCCGCATCCTTGCTCTGCAGACGTTCCGCGTTGGCGTTCGATTCCGCCTGAATGAACGTCGCATGCTCAATCCGGGCCTTTTCGTAGCGGGCTATCGCCTCGGCCACGGTCGCGCTGGCCTCCATCGCGCGCGACAGGACGACGGCGTCCTCAATCGCGCAGGACGCACCCTGCCCCAGGAACGGCGTCATGGCATGCGCCGCGTCGCCCAGCAGAGTGACGCAACCGCCCTGGTTCCACGTCGACAGCGCCGAGCGGGCGTTGATCGCCCACTTGAACAGGCGGTCTTCCTCCAGATGCTCGATCATGTAGCGCACCGGCTGGCACCAGCCGTCGAAGACGGTGCGCAGTTCGTCACGGGTGGCCGGGATGGTCCAGCCATCGTCCGTCCAGCCCTGCTCCCGCGCGAAGAAGACCAGGTTGATCTGGGTACCGCCGCGCAGCGGATACCATACCGCCATGCGTTCTTCACCGATGAAGTTGCCGGGGTTCTGCGCCAGATCGCGCAATTCGTCATCCACTGGCACCACGCCGCGCCATGCGACATGCCCGGTGAAATGCGCCGAGATTTCCTCGAAGTTGCGACGCACGGCGCTTTTCAGACCATCGGCGCCGACGACCAGATCGCCGTGATGGACCGCGCCATCTTCCAACCGGAGCCATGCCTGCGGCCCCTCGTGCCCCGCCTCTGCCACGCGCGCGGCGAGATGCAGCCTGCCGCCCAGTTCCTGCGCGGATTCCACGAGGATTGCGTGCAAATCGGCGCGGTGCATGTAGAGGTAGGGCGCGCCATACCTGTCGCGCATCTCGGTGCCGCGCTCCAGCGTCTTGAGCACGCGACCGTCCTGCCAGTGCCGCACGACCTGTCGCACCGGTTCCGTGCCGGACGCTTCGATCTTCGCGCCGAGGCCCAGATACTGGAAGCCCGCCATGGCGTTGGGGGCCAGTGTGACCCCCGCCCCCACTTCGCCGAAGTTGCGCGCGCCTTCGAAGACTTCGACGTCGAACCCCTTGCGTAGCAAAGCGATGGCAGCGGTCAGTCCGCCGATCCCGCCGCCCGCGATCAGGACTTTTGCGTGGTCCATCAGCCCAGCTGTCCGGGAATGTGGCTTTCGTGGTTCTGGAGATACCACTCCGCGATTTCCTCGCGCGTGGCCCACCACACGCCGTCGAGCGACTTGGCGTGTTCGATGAACTCGCGCACGGCACGCACGCGGTGAGCGCGGCCCGCGACGTGGGGGTGCAGGCCGATGTTCATGATGCGCCCGGTCTTCGCGCCTTCGGCATAGAGCACGTCAAGCTCCTCGATCAGCGCATCGCGGAACTGGTCGGTGGTGAAGTTCTTGCGCGTGATGAAGGTGAAATCGTTGATTTCGTTGGAATAGGGAACGGACACGATAGGGCCGTTCGGCGTCCGCAGCAGATAAGGTTGATCGTCGTTCATGATGTCGCAGTAGAACGTGCAGCCCTCCGCAGCGAGAATGTCCGCGGTCTGCATCGTGCCGCGCAGCGACGAGGATAGCCAGCCCTTCGACTTGCGGCCGGTATACTTCTCGAACTGTTCGAGCGAGCGCAGAATGATGTCGCGCTCCTTCTCCGGCTCATGCGCGAAGTTGGTCAGCAGTTCACCCTGCTCCCAGTTGTGCGTGAGCAGTTCCCAGCCCCGCTCCAGCACGGCGTCGGTCATCGCCTTGCGGCGCTCGAACGTGACGGCGTTGGTCGTGCAGCTGGCCTTGACGCCCAGTTCGTCGAACAGGTCGAACAGACGCCAGATGCCCACCCGCTGGCCATATTCGCGCCAGGTGTAGTTCGGGAAATCGGGCGTGTTGCCAGGAAGGATATCGGGCAGGATAGCCGGGCCGCCCGCATAATAGGGCTTGTCGGTGTCCTTTGTCAGATCCCAGGTTTCGAGATTGAACGTGATCAGCAGCGCCACGCGCTTGCCGTCCGGCCATTGAAGCGGCTTGCGCTGCGGCATCGGGACGTAATCGTATTCCATCATCTACTCCGTATTCCAATCTCTCAGCCCGAACAGGGCTTTAGGCTGCCCATGCCCCGCCGGCCACCATCACAAAAAGCAACGGGGTGCTCAGAATTCTGCAAGCAGGCGGCCAAAGCCTTCCTTCTGGTCGGGGAACCCCATCGAACGGAGCGCGTGCCAGTAGGTCGCCGTGTTGATCGCGATCACGGGCTTCTCCAGCCAGAACTCGGCGACGGCGGCCACTTCGGCGAAAGCGAGGTTGGTGCCGGCCTGAATGATCGCATCCACTCCTTCGCTCACCTCGATCGCGGTGCGCTTCAACGTCTGCTTGCTTTCATGCGCGATCAGCATCGGCGACGGGCTTTTCAGACCCCTGATGTGGACCACTTCGTAGCCTTGGTCCTCGAAGAACTTCTTTACGTTGGCGTCGCCCACCGGGGCGTAAGGGGTCAGGATGCCGATGTTGCGGATCGGCTTGCCGTCCGCCTTTTCATAAGCCTTGATGGCGGCATCCACCGCGGTGGAACCCATGATCACCGGGACACCGCCGGTCCGCTCCAGCATGCGCTGGTGCAGGCGCTCGGCACCCTCGGCGCCATCCCAGAAGGTTTCCGCCGACATGCCCATGATGACGCAGCCCGGCTCCATCGACATGGAAACGTCTACCGCGTCGAACGTGGCGCTGCGAATGTTCTCCAGCATCACCATGAAGCTATCGTCGTCGGTAACCCGGGTGTCGGGAATGGCGATGCGCGAGAAATGGTTGGTGACGCCGCGCGGGCGCATGTCCGCATATTCCGGCTCGACGCTGGTGTTGGTCGAAGGCGCGACCACCGCGAACTTCATGCGGTAACCGAGAGAATCCGTCATTGGCTGTATCCCACAAGAGCCGGGGGGCCCCGCGACCCCTTCCCGGCGGAATCGCGCTTGCGATCGAAGGCTGGCTTGGCGTCATTCATCGCGCCCGAACCGGACCTTCCGCAAGGCGGCACCCGGCGCAGTCTCCACCTGACGACCATTGAACGGCCCGGCCTCGCCGCCGGGGGCGATTGCGGGAACTATCGGCCCACATAGAGCAAAGGCAGGCCGATGAACGCGTACCCCTCCTCCGCCCTGGTGCGTGCCACCATATTCGTGCGCGACCTTGACCGGGCGAGCGCCTTCTATCGCGCCATCGGCCTGACCGAGACGTACTTCGAAGGCTGCCTGAGCCACCCTTCCGCCACGGCCATACTGGGCTTCGACGACCCCCGCCCCTTCGAGATCCGCATCGTGAAACGGGCCGGACCCAACTACGGCATGATCGGGCTGTTCAAGCTGGCAGACGGGACGACCGAAGAGGCGATCCCCGTTGCCACCGGACCCGCCCGGATCGGCGAGGTGGCGCTGGTCTTCTACGTTACCGACATGGACGGAACGATGGAGCGGCTGCGGGCATTGGGCGCCACCTGGGCACCCGAACCGCAGGTCTTCGCGATGGAGCACCGTTCGCAGCTGGAAGTGTGTATCCGCGATTGCGACGGCGTGCTGATCAACCTTGTCGAAACCGACCCAGCGCAGCAGGAACGCACCCGCCCCGAGCTGGACTATGCCTGAGGTAACGCCGCCAGAAACGCCTCCACGGCCCGCGCCACGCCCTCGGGGTCGGCGGTCGGCTGAAAGTTGGCCCCGCCGGTCGTGGCGATAGCGGCACCGGGAAAGGTGGCTTTCGCCCGGTCCAGTTCAGCGTGGAAATAATCGTCCGGCGACGTCAACAGCAGCACGGGCACCGTCAACCCGGCGGCAAGTGCAGGCGTATCGGACGCCGCTACGGCGCGGTAGGCCTGGGGCCGGGCCTTCCAGGCGCGCAGCATGGACACGACTTCGTCATGGATGATCTCTGCCGGAACGCCTTCGTTGTAGCCCGCCGCATAGTTCCAGTTGACCTGCAGATGCGATCCGTCGCGCTGCGGGGCAATCGGCTCGCCATGGCTTTCGCGGAATTGGCGACGCTCCTCGGGCGTCAGCAATTCGGCGCCCGCCAGCATGATCGACAGGACGCGCTGCGGATGATGCGCCGCCAGATATACAGCCAGACTGGAGCCCGTATGGTGCCCGAAGACGTGGAACTGCCGGGTGCCCAGCGCGTCGATCCCTTCCAGAATCCACGCTGCATAGTTCGCCAGACTTGGCCAGCCCGAAGGGTCGAAGCTGCCCCCGAACCCCGGCGTGTCGATTGCAACCAGCCGGTTAGGCACATCCAGTTCCGCCAGCAGCGGATCGTAGCTTTGCGCCGAACACGCGGTTTGATGCAGGAACACTATCGCGGGCTCGCTGCCGGCAACCTCGCGTACATGCAACTGGCCGTCCGCAAGGTCCACGTAGGACTTGCGGACGGTGCTGCGGGTCACAGGCCCAGAACGCCCGGTCCGATCAGGCGCTGCGGGTCGAGCGCCGCCTTGATCGCGGCGACCAGTGCCTTGGGCTCAGCCTCCAGACGTGCGGCATAGGGGTATGCGCGGCCCAGCTGGAAATGCAGCGCCCCATGCGCGTCGTAGAGATCGACCAGCTCGCCCTTGAGACGGTGGACATACTCACGGGCCGCGGGGTTCGCCGGAAACTTCGGCAGGCTGGCCAGATAGTCGGCAGGCACCGATTCCGCATGATAGGCAGTCTGTTCGTCAGGCCAGTACAACGCGATCTCGTAGAGGAAGCCGCTGGACCCCACGGTGGAGTACATGCCGCCGCCCCACACGCCGTGCTGCTTCATGTCGGCGGCGCGCTCGGCATAGAAGCGCTGGAGCGCATCGTGGAAGCCCTGAACGCGGTCGTGCGCCATGACGCCATGCAGCGGCACCCAGCGCTCTCCACCGGGCCCCAGCGTGTTGAACAGCGGCGCAAAGGGCATGCCGCGCACCACCGAAGGCACCGTCGCAACGATCTCCCGGCCGAGGCCGGCCGTCAGGTCGCGCAGTCGCTGCAGCCTGGCGCGGCACTCGGCATCGTCGAACCCCTCGACGATGTAGTGCGTCATGAAGTTCGATGCCGAAATCTGCCGACGCGCCAGAATGCCCGCCGCCACGACCTGCTTCACGCCCGCAAAGACCGAGGGCGAGCTTTTCACGATCGACATGGCCATCGCCAACTGACCGCCCGCGCGTTCCTGCTTGGCAATCTGGCCCTGCGACAGCGCGGCGTCGAGGGCGAAGTGCGAATCTTCGACCCGCTCCATCGCGATCCGCCGCATCGACTCGTGCATCTGCCCGAACTCGGCGAAGGCGAACGACAGCACACGGTGCGCAGGCTTGTGCCGCAGCAGGGGCAGCGTGATCCGCGCCTTCAGGCCGAACACCCCGCAGTCGCCGGTGAACAGTCCGGTCAGGTCCGGCCCGGCATGACGACCGAACGGCTTCTCGCCCAGCGCGCCGGTGCCTGTGCGCAGCAGGCTTCCGTCCGCCAGAACCACGTCGAACGCCAGCGCCGATTCCGCCGAAATGCCCCATGCCCCCGAACCGTGGCTGATCGAGTTCTGCGACATGGAGCCGCCGATCGTTGCCGCAATGCCAGAAAACGGGCCGCGAAACGGCGTGCGCAGTCCCTGTGCTGCCAGAGCGTCCGACAACTGCAGCCACGTCACGCCCGCCTCGACGGTGACGTAACCGTTGAACGCGTCGATCTCGACAATGCGGTTCAGGCGGCTGAGGTCGATGAGCAGATGCGATGCATCCGCCGCGTTGTAGCCATCGGTGTAGGACGCCCCGCCGCCCCGCACCGTGAACGGCACCTGCGCCGCAGCCGCCTGCCGCACCACGGCCTGCAGTTCCTCCACCGTGCCCGGCCGGGCCACTGCGCCCGGCAAGGCCTGCGCGCGGTAGACGTCGGTGGCGAAGTAGGCGACCTTCGCCGGATCGGTGACAAGGTTGTCCGCGCCGACGATGTTCGCCAGCGCGCTCGCGTTCACGCTCATCGTATCGCTTACCCTTCCGCGATCGCGCCGAGAGTGGCGATATACCCCTCCGTGGTTTCCTTGCCCGCCGCCTCGGACGCCTCCTTGCGCACGAGGTAGAACATCCGCTCAAGCATCGCCTGGCGGCGTGCCTCGCGGGCTTCCAGCGCCGCGTCGTCGAGGACCAGCGCGTCGACTTCGGCCCGCGCGTCGATATTGTGGTTGGCCAGCACGCGCTGTGTGGAGTCGAGCTGGTCGGCCAGTACCGACACTTCGCCGGCAAGGACCATGATCATGCCCATCATCTGGTCGAGGGCAGGATCCTGATAGAACTGGGGCCGCTTGCCCCGTGAATCGCGCTTCATGTCTGTCTCTCGTTCCTAAGGGGTCAGGCAGCCGGCTTTTGGGCGATCAGGACTTCCCAGCCACCGCCGGGTGCGAACTCGCCCGCGGTGAATTCACGCTCGGCGACGTCGGCGGCGGATTCTTCGGTGTACCCGGCGCCCGCATATTCCATCACGGCCATCGGCGCGGTGTCGAAACGGATGCTGGCCGGATCGAAGCCCGCCCTGGTCGCCAGTTGCACCTGGTCCATGTCGCGCATGGCGCCCCAGAACGGCTCGTTGTTGTAGTACGTCTCGTTGTCGAGGATGAACTGCGTGAACGGGTCCATCAGGTCGAACGGGGGGAGATCGGCATGGATCATCAGGCCGCCCGGCTTCAGCACGCGAAAGCATTCCTCGAACACGCGGGGCATCGCCTTGCCGCTGGTTTCGTGCAGCAGGATGTGGCTGACGACGAGGTCGAAGGACGCATCCTCGAACTCGGTTCTTTCCGCGTTCATCTGTGCGAAGTTGACGTCCAGCCCCATCGCACCGGCGCGGGCATGGGCATAGCGCACCATCGGTCCGCCGACATCCACGCCCCAGATCTCGGCTTCGGGGAACAGTTCCTTGTACGGTAGGGTGGAATGGCCCACCGTGCAGCCCAGGTCGAGGATACGCTTGGGCTTGAAGTCCGGCATGTTGCGCTTGAGGTAGTTCACCACCGAGCGGCCCATGTCGTCGTTAAATGGCCCGGTGTAGCCCATCGAATAGAGGTAGACGCCGCGATCGTAGAGGACGCCGAGAGACACCTCCTCCGCATCTTCCGGGCCGCCCGCATAGCCGCCCGGCATGCAGTGAATGTCGAGCGAGGAGACATAGCGCGGCACCTCGAAGCCTTCGGGGATGCGCAGTTCACCCTTGTTGCGCGCCGAATTCGCCGCAGCGGCGGCCTTCAGGCTCTCTTCCTCGCGCTCGATCGAATCGATCACGCTGTCCCACAGCAGTTCCTGGCTGATGCGGTTCACGGCCGCGTAATGGCGAAAGTAGTTGTCCGGCACCATCGCCTTGCGAATATCGTGGCGATCCACCGGAGCACGGCCCGCTTCCTTCTCGAACCGCGCGGATGCACGGCCCGTGTAGATCGGATGGAGGCCCGGCAGCAGGCCCTGCTGGATGAAGTGCTTCAGGCTTTTCGCAAATTCCTGACGCGATGCCTCTTCCGAGGTTGGGGTGGGCAACATCGCATGAAGCTGCTGCTGAAAGGTGTTGAGCATGTGGCTATCCCTGAAGCGCTGTGCCTGAAGACGTATCAGCCCAGACTATAAGCCCCGGTAGCGATGATGCATCCGCGAAAGTGGAATCTCCACTGTTCGGACAAAGCAAGTGCCCCCCGGTTCCCTACGCCGCTGGCGTGGTCCGCCTTGTGGAAGTCCAAGGCTTATAGGCCGATGACGGGAAGTTATCGTTCTGCGGACATTTTGCGGCGCAGCATTGCAGGGCGATCTGATCGCCGACAGCTTCCCCTTATCCGGCAAATGCGACAGCATCGTTAAACGACGGGCAGCAAGTCGGATCAGGGTCAGAGCAAATCATGCACGAGGGTCGTTTCACATCATGAACACGGTATTTTCCAAGGGTCTGCTGCTTGCCACCGCGATCGCCTGCCTGCCGACGGTGGCGGCCGCACAGGACGCGGCGCGCAGCGCAGACGACGAGGCCAACGGCTTTGGCGACATCATCGTCTCCGCCCAGCGCACCGACCAGCGCCTGCAGGACGTGCCGATCAGCGTCACGGCGATCACCTCGGAGGAAATTCAAACCCGGCAGGTTCTGGCGCCAACCGACGTCGCCCGCCTTGTCCCCAACCTCAAGCTGGACGGTGTGACCGGCGGCTCCGCCGGCCTCAAGGCCTATATCCGCGGCGGTGGCGGTACCGACGGCGGCTACGTCATGTCCGAAGCCGAAGTCGCGCTCTACGTGAACGACATCTACAACGCCCGTATGCAGGGGGCGCTGATGGACTTCGCCGAGATCGAGCGGATCGAAGTGCTGCGCGGCCCGCAAGGCGTGCTTTATGGCCGCAATGCGTCGGCCGGTGCGATCAACATCATCACCAAGCAGCCTGCCGATCACTTCACGGGCAACGTCCAGGCCGGCTACGGCACCTGGAACGAGCGCCGCCTGAAGGGCTACATCTCGGTCCCGCTGAGCAAGGACGGCAAGTGGGCCGCATCCTTCAACGGCATCGTCCGCGCCCGTGACGGTGGCCGCCAGTACAATGCCACGCTGGACCGCAAGGTCGGCAAGGAACGGTTCGGCGGCGGCCAGTTCGACCTTGCCTACAAGGGCGATGCGGTCACCGGCCGGCTGAACCTCTACTATCTGGATCTCAATTCCGACGGTCAGTGGTCGGTCAACACCGTCACCAACGGTCAGGGCAAGATCGTGCCGCTTTCCGGCTCCTACCGCACGGTGCTTTCGCCGGTTCCATCGGACACGCGGGTCAAGCAGAAGGGCGGATCGCTGCACCTGACCGCCGATTACCCCGGCGGTACGCTCACTTCCATCACCGGCTATTCCGAGATGGACGACTTCTGGATCCAGGATTTCTCGGGCGGTGTATATCCCGAGATGATCGGCGCGCCCGGCACCACGCCCGTCGCCCTGTTCATACGCGACAGCGACTCCAGCCAGTGGCAGTTCAGTCAGGAGACGAACGCCGCAGGTTCGCTGGCCGATGGCCTCATCGACTACGTTGCCGGGCTGTACTATTTCCATGAAACCGGGCGGCAGGTGATGACCTCGACCGTGTTCTTCGCGCCGTCCACCACGAACTTCTACGCCAGGACCGACGCCTGGGCCGGCTATGGCCAGCTGACCTTCAACGTCACCGATCAACTGGCGCTGATCGCAGGCGGACGGTACACGCTGGAGGACAAGTCGCTCAACGCCGACATCGCGGGCGTTCCGGCGATCAGCCGCGATCACTACAAGAAGTTCACGCCCAAGCTGGGCATCAACTTCAAGCCAAGCCAGGACGTGCTGCTTTACGGATCGTACAGCGTCGGCTTCAAGTCGGGGGGGTACAACGGCCTGGCTTCCACCGCCGCGCAGCTTGCCGCCGCGTTCCGCCCGCAGACGACCGATGCTTACGAGGTGGGCATCAAGGCGGACCTTGGCAGCACCCTGCGCGTCGCGCTGTCGGGCTTCGTCAACAAGATCAAGGATCGGCAGGAATCGATCAGCCTGGGCGACGGCGGCTTCATCATCGAAAACTACAACATGACGGTGAAGGGTCTGGAAGCGGAGATCGCGTGGAAGCCGGTCACCGGCCTCCAGATCTGGGGCAACGGCGCCCTCAACGACGGCAAGTACCGCAACGTCCCGGCATCCGCCTCGCTTGCAGGCAACACGCCGCCGTTCCTGCCGGACTATCAGGCGACCATCGGCTTCGACTACAACTTCGATCTCGGGTCGGGCCGGTTCAAGTTCGGCGCAGATGCGAACTTCCGCGACGCCTATTTCTCGACTGCGGACAATGCCCCCATCGGCGCGGTCACGTCCACCCAGATCGTCAATGCCTACGTTGGATACGATGTCGGGCCGTGGCAGTTCCAGGTGGCGGGCAAGAACCTGTTCAACCAGATCAACTGGCAGACGGGCTTCGGCTTCTCCGTCATCAACCCGCGCTTCATGACCGACCCGCGCACCGTGCTGGCGACCGCGCGCTACAGCTTCTGATCTTTACCGGAACGGGCACCGGCAACGGTGCCCGGACCACCCTCAGACTTGAAGGCCCGGCGGGATTTCTCCTGCCGGGCCTTTTTGCGTGATCGGATCGAAGAAATGCCAAGCCGATGCCGGATTACACCACGGCGCAGATCGTCTTGGTTTCGAGGTAGTTCTCCAGCGCCTCTCGCCCGCTGTCGCGGCCATAGCCGGACTGCTTGACGCCGCCGATCGGGAGGCTGGCATCGTACATGGAGTGGCAGTTGATCCAGACCGTACCTGCCTTGATCCGCGAGGACAGGCGGTGCGCGTGCGACAGCGATTCGGTCCATACGCTGGCTGCAAGGCCGTAGACGCTGTCATTCGCCATGGCGACGACTTCGTCAACGTCATCGAACTTCTGAAGCGCCAGTACCGGGCCAAAGACTTCCTCGCGCACGATCTCCATGGCGGGGGTGACGTTCGCTACCACCGTCGGGCTGATGAACGTGCCCGCCGGCCCTAGCCGCTCACCGCCGGCAACGATCGCTGCGCCTTCTTCGCGCGCGCCGGCGATGAAGCCGCTGACGCGCTCCGCCTGCCGGGCGTTGACCAGCGGGCCCATCTGCGTCGCCGGATCAAGGCCATGCCCCAGCTGTAGCCCGCCCGCATAGGCGGCCAGTCCTTCCACCACGCGGTCGTAGACAGACGCATGGACATAAGCCCGCGATCCCGCAACGCAGACCTGCCCCGCATTGAAGAAGATCGCGTTGGCGGCGCCAGGAATGGCCAGATCGAGGTCGGCATCGCCCATGATCACCACCGGCGACTTGCCGCCCAGTTCAAGGCTGACGCGCTTGAGGTTCCCCTTCGACGCATCGAGAATCGCGCGGCCCGTCGCCGTGCTGCCGGTGAAGGCCACCTTGTCGACGTCAGGATGCGCCGCCAGCGCCGCGCCGGACACGGCGCCGCGTCCGGTGATGACGTTGAATACGCCGTCCGGCAGACCAGCTTCCTGGATCAGTTCACCCAGGCGAATCGCGGAGAGTGAAGTATCCTCGGCAGGCTTGAGCACGACGGCACAGCCGGCGGCGAAGGCTGGTGCGAGCTTCATGGCAGTCAGCACGATGGGCGAATTCCATGGCACGATCGCCGCGACCACGCCTACCGCTTCGCGCACGGTCCAGGCGCGCATTTCCTTACCCTTCGGCTGATAGGTGATCGACGGGGTGATGGTCTGCCCCTCGATCGCCATCGCCTGCCCGGCGAAGAACCGGAACTGGCCGACGGCGCCGGGAATCTCCGCCCAGCGCGCGACGTAAAGCGGCTTGCCCTGATCCAGCGCTTCCAGCTCAGACAGTTCGTCGATGTTGGCTTCGATGAGGTCGGCGATCTTCCACAGGATGCGTGCGCGCTCTGCCGGCGGCGTCGCCGCCCAGCCGGCCTGCGCGGCGCGCGCGGCGGCCACTGCCGCATCGACATCGGCAGCGGATGCATCCGGAATCGTACCGATGATCTTTCCGCTTGCCGGGTCGAGCGTCTCGACGACGGCGCCATCCGCCGAATCCACCCACTGCCCGCCGATCAGCATCCGGGCGGCCTTCGGTGCGTCAAGCAACGCGGAAACGGCGGAACTCTGGGGCTTGGGTGCAAGTAACATCATCATTCCACTTATTGCGGCCGAAAGGCGGCCAAGGTTCCCTGTCGTGCTTTGTGCCACATGCCCCCATCCGAAAGGCGCGATCAAGGCCGAGTGATCGCAGCGCGAACACAGGCGCGATCGCCGGATCGCCCGCCGGGAAACTCGCCTATGCCGAATGCGGACCGCACGCCGTCCGGAGCCGGGTGTTCGCAAGAACCAAGGGGCAGTTTCCGGGTGACGATGCACCGTCCGACACGTCGTTTTTCAGTTCACTGGGGGACGGTCTTCTCGCAGTCGCGCATGCCGCGGCCGCGTCTGGCGACCTCACCTGGCATGTATTTACTCATCGGGGGGATGCCTTGCTGCTTCCACTAGACAATTCACGCTCGCAGGTACTGGTCGCCGGTGGCGGCCCGGTGGGCATGGTGGCCGCTTACGCTCTGGCCCTGCAGGGGATTTCCGTCCGCGTGCTCGAAAGCGCGCCGACATGCCTTGAAGACATGCGCGCCTCCACCTTCCATCCGCCGACGCTGGAGATGATGGAGACGCTGGGCCTTCGCGCCACGCTGGAGGAGCAGGGCCTTCGCGCCCCGTTGTACCAGTACAGCAACCGCAACAGCGGGCGCTCCTATTCGCTGGACATGGGCGAGATCGGCGATGTCACGCCGTACCCTTACCGCCTCCAGTGCGAACAGTGGAAGCTGACCCGGCTGATCGCCGCCAAGCTGGCCGAGATGCCGAACGCCGAAGTGCTGTTCTCCCACCAGGTCGCCAACTGCGTGCAGGGCGCCAACGGGGTTCAGGTGTCGGTGGAGACGCCTTTCGACATCAAGCTGTTCCACGCCGATTATCTGATCGGCGCGGACGGCGGCAACTCAACCGTGCGCAAGTGGATGGGCATCGGCTTCGACGGGTTCACTTACGACGAGACTTTCCTGACGCTGTCGACCGCCTACCCCATCGAAGAGCATCTTCCCTGGGTGAAGGAGGTCAATTACGTCAGCGGCGATCCGTTCTGGTGCGTCCTTCTGAAGGTCCCGGGCCTGTGGCGCGTGCTGGTGCCGCAGAAGTCGGGCGCGACGACAGCCGAGGTCACCAGTGATGCCGCCAAGGATGCTGTCTTCGCCGAACTGCTGGGCGTCAACACGCTCGTTCAGACGGAGCACCGGACCTGCTATCGCGTTCACCAGCGGGTGGCGAACAGCTTCCGGCAGGGACGCATCATGCTGGCAGGCGATTCAGCGCATCTCAACAACCCGCTGGGCGGCTTCGGCATGAATTCGGGCATTCATGACGCGATTAACCTGGTCGAGAAACTGAGCCGCGTCATACTGGACGGCGCGGATGCCGACGCGCAGCTTTCACTTTACGATCGCCAGCGCCGCACGGTCACGCGCGATTTCGTGCAGGCCCAGACCATCGCCAACAAGGCAGCAGTCGAAGACAAGGTGGACGCCCGAGAGGCGCATCTGGCGAAGCTTGAGGCAGACGCCGACCTGCGCCACGAATACATCGTGCAGCAGGCGATGTTCCGCAGTCTGGAGAAGGCGGCAGCGATAGCCTGACCCATCTTCACGCAGCATGAAGCCCCGGCGGATAACTCGTTCGCCAGGGTTTTCTGCGTCCGGATCGCCCACCAGTCGGATAACGGCCGCGATCCGGCGGACTTTGGGCCGGGGGTCGATAAAGTCCATGGAACCCTGATAACGAAGGTGAGGATATGACCCTGCCACGCATTCGCCTGCTCGCCATTCCCGCCGCGATCCTTGCGGCAAGCGTTTCGCCGGTTGCGATGGCCCAGGACGCCGCCCGGAACCCGGCTTCCTCGCAGGCGACCGCGGCCCACCCCTACCTCACGATTGAGGAACTGCGCCGCAAGTATGCCGACGCGCAAAGCCGCTATGCCGAGATCGGCGGGCTGAAGATCCATTACAAGGACGAAGGCCCCCGCAACGCGCCCGTGCTGTTCATGGTCCACGGTTCCGAAAGCAGCCTGCGCACCTGGGACCGCATCGCGCTGGCGCTGAAGAAACGCTATCGCATCGTGCGCTACGACATTCCGGGGTACGGCCTTTCGGACGGGGCGACGGACGCGGCTGTCAAAGCCCTGCAACCCACAGACATTCCCGTCCAGCTGCTGACCCGCCTCGGCGTAAGCAAGGTGACGTTCGTAGGCGTGTCCAGCGGCGGCACCATGGGTATGTACCTGGCCGCGCGGCGGCCCGATCTGGTGGAGCGGCTGATCCTGTCGAACACGCCGTCGGACCCGGTGGACACCAGCCATCTGGTGATGCCCAAATCCTTTACCGACGCGGTTGATCGATCGAAGCAGACCGGCTTTCGCGACCAGGCGTTCTGGAACGAGTTCCTCAGCTACTTCGCAGGCGACGCAACCCGCATATCGCAGCAGACGCGGCGCGAATACTACGATTTCTATCGCCGCGTCCCTGAAAAGAACCTTGTTGCCCTCGTCGCGCGGATCGGTGATGGCAAGCAGGCGTCTGTCGAGATGGCCAAGGTGCGCCAGCCCACGTTCCTGATCTGGGGCGGCGCCGATCACCTGCTGCCCGAGTCCGCTGCCAATGCGATCGCACGCTACCTGAAGAGCACGCAGATCTCACGCGTGATCATGCCCGACGTCGGCCATTATCCGCCGCTTGAAGTGCCCGAACGCTTCGCGCAGTTGCTCGCCGCCTATGTCGAGGCGGGGACACCGAATCTGCCCGCGCAAGCCGATCACTGACAAGTCATCTGCCGGTCCTCGACAGGCTCGTGGACCGGCAGTGGGTGACGTTACGCCTCCAGAACTTCCAGCGCCACGCGCTCTGCCGATTCCAGCGCCCCTTCCAGACCGCGGGCGCCGGTGGCGGTATGCTCTCCGCAGAAGTGCAGGCGACCGGCCGGCTTGGCCATGTCCGGCACGAGCCGGGAAACCTGCCCCGGCCCGAAGTACGCCCAGTCGCCCGCGTTGAAGGTTTCCTGCGACCAGCTGAAATAGCTGCGCGCGGCCAGCTTGCCCTTGGCGGCGGGCCGCATCGCTTCGATCTGCGACACGATCATCGCCAGCGCCCGATCCCGTCCCAGCCGGTCCCAGTAGTTGGCAAGGCTGCCGCGCGCCTGCACCAGCAGGCCGGTCACCTCCTCGGGTGTGGAACCGAAATGCTGCGGAATGACGGTTCCCGCCAGACCATCGGTCCACATTGCAGCGGACAGCTCGTCCTCTTCCCAGAACGGCGCCGTCGCCGTCAGGAACGCGATGGACAGCGGTTGATATGCGATCTGCGACACGGCCTCTGCCTGCACGCCCGCAAGCCCCGGCATGATCTTCACATGCCGCAGCGTGGAGAACGGCAGCGAGCAGATCACCCGTCCTGCGGTGAAGCTGGAACCATCGCGGCAATACACCGTCGCGCCGCTGTCGGTCGTCTCGATCGCGACGATTTCCTTGCCAAAGATGACGTCGCCTTTCAGCAGCTTCGCCATACCCATCGGCAGGTGCAGGTTGCCGCCCTTCACAGCGAACGATTTGGGGCCTGCTTCGATCTGCGCCTTCACGAAGCCATCGTTGAACTCCAGCATGAGCGCAGAGACGTCCCATGAACTCGTGCCGTAATAAGGCGACACATCGTTCGCGAGGCGAATGGCCGGATCGGACAGCCCTTGCGCGCGCAGGAAGTCGTGCAACGGCACATCGAGCGGCGCGCTGGCGGGATCGATCCACGCGTTCCAGTCCTTCAGCGGATTGCGTTCGGCGATCAGCCGGTTGACCAGTTCGCCAGGCAGAACCGATTTCAGCGAATCCGGGAACGGGTTGCCGGGATGGCGCGCCCATTCCTCTCTGGTCAGTGGCTTGCCATCCATCCACAGCAGCGGCGGCTTGCCGGCACGGTAACGGCTGCCCACGTCCTCCAGCGTCAGTCCCGCCCGCTGGGCGGCGTCGATGCCGCGACCATACCCCTCGCCCATCGAATTGAAGCCCATTTCGGGATAGCCCGGTTCGTCAAGCAGGGTCATCACTCGACCGCCGACCCGCTGCCGCCCTTCCAGGACGGCAACCTTCAGACCCTGTTCCTCCAGCATCCACGCCGCCTGAAGGCCGGAAACGCCCGCGCCCAGCACCAGAACATCCAGCGGCTTCGCCTTGCTGGCGGGTGTCGCAGCCAAGGCCTTCAACGGCAGCAGGGACGCGAGACCGGCACCCGCCATGCCAAGAGTGAAGCTGCGCCTGTCGATAGTCATGGCGTGGGGACTCCTCGATTTGCCTGGTCTTGATCAACAATGCCGTCATCGATGCCACGGCGGTGATCTGACGGGCAGCGCAGCGATCAATCTGACCGAACTGCGATCAATCCCGGCCAAAGGACTCGCGTCGCCGGGCGTCGCAATTACCCATGGGCCGATCAACGGGAGGAAGTCTTCCCGTAAAACCCTCAAACATCTTTTGGAGTGGCGTCGATGGTGAACAAGGTCTCGCAACCCGGCATTCGGGAAGCCATGCCTTTGCTGTGCAATAACGAAGGCGTGTGGGAAGGCTGGTATCGCTATTACGATGCGCATACCGGTGAACTGACCGACCAGCACCGCTCTCGCCTGTTCTGCCGCCTGACCGGCGAACCGGGTCACGAGGAATACCACCAGACCAACCACTACTTCTGGGAAGACGGCCGCGTCGATGTGCGTGACTTCCCCGCGTGGTACGAAGACGGTCGCATCCGCTGGGACAACGACCTGATCAAGGGCTGGGCCGCCGCGATGCAGCCGGACGACTTCAACCGCTCCACCTGCCTGAACTGGACTCGTCACGACGAGCCGGGGATCTACCTCTACGAGATGATCCAGGTGAACGAGGATTTCACCAAGCGCGCCCGCACCTGGCAGTGGTTCCGCGATGGCGAATGCTACCAGCGTACACTGATCGACGAAAGACTCGTGACGCGCGACTGGCGCAATTTCGAAGACACCGGCGCGCCGCAGAACTGAGCGCATCGACAGCGGCGGGGTCCCGAACACGGGCCGCGCCGCTGGTGGCATATCGAAAGCTGATGGTGCACATGGACCTGGTCAAACTGCAACGCATGGTGGCGATCTACGAAGCGGGCAGCTTCCGGCAGGCGGCGCGGGATCTGGGCATTTCCCAGCCGGCGCTGACATGGAGCATGCACCAGCTGGAAGAGACGCTGAACGGCCGCCTGTTCGAGCGGGGCCCGCGCGGCATCCGCCCGACGCCGCTGTGCGACCGCCTTGTCCGCCGCGCCCGCCTGATCTTCCGCGAACAGGAGCGCATCCTGGACGAAGTGGCGGACAGCGCGCACAACCAGACGATCAACCTGGGCGTCCATTCGATCCTGCTGACCGATGCCTTCGCCCGTTGCCTGGCCGAGTTTTCCGAACGCTATCCCACCACGACACTGCGCGTCCTGGAAGGATACAGCTCCCAGCTGCTCACTCGCCTGCAGCAAGGCGAAGTCGATTTCGCATGCTGCGCACTTCCCGCCGATGACGATCACGGCGGCACTCTGGTGACAGAGCCGGTCGGCACCCTCAATTACTCGGTGGTCGCTGCAGCAGGGCATCCGGTGTTCGATGCGATCGCAGCGGGCGACCCGATCCCGGCCTATCGCTGGGTGGAGTTCGACACCGCAATCGTCGGCGCCTTTCCCGGCAGCAACGACATCATTTCGATCATGGCATCGGCAGGCCGCGATGTCGCCCGCAAGAGCGTGCGTACCGCGTCGATGGAAGTCATCCGCCTGCTGGTGCTGAGCGGGGACTTCATCGGCCTGATCGCGGACGAGCGTGTCGCCGGTGAACTGGCGGACGGAACCTTGCGCAGGCTGCCGGGCACGGAAGTGACCGCCGCCCCGTTCGGCTTCGTCAGCATGGCGGAGAATTTCGAGACGAGCGCCTGCGCCGCTCTGCGCGCGATCCTTGCCCAATCCGCTTTCGAACCCTTGCGCAATCGCGATGCAACTAGCGCGCCGTGAAGACCAGCATGATCAACAAATGTGATCGCCGATCCGTCATATCTGTCTGGCGATCATTCGTGCCGAACTGATCGACGCGGACCGGCACATCATCCATCCCGATGACCGCACAAGGCCCTTCGGGCGTCTTGCCGAAAACTGGAGTGACCAGCCCATGTCGAATATCAAGCTAACCCGCCGCGAAGGTCTTGGCCTGGCGGCGATCGCCGCAGGCGTGGCGGCGCTTCCCGCAGCCGCCGTTGCCGCATCGAAGCAGAGCGCCGCCTCGCGCCTCGATTTCCGCACCAAAGTGGATTTCAAGGATCCCGTCTGGAACCGCGACACCTACGCCCGGATCGACGGCGACGTCGATCCGACCAGGGAAAAGTGTGGCTGGCTCCGCGGGAAGGCCTTCGGCGTCCGCGACAACGAAAAGATCCGCCCGCTGTTCATCGCCGAAGGGTTCAGCTTCACGCGCCTGAAGCGGCTGGAAGACGGCAGCTGGCGCCGCATGCTGCGCGAAATCGTGTTCTATCGCGACGTCGAAACCGGCAAGCTGCTGGAAACTTGGGACAATCCCTATACCGGCGAGAAGGTCAAGGTCGTGCCGATCGCCAACGACCCGTTCAACTTCACCATCAGCGACCGCGTGCCCGACCTTCCAAGCTACGGCGGCCTGCAGAAAACGACGGCTGCGCCCAAGCCGTTCCTGATGGACTGGATGGAGGGGCCCGAAGGCACCCTGATCGTCAACACCGATATCGACATGATCTACCCGAACGCGCTGCAGCCCGACAAGTGGCCGCGCGAATCTTCGGGCGTGATGAACCGTGTTTCGGAGCACTTCATCTATACCGTGAAGCGCGCCGACGTGGAGAACCCCAACCTGACACACATCCCGCACATCGGCGCATGGACCCGGATGACGCCGTGGCTGCCGTGGATGCTGATGGGCCAGGCACCCGGCCACATCACGTACTTCACCACGTTCCAGACGCTGCCGGGCGGCATTGCCGAACTGCCGCAGGATCTGGTTGCCGCCGCGCGGGCGATGGACGAAAAGTGGCTGCATGCGCCAACCGAGGACTACGGCCCTTCGCTGTCGAGCCTTGAGAACTACGCGCGCGAACAGAAGCCGGCGCCGGTGCCGGCAGGCTGGACCCCGCCGCAGCCGCCCGCGGCGCCGACGAAGCTGGGCTGAAGCAATCGGGGGGAGCGTGACGAACGCTCCCCCTTCTTCCTTGTCACTTCACGGCAGAACAGGCGTACCAGCTGCCGATCATCGAATGGCCTTGCGGGTGGCCTTCGGTGAAGAAGTCCTCCCGGTCCGGCTTCAGGTACGACGTGCCCTTGCGGTAGCCGACCAGCACCTGATCCCCGTCGAATCCGGCATCCACCGCCACCTTGTGCCAATCGATCCGCGCCAGCGACGTCATGAACGGCTCGTTGTTGTAGTGGCTCTCGAAATCGCAGCGCATCTGGTCCCAGAGCGACAGGTGTTCATGGCGCGGCGGCACATCGACGTGACACATCACGCCTCCATCACGCAGCAGGCGGTGGCATTCCCTGAAGATGGCGCGCATCCCCTTGGCCGATGTTTCGTGCATTACCGCCGAGGAGCAGACGAGATCGAAGCTGCCGTCGGCGAAGTCGGTCTCTTCGGCGTTCTGCTGGCTGAAGTGGATCGGCACGCCCATCGCCTCGGCGCGAGCATGGCCGTACCGCAGCATCGGCGCGCCGACATCGAGCGCAAAGACTTCCGCACCCGGGAAAGCCTGCGCGATGGCCACCGTGGAGTGGCCCACCGAACAGCCGAGGTCCAGAATCCGCTTCGGCGCGAAGCCGGGATAGAAATCCTGCACATGGCTGGCCAGACTGTGCCCGCGCCCGTCGTTCTTCCAACCGCCGTTGAGGTTGCGCAAGTAAGTCGATGCGAACCGGTCGTAGAGCGCGCCGGCGCGGAAATCGTCCTGCGCGGTATCGACCACGTAGCTGCCCGGCATCCGGTGATGGTCGAAGGCCGAGATATAGCGCGGAATCACAAGGTCGGGATTCAGGCGCAACGATCCTGCGGGCTGCGCAACCTGCTCCTTCACCCTTGCGGCCAGTTCGTCGTACTGGCGGTCGATCGAACCGTCCAGGGTCTGCCAGATACGATCCTGATAGGTCAGCGACAGCGTCAGCCAGTACTTGTGCAAAGGATGCGCTTCCAGTGCCTGGCGTACCTGCGTGCTGGAAGTGGGCTTCGCGCCGGTCTTCTTCTCGATCGCGGGGACGACCACTTCGTCCAGCAGCCGCCGGTCGAGCGGGTCCATGTTGCGGTTGGTCCAGGCGCGCATGGCAAGGAAGTGATCCTCCATCGCCTGCTCGTCATGCGTGGCCTGCGGCATCACCGCGTGGCCGAAGTGTTCCTGACGGTACTGTTCCATAATATCCTCCTCGCGTTTCAGTCGCGGGTCACGGCGTCGAGCACGCCTTCGTAGTCGTTCTGCTGCGCCAGCGCTTCGGGCATCAGCTTGTCGCGGGCGGAGCCGAGCACGCGGTCGTAGATCGCCTGACGATAGGCGCTGCGTTCCGCCTTGGTCTGTGCGTCGGGTGCGAAGGTGTCTATGTCGGCCGGGCCATGCAAGCCCGCTGCCGCCAGAAGCCGCTCGTTCGCGTCGAGCCGGTCCTTCAGCACCACCACTTCGCCCAGCAGGGCCAGCACCATGCCGGCCAGCGCGTCGATCGTCTCGCTTTCAAAGATGACCGGCTGGCTGCCCTTGGAATGGGCCTTGCGGTCCAGATTGATGCGCTCTGCCATCGTCAGTTCACTCCGGTGTCGAAACGGAAGACGTGGCCGGTGCGGGCCACGATGTCCTTCTTGTCGAGGTCCGGCCCATGGGCCTCCTCGGTCTGCGCGTCCTTGCCCTTGAGGTCGTAGCCGGTCTGGCTGGACAGGATCACCACAAGATCGGTGCCGTCCTCTTCCGCAAAGGGAAATTCGTGCCACGTCCCCAGATGCATCGCAAAGCCGGCGCTGCCATCGAACCGAAAGGCGCGCACTTGCGACAGGTCGGGCAGATCGCCTTCGCCGGGCGGCGCCATGACGGCGATGAAGGGCTTGCCCCCCAGCGGCAGGAATGCCTGCGTGTGCTGGAAATGCCGCTCCATGTAGCGCACTTCGCCGGGGCGGCGATCCATCTGTGCAAGGGTGATCTCCACCGGGTGCTCGCACAGGAAGCGCGCCGGATAGCTCATCTTCACCGCGCCCTTGTAGAAGTCCACCGACACCGGCTGGACCGGCGCCTCTCGCCCGATGATCGCGCCGAACGGCGCAAGCGCCTCAGCGCTCGCCGGTTCGACGTTCAGCCGGATTATCGTCAATTCGCCGGTGTCCCGGCTGTTCTGTGTCATCCCTGTCATTCCCTCTGCCTTGCTGGCCGAGAGGAGCATGATCCAGAATCGCGTTTCTCTTGAGGTGCAACAGGGATTTGATCGCCAGTTGGTCAGCCCGGAGGGTGCCACGAACACCCTCCGGGCCGAAATCAGAAACGGATGATCTGCCGGATGGCCTCGCCGCGATCCATCGCGTCGAGCATCTCGTTCAGGTCGTCCAGCCTGTGAGTGGAGCTGATCAGGCGATCCACCGGCAGGCGCCCCGCCCGCCACATCGCCACATAGCGGGGAATGTCGCGCGCCGGGATGGCGGATCCCATGTAGGAGCCGATCAGCGTCTTGCCCTCGGCCACCAGCGACAGCGCCTGCAGGTCGAGCCGCGCCTCGGGCGCGGGCAGGCCCACGGTGACCACACGGCCGCCACGGCGCGCGGCAGTGTAGGCGCCGGCCAGCACCCTGGCATTCCCTACGGTCTCGATCACGACATCGGCCTTGCCGCCCAGATGCTGCGCCATCACCGCGTCCAGCTGGTCCGGGGTGGTGCCGATGGCGCCAAGTTCACCCGCCAGCGCGACCTTGTTCGGCGCCAGATCCACACCGATCACCGTCGCCGCACCGCTTGCCACCGCGCCCATCAACGCGGCAAGCCCCACGCCGCCGAGACCGAAGACCACCACCGTCTCGCCAGCCCGGATCGCGGCGCTGTTGATCGCGGCGCCAACGCCCGTCAGCACCGCGCAGCCGAACACGGCGGCGACTTCGGCGGGAATGTCACGGTCGACCTTCACGGCCGAACGCTGGTCAACCACCACATGCGTCGCAAAGCACGACACGCCCAGGTGATGGTGCACGTCCGTGCCGCATTCGTGCAGGCGGAAGCCGCCGCCGATCAGCTCGCCACGGCCGTTCGCCGCTGCGCCCGCCTCGCACAGGTATCCCTCGCCCGAGAGGCAGGGGGTGCAGCGCCCGCATGACGGCAGGAACACCAGCACCACGCGGTCGCCCACTTCCAGCCCGGTGACGCCGGGGCCGAGTGCCTCGACGATGCCGGTCCCTTCGTGGCCCAGCGCCATCGGCATCGGGCGCACGCGGTCGCCGTTCACCACCGACAGGTCGGAATGGCACAGCCCTGCCGCGTCGATCGCCACGCGGACTTCGCCCTGCCCCGGTGCGTCGAGGTCAAGCTCGGCAAAGCGCAGCGGGGCGTTGGCGGCGTAGGGTTTCGCATGCCCGCCCGACTGGGCCAGCACGGCGGCGCGGGTCTTTCCGTTCATTACCGCGCCCACTTCTTGTCGAAGGCCCAGACTTCCTCGAAGCCGACGAGCGAGCAGAACTCCCTGAAGTCGAACAGGCCCGGATCGGTCGGCTCACCCACGCCGTTGTCGCGCAGCTGGTTCAGCGCCAGCTCCATCGCCCGCGCCGAAACCAGGCTGGTCAGCGACGGATAGATCGCGAAGGCGAAGCCGAGTTCGGCCAGCACATCCGCGTTATGCGGCGGGGTCACGCCGCCGTTGGCGATGTTGACCAGCACCGGCTTGCCGAACGTCTCGCAGACCTTGCGCATCTCCTCGTCCGAGGTCACCGCTTCGGGGAAGAGGATGTCGGCGCCGGCCTTGTCGTAGGCTTCGAGGCGGCGCAGCGTCTCGTCCAGGCCGAAGCTCTGGTAGGCGTCGGTGCGGGCGATGATCAGCATGTCCTCGCGCGCCTCGACCGCGACCTTGATCTTATCGACCATCTCCTCCGTCGCCACCACGCGCTTGCCGGGGGTATGGCCGCACTTCTTGGGGAACTCCTGGTCCTCAAGCTGGATCGCGGAAATGCCCGCCTGTTCATAGCCCTTGACGGTGTGGTGGACATTCAGCAGCCCGCCGAAACCAGTGTCGGCATCGGCGATCAGCGCCGATCCGATGGTGCGCTTGATCGTCGCCATCCGGTCTAGCATCTGGGTATAGCTGACGATGCCGGTGTCGGGCAGGCCATAGGCCGAGGCGGTCGTCCAGTAGCCGCTGCCGTAGACGACGTCGAAGCCGGCACGCTCGGCCATCAGGGCGGCGATCATGTCGTGCACGCCGGGGACCGTGAAGAACTTGCCCTCGGCCAGCTTGGTCTTCAGAACATTTGCGCTCATGCTTCGTCTTCCTCTGTCCAGAGCCACGGGGCGCTGTCGCGCTGGGCCTTTTCGAATGCATCGATGTCCTGCCCGTGCAGGGCCAGGATACGGGTGGTGGTGTTCCATCCGGCGAGCAGCATCTCGCGGTCGCTGTCGGGAACGGTGAAGGCGAAATCCTGTCCGTCGCACGTCACGCTCTGCGCGGCGAGATCGACGGACAGGGCATGTCCGTCGGCGACCAGACCTTGCAAGGCGGTCAGCGCTTCGGGCGCAATCGCACCGGCGACGATGCCGTTGTTCGCGCAGTTGCCGCGGAAGATCTCGCCGAACGAAGGCGCGAAGATCGCGGTCAGCCCCATGCCGTCCAGCGACCACACGGCGTGTTCGCGGCTGGACCCGCAGCCGAAGTTCGCGCCGGCCAGCAGGATCGGCGGGCTGCCTGCACTGGCATAGGCGTTGAGCAGCGCGGGCCGGTCGTGAAAGGCGAAACGCGCCAGCCCCTTGCGCTCGGTATGAAGCAGGAAGCGGGCGGGGAAGATGATGTCGGTATCAACGTCGTCCTCATCCAGCACGAAGGCGGGTGCTGTGAAAGGCGTGAAGCCGGGCATCAGGCGTACTCCCCCTGCAGATCCTTGCGCACATCGACGATATGCCCGGCAATCGCTGCGGCCGCCACCATCGCCGGGCTGGCGAGGTGCGTGCGGGCTCCGGCGCCCTGACGGCCTTCGAAATTGCGGTTGGAAGTGGAGATGGCGCGCTTGCCCTCGGGTACGAAATCGCCGTTCATCGCCACGCACAGGGAGCACCCTGCATGGTGCCAGGCAAACCCGGCCTGTTCGAACACCCGGTCCAGCCCCTCGGCCTCAGCCTGCCGCTTGGTGGCGGTCGAGCCGGGCACGACCATCGCGGTCACCCCCTGCGCCACATGGCGGCCCCGGATCACCTGCGCGGCGGCGCGCAGGTCTTCTATGCGGCTGTTGGTGCAACTGCCGATGAAGGCATAATCGACGTCTAGCCCGGCGATCGGACGCCCGGCTTCGAGCCCCATGTAATCGAGCGCCCGCGCAGGTGCCTGCGGGACCAGCCCGTCCACCGCCATGACCTGATCCGGCGACGTGCCGAAGGTGACCTGCGGCGCGATGGCGGCGGCGTCGATCTCCACCGTGCGGTCGAACACCGCGTCGTCATCGGAGCGCAGAGTGCGCCAATACGCCACGGCACGGTCCCACATCGCGCCCTGCGGCGCACGGGGGCGACCTTTCAGCCAGGCGAAGGTGGTATCATCAGGGGCGACCAGTGCCACGCGCGATCCGGCCTCTATGCCCATGTTGCACAGCGTCATGCGCGCTTCCATCGATGCGGAGCGCACCGCCTCCCCGGTGAACTCGATCGCGTGGCCGATGCCGCCGCCCGCGCCGATCGTGCCGATCAGGGCCAGGATCATGTCCTTGGTGGTGACATGGGACTGCAACTGCCCGGAATAGTGAACGCGCAGGTTCCGGTTGCGCGCCTGCCACAGCGTCTGCGTGGCCATGACCGTGCCGCACTCGCTGGCCCCGATGCCGAAAGCAAGTGCACCGAATGCACCGTGCGTCGCGGTATGGCTGTCTCCGCATACCAGCGAGATGCCCGGCATCGTGAAGCCCTGCTCGGGCGAGATGACGTGGACGATGCCCTGCCGATCGCCCTCGAGCGCCAGATACTCGATCCCGAAAGCCGCGCAATTGGCTTCCAGCAGCGCCACCTGCCTGCGCGCCAGTTCACCCCGGATCTGCCCGCCGCGTTCCGATGTCGGCACCGCGTGGTCGGGCACGGCAAGCTGGGTGACGGGACGACGCACCTTCAAGCCGTTGTCGCGCAGCAGCTCGAACGACTGGGGCGTGCTCACTTCGTGCAGCAGATGCCGGTCGATGTAGATCAGATCCTTTCCGGTATCCCCACGCACGACGGTGTGCGCGTCCCAGAGGCGATCGTAGAGCGTGCGCGGAGTGGTGTGGCTGTTCATCGCTTCATGCCTTGGAACCCGGATGCGGCAGCGTCGAGCGATCGGCACGGCCTGTCCGTTCTACGGATAATCGGGCTTGGTCGAACCGGCGATTCGCTGCCCCCAACTCGCCCGATGCGGCCTTTTAGCAAACCACCCAGCTTTCATTTGTCCTATTTCAATAACATTTCATCTCAGTCAAATCGCGCCGAAACCGTGCAAGTCTGCCGGTTTTTGACCGGTGTGCGGAAATTGTGCTCACCCTGCGGGGAAAAAAGCATTCGCCAGGTGGTAAGTGAAACCGTAACGATAGCTTCACAAGCACCGGATGAGGGTCCGGTCAAAAACACAAGACTGGGGTTGAAGCTATGGAACGAGGTGTACCGATCCGCGCTGTCTGTCGCGCTATTTCGATACTTCAGGAAATCAATCAGATGGGTTCGCTGTCGATGATGCAGATCTCGAAACGCGGGCGCATCCCTTACCCTACCGCCTGCCGGATCGTGCAGACGCTGATGCATGAAGGGCTCATCGAACAGGAACCGGCACGCAAGTTCTATCGGCCGACGGCACTGGTGCAGTCGCTGTCGCAGGGCTTTCAGGCGGACAGCTTTCTTGTCGAGCACAGCCGCCGCCACATGCGCGCGCTGACGCAGAAGATCGGATGGCCCGTGTCGCTGACGGTGCGTGTCGGCACGCACATGGTCGTGCGCGATTCCACCCATGCCGATACCTCGCTGACGTTCGAGCGGTATTATCCGGGCTTCCGCCTGCCGCTGATGGACTGCGCATCGGGCCGCGTCTGCCTGGCGCACATGACGCCCGAACAGCTTGACCGGATGATGGACTGGGTGTCGCTGGTCGGTTCGCCCGGAGAGCAGGAACAGACCGCCTATGTTTCGGTCAACACGCTCAACAAGATCCGCGACGAAGGCTATGCCGCGATCGGCTGGGGCCAGCATAACCTGACGCCGGGCAAGACATCGTCGGTGGCCGTGCCCATCTTCCGCGACGGGCAGTTCGAAGCGGCGCTGACGATGATCTACTTCGCCGCCGCCATGAAGCAGGGCGAAGCGGTGGAGCGCCATCTGGCCGACCTCAAGGTGACAGCCGCAGCGATCAGCGAGGAAATGAACCGCAGCGACCTCCTCGATCTGGACATGGACATGGACATGGACATGCCCGTTCTCAACTGAGGACTGTCACCAGCCGATATGAAAAACGCCCGGCCCCGATAGGCCGGGCGTTTTTTTGCGCTTTCTAGAATGCCTCGCCCGCCAGCAGCCGCGCGCACTCGCTGTCGCCGCGGGCATGGGCCTTGCGGATGGCGCGCAAGGCAAGGGCGTAGAGCCCGGTCCCCACCAGCAGAAACGGCACGCAGACCAGTGCGATGGACCAGCCCACACTGGCGGGATCGCCGAACACCCGCTCGGTAACGCTCGCGACCATGAGCGGGCCAAGGCTTGCGCCCAGGATCGTGTTCAGCACCAGCGTCAGCGCGATCGAACTACCCCGCATGCGCGGCGGCACCACCGATTGCAGGGTGGCGAACATCACCGTGCCCACGACCGAGAAAACCGCGTTGGCCGACGCCACCAGCACCGTCGCGAAGTGTAGTTCGTGCGCCAGTACAGAAAGCGTGAACGGCAGCGCGAACAGCGGCGCGACGGCCAGTATCCGGAAGCGCGCCAGCGTATCGCCCGAGCGCATCGAGCGATCCAGCAGAGTGCCGCCGACCAGCGGCCCGATCGCGGAAAAGGCCATCGACAGCGGCCCCAGCCAAGCCCCCAGATAGCCAGGCGTCGCCCCATAGCTGCGCAGCAGCATCGAGGGCGCCCACGATGCGCCGCCGTAAGCCACCGTGAAACAGGTGGCGAAGCCGAAGTAGAGCGGCAGCAGCACGCCCCGGTTGCGCCTCAGATATGCCGCCTCCGCCGCGCCCGGCACCCGCGCGGGGCCGCCCACCGCCGCACCCTGCCGGGGCGGCTCGCGCGTCAGCAGCAGCATGGCCAGCGCAATGACCAGGCCGCACGCGCCGAAGATGACGAAGACGCTGCGCCACGGCACCAGCGTGCCCAGCACCGGAAAGCCCGTGAACACCCCGGCGCCCGCTGCGGCAAGGATCAGGCTGGTCAGCGAAATCGCAATGCCGCTCGCCAGCCCCTGCCCCATCATGTAGACCGAAATCGGCCTTCCCCGCCGCGAGGGCGCGAACAGGTCAGCGATCAGCGAGATCGCCGCCGGGCCCAGAGCCGCCTCTCCCAGACCCACCATCAGGCGCGCCACGAACAGCGAACCGAACGACTGCGCAAGACCGCTGCCGATCGTCGCGAGGCTCCACAAGGTGATGCCCGCGACGATCAGGTTGCGTCGGGATATGCGATCTGCGGCAAGGCCCATCGGGATGCCCATGAAGGCGTAGAACAGCCCGAAGGCCAGCCCCTGCAGCAGCCCGATCTGCTCGTCGCCGATGCCCAGCGTGGCCCGCACCGGATCGACCAGGATGTTCAACGCGGCCCTGTCGATGATCGACAGGATGCCTGCAAGGAACAGCATGATCACCATCGTCCAGGCGCCTTTGGTGCCCGGCCGTGCGGCGTCCTCGGCAAAGGTCGCGCCGCCTTCGGTCATATCCAGAGCGATCGGACCGGCCATCGTCAGAGCAGCCCGGCAGCGCGGGCGCGCGTCTTGATGTAGTCGCCCAGCCAGTCGAGGTTGCGGAACCGCAGCGTGCCGCGCCCGACCGCCGTGGAGCTATGCGCCATCCCGGCGACAAGGCGCAGGCACTTTGCCATCAGGAACACTTCGATGGCATCCTTCTCTTCTGGCGTGAAGGGCCGCACAGATTCGTAGCCCGCCTCGAAAGCCTCGCCGATCCTGGGATCGAAGCCGTAGAACAGGTTGCCCCACACGAAGTTCTGGACGTCCTGCATCAGGAAGTCCTCGCCCGCCGCGTCGAAGTCCAGCAGCGTGATCCTTCCGTCTTCGTCGACGTGGACGT
Organism: Novosphingobium gossypii; assembly: GCF_050433305.1. Classification (NCBI taxonomy): domain Bacteria; kingdom Pseudomonadati; phylum Pseudomonadota; class Alphaproteobacteria; order Sphingomonadales; family Sphingomonadaceae; genus Novosphingobium; species Novosphingobium gossypii. The sequence continues at coordinate 112,244 of NZ_JBNPXM010000002.1, read as the reverse complement.
TGCTGGGGTGGAAATCGCGGTGGCACACGCCCAGCGGCACCTTGCCCGACGCCGCCATCTCGTCGATGCGCCTGTCGAGGTTGGCGGCAATGATCGGGTAATCGCGCAGATCGTCCGGGCGATCGTAGACGAAGTCGATCAGCGCCGGCATGCAGATGTTGTAGTCCTTGGCCGTCTCGGTCGAGAACCGGTGCTTGCCGCCGGCCTGCGCATTGGCCCATTCGTAGCCATGCAGGTGCATCTGCGCCATCGCCGCACCGATGCGGAAGGCGGTCTCTTCGGACAGGCGATCGCCGAACTTCACACCCGGCGCCCAGTCGTAGAGAGCAATCGCGCGTTCGCCCTCTGGCGAGATCACCTTGAAGTAGAGCGCGCCGTCGTTCTGCGGCACGCCGACCGATGCCGGGAACCCGGCGCGGCGCAGGTAATCCAGGAAATCCAGTTCATACGCCACGTCATCGACATCGCGGTAGGTCTTGCGCCACACGCGCAGCGCGTACTTCGCCTCCGCGTCCTGAACCAGATAGACGTCGTTCATTCCGCGATAAAGCAGGAAGCACGTCAGTTCGCCCTTCAGCGAATAGCGGCGCGCCACTTCGCGAACGATGAAGTCCGGATGCAGGACCGAATGCGATACTTCGGCAAGCGGAAGGTCAGAGGCGGTCAAGGAAGTCTCGCAGTTCATGAGCAATTCTCTTTGGTGCAATATCGAAGATGTCGCGGTCGAGATCGGGCATCTCGACCACCCGGCAGGACGGCAGGCGCGCGGCCGCCGCCCGTGAAACGGCGTGAAGATCCTCCGCCGGCTGCAGCAGCACTGCAGGCTGTCGGACCTGTTCGAGGCGCGCGAAGTCCCATGTCCACACGCCCTTGTAGGCCCAGGTGAAGCGGTCCATCACGCGCGCCTTGTCGGCAAAGTTGAGCGCGGCCTTGTCCAGCGGCACGCCGGGATTGCGCTTGCCCACGACATAAGCCCACAGGCCTGCCGTCAGGTCGCGCAGCACAGTGCCCTCCTCATCCAGCGGGGGATAGTTCTCGGCATCCGCAAGGCGTTTGGCGCGGGAGTCCCCATCGAACATCGGAATGCCCGTCAGGCCCAGCGCCCGCACGCGGTCGGGCCGTGCGATGGCCAGTTCGCAGGCCAGCAGCGTGCCGGTGTGGAAGCCGTAGAGGTCCACGGGACCGGTCAGCATACCCTCAACGGCCAGGGCATCGAGAGCGTCCGAGAACGCTGCCGCGTATCCCGCCATGCCCGGTGGCGCAGGCGGCGCGTCGGACATGCCGTATCCGGGCGTATCGAGCGCCACGACCAGCCGGTCGGCGGCAAGGGCGCCGATCAGCGGCTCGTACTCGAACGAGGACGAGGGGTTCTGATGCAGCAGCACAATGGGCGTGCGCGCTCCCGCAGTGCCGGCGGTACGGTAGTGCATCTGGCCGTGGCGGCAGGTGGTGTAGGCGCGGCGGATCATAGCGCGGTGTTCCCCAGCCCCTCTTCGCTGCGCAGGCGCGCGGCGGCGAACTTGTCCTCGTCCAGGTCGTAGGCCCACAGGAACAGGCCGTTGATCGCGAACATGATCGAGGGGATCACCGCAAAGCCCAGCTTGAGCGCCAGCATGGCGCTTTCCGGCTGCTTCACGATCGCGCCGCCAGTGGTCGGCACGTAGCCCAGCGCATGAAGAAACACGCCCAGCACCGCCACGCCCAGCGCGAAGCTGACCTTCTCGACCACAGCGATGGCGCTGGACAGCAGCCCTTCGCGCGCTTCTCCAGTAAGCGCGCGGTCGTACGCCTGCGTATCGCCCAGCATCGAGATCGACATCAGGATGATGGCGCCCGAACCCAGCCCGCCGGTGATCGCGCGCAGCACGATGCCGGTGGTGGTGATGGACGTATCCGCGAACAGCCAGCTCAGCGTGGTGAGGCAGAAGATGACGACCCCGGCCAGATAGGTGCGGCGCTTGCCGATGGTCCTGCCGCTCCACACCCACAGCGGCATGGCGAATGCGGTGACGACGTTCTGCGTCACCGCCATCACGATCTGCCCGCTGTACCCTACGCCCACCACGTTGAGCATGTAGAGCAGCATCGTGGAGGCGACCGAGGCGAACGAGAGGAACTGGAACACCTTCGCGCCCAGCAGCATCATGAAAGGCCGGTTGCGGGCGATGGCGCGGATCTGGGCAAGGCCAGGCAGGTGCGATCCCGTTGCCGGGGCGACGCCATGCTGCACCGGAACGGCCAGCGCCGTTGCGGTCATCGCCCCGCCGATGATGAGCGCCATCACGAGGCCCATCGTCGCAAAGCCCGCGCGGCCTGCGCCGCCGCTCTGGATCAGCCAGGCCGTGCCCGCCATCGCCAGCAGCTGGCCTATCGAGACGAACACCGTGCGGAAGGAAATCAGCCGGGTGCGTTCGTGAAACCCGTCGGTCAGCTCCGCAGGCAGCGCCATGTAGGGAACGTTGAACAGCGAGTACGCGGTCGAATAGATCACCAGCGCCGCGATCATCCACACCAGCAGGGCGCCCTGCCCCATCACGGGCGGCGCAAACAGCATCAGGAACGATATGGCGGATAGCAGCGCCCCCGCCGCCAGAAACGGCTTGCGGCGTCCCCAGCGCGTGCGCGCCCGGTCGGACAGGGTACCGATCACCACGTCGATAACCGCGTCGGCCAGCTTGGAGATCATCAGCAGATAGCCCGCGATCTCTGGCGACTGACCCAGAACGGTGGACATCAGCGCGGGAAAATACGTCGTCACCGCATTGAGCATGATCGACACGCCCACGGTGCCGATGCCAAAGCCCACGCAGGTGCCGATGCTCAGCCGCGCCTGCGCGCCGGTTGCGGTGTCCATCTTCATGCGGACGCTCCCAGGAACGGCGCGATCGCCGCCGCCTTCGCTTGCGCAGAGCCGCCGGTCGACGCTTCATGCCCGTCTGCCAGCAGGCCCATCGCCGTCGCCACCGATGCATTGAGCAGCGCCAGTTCGGTTTCCGGCTTCAGCAGCAGCGTCGGCGCGGCGATGTGCGCCATCCGCTCGAATGCGCGGTACCGGAATGCAGCGATGTAGGGCTTGGGGTATGTGTCCAGCGTCTTGAGCACGTCCAGCGTGATTCGGTGGAGGATGTGGGCCGGCGGCATCGGCACGGCCAGCCGGTGGCCGGCATCCTTCATGAAGTGGGGGAAGAACAGCGCCTGGTCGCGGCAGAAGTTGAACGCCCAGATCAGATGGCGGCCATATTCGTCCGGCTCCACGACGGGGGCGTAGTTGGCGATCACCGCATCGCGCAGATCGTCGTCGTATTCGGTGATCCCGTCCAGCACCAGACGCCGCACGCGCCCTTCGTGCCCCGCCGCCAGTTCGCAGGCGATACGCGCGCCGGTGTGCGTACCATAAGCGTCCACTTCACCGAAGCCCAGCGCATCGCAGAGCCGGTCCATCGACCCGGCGAAGTACGCGATGTCCGGCTCATCCGGGGACGGCGGCGGCGAATCGCCATTGCCCAGCGTGTCGGGCGCGACGATCTCTCCCCGGCAGCCCGCCGCACGCAGGGCCAGCATCAGATCCTGCTGGAACCACGACGATGCGGGCGAGGCGTGAAGCAGCAGCACGGGAACATGGCCCGGCTCCGCAGCGGGCAGCCGCCGCAGGTGAAGCTGGCCTTCTTCAAGACGCACGAAGGCGCGCTCGATCTGCGCAGGCGAAGACGGGTCGTTCGGGTTCATGCCACGCAGGCTATCGCAGTCCCCGGACGCACCAGCGGTTGAAGAGAAATATTATCGGCAGGCGAATAGTTCTTCAGCTGCGGGCAGGAGACGCGCTCTGTCGTGTTCATATCCATGTCCATGGACACGAGCTTCCTTCCCGATGACGATGCCCTGCTGGCGGCGCTGGAGCGCGAAGGGCCGATGAATCTCGCCCGCGCGGTGGCCGTCATGGAACGGCATGACCTGGCGGGGCTGGTGCTGGGCGATCCGCTTAACGTCTTCCACGCGCTGGGCCATTGGCCGCAGATCGGGCGCACCCGGCCCGGGCAGCCGCCGGGCACCTTCGCGCTGCTGGCACGGGAACGGCCCGAGCAGCCGGGACTGGTGACGAGCCGGTTCCTGCACCACTACAGTTGGGCGGACGGACGCGATCGCCGCGACGTCGCGCTCTGGCTTTACACGCACCTCGGGGACGAAGGAGACGAGGCACCATCGCCGGTGCCGAACGGCCCGGTCCTGCCCGAGCGCGATCCGACCCGCCTTACCCCTGCCGAAGCACACCGCGCCGCCATCTCCGCACAGACCGCAGGCGCGATGATCGCGCATGGCGATGCAGGTGCGGCCATCGTTGCGGCGATGGGCGGACTTGGGCTGTGGCAGGGCCGCATCGGCTTCGACCACGCCGTCATCGCGCAGGTGGCGCAGCGGCACGATCATCCCGGCACGATGGTGCAGGCGGACAATATCCTGCGCGAAATCCGGCTGGTGAAGTCGCCGCTGGAACATGCCCTGATGGCGCGCGCGGCCCGCTCCAACGTCGACGCGCTCAACGCCGTGGGCCATGCGATCCGCGCAGGAGCCACGCATGTGGAACTGCAGGCGCTTTACCGCATGGAGTGCGCGGCGCGCGGCAATACCGCGCTGTTCCTCAACGTCGATCGCGTATCGTCCGACCTCTCGCGCACGAAAGTGGTCGACGGGCAGACCCTGATGCTTGACGGCGTCAGCCAGTTTCTGGGCTATCACGGCGATTTCGCGCGCACCGTCTTCGTGGGCGAACCCACCCGCGCCGCCCGCCGCGCGGCCGAAGCCGCCGCATTCGGCTGGCAGGCCGTGCGCGAAAAGCTGCGCCCCGGCCTGCGCTATTCCGAGATCGCCGCCATCGGCGAAAACGCCATCCGCGCCGCCGGGTACGAAGCCGCCATCGGCTTTGGTCCGCATAGCGTGGGCCTCGCCCACACGGATGAACCGGGCGAAGTCCACGGCGGCTTCTGGCGCAAGCCCGACATCGTGATCGAGCCGGGCATGATCCTCTCGGTCGACTGCCCCACGCTCGATACCGGCATCGGCGGATCGGCCCATTGCGAAGACCTCGTTCGCATCACCGAGACCGGCTGCGAACCCATCCATCCCCTTCACGAAGCGGTGATCATCGTATGACCAGACCTTTCATCCTTTCCGCCTCCGTGGCCGATGCGACGCTTGCCGTACCCGACCATGCCCGCGCCGTGCTGCAGGCTGCCGAGGGCGCCGGTTTCGACCTGCTCATGCTGGGCCGTTCGGGCGCGCGTCCGTTCGATGCACAGGTGATAGTCGCCTGGGCAGCGCCGGTGACGAAGACACTGGGCATCGTCGCCACCGTGCCTGCGTCGAACGCCCATCCTTTCCACGTCGCGCGCGCCCTGTCGGCGGTCGATTTCCTGGCCGCCGGGCGCATCGGCTGGTCGGTCGTGCCAGAGGGCGCGCCCGTGGGAATGGCCGAGGACATGGTGGCCGCCGCCCGCGCCCTGTGGGACGGCTGGGGCAGCGACACGCTGATCCTCGACAAGGCGGGCGGGCGCTATCTCGATGCATTGAAGGTCAGGGCATCGAACCATGAAGGGCCGTTCTTCAAGGTGGCCGGGCCGGTCAACGCGCTGCGCCCGCCGCTGGGCCATCCGCTGCTGGTGGTAGACGGGGACGATCCCATCGCCGTGCACGACGCTGACATCGCGCTTTTCGTCGAAGGCGAGCCGGCACCGCAGGCCACCAGGCGCCTGCTCAAGGTGAACGCCGATGCCGACGTTGCCGAACTGTCTCGGCGCTTCGATGCCGGTGAGATCGACGGCGCGCACTTCACGCTGGACGATGCGCTGACCCTGCTGCCGCAGATCGGTGCGAAGCTTGCCGCGCTGCTGACGCCCCGGCCCGCAGGTGACCTGCGCGCCCGCCTTGGCCTGCCCCTTCCCTCCACCGCCTCCAACCAGCCCGGCGGCGCCGTGATCCCGGAGATCGCATGATGCAAAACCAGATTCACCTTTGGGCCTTCCTTCAGGGCATCGGCTTTTTCCCGACCGGCTGGAAGCATGAGCGGGCACGTCCCGAAGGCGTGTTCTCGATGGACTACTACGCCCGCGTCGCCCGACTGGCCGAGCAGGGCCGCTTCGATGCCATCGTATTCGGCGACCAGCTGCAATCGCGCGGCGCCGGTGGCCGCACGCCCGAACGGCTGGCGATGCCGACGCTGGACCCGGTGACACTGCTGACCGCGATGGCCGCCGTGACGCAGCACATCGGTCTGGTCGCCACGGTGTCCACCACGTACAACAGCCCGGAAATGCTGGCGGAACGCTTCGGCACGATGGAGCGCATCACCGGCGGCCGCTCCGGCTGGAACATCGTCACCACCGCCCACCCGGACACCGCGCCCAACTTCGGCGAAAGGGAACTGCCGCCCAAGGACGCACGCTATCGCAACGCGGTGGAAGTGGTCGCGCGGGCCTGCGAACTTTGGGCACAGATGGACCGTGAAGGCCCCGCCCTGCCGCAGGGTCGTCCGGTTCTGGTGCAGGCGGGCCAGTCTCCCGACGGCCGCGACTTCGCCGCCCGCACGGCAGAGGCGATCTTCTGCCCCGCTGCCTCGATCAATGCGGGTATCGACTTTCGCAACGACCTGCGCGCCCGCGTGGCGGGCGTCGGTCGCAATCCCGACGGGGTGCGGATAATGCCGGGGCTTTCCTGCGTACTGGGTAGCACCGAAGAAGAAGCCCGCGCCGAACATACTGCGATCCTCGACCTTGCCGACGATGCGCTGGCGATCGAATACCTGTCGGAATCGCTTTGCTGCGACCTGACCGGCTTCGACCCGCTGGGCCAGATCCCGGTCGATGCGATCCTGGCGGCAACCCTGCTGCCGCCCGCAGACGTTGCCCGCGCGATCACGCCGGGGGCGGAAAAGGGAACCCCGCTGGGCGCCTTCGCCGCCAACTTCATGCGCCATCCGCGCGGCCACAACGTCTTCATCGGCACACCCGAGCAGATGGCCGACATGATGATCGAATGGCGCGATGCCGGGGCGTGCGACGGCTTCACCCTGCAGCCCAGCCTGATGCCGGGCGGGCTTGAAGACTTCGTGGAACGGGTCGTCCCGATCCTTCAGGCGCGCGGTCGCCTGCGCACCGACTATCCCGGCGCCACCTTGCGCGAAACGCTGGGCCTGTCCGCGCGCGAGGCGGTGGCCGCATGAAGGCGGGACGTATCGCGCTCGCCACGCTGGGCGCGCTGGCGCTGCTGGGCGGCGGCACCGTGCTGGCGTTGCGGGCAGGAGCCGGTGCGACCGACCGCGCAACGCTGGAAAAGCGCTGGGCGGACGGCCCATCGCGCTTCGTCACGGTGGACGGCGTTCGCATGCACGTGCGCGAGGAAGGCCCGGTCGGCGCTCCGGTCGTCGTCCTGCTCCACGGGTCGATCGTGAACCTGCATGAATGGGACGATGTCGCCGCGATCCTGAAGGACAAGTATCGCATCGTGCGCTTCGACTGGTCGCCTTACGGGCTGACCGGACCCGATCCCTCAGGCGTCTATTCCACCCCGCGCGCGGCGCAGTTGATGGACGGGCTGATGAAGCAGCTTGGCCATGACAGGTTCGCCGTCGTCGCCACGTCCAACGGCTCGAACGTCGCGCTGGAATACAACCGCGCCTATCCCGGCCATGCCCGTGCGATGGCGTTCTCCATGCTGCCGCTGGAGCGTCCCAGCCAGACCCGCAAGGTGGACTGGCGGCTGAGCTGGAGCCTGCCGGTGTTCAAGTCGGTGCTGCCGGGGTGGCGGCCCCACTGGTTCTGGCGCGTCATGCTGGAGGACACCACGCCTCCCGGCTTCGAGCCGACCGAGCGCATGGTCGACCAGATCACCGAAATGAACAACCTGCCCGGCGCGCTGGACCGGCAGGCGCAGTACATCCAGGCGAACGTCAAGGCGTTCAGGACATCCGATGTCGGTGCCGTTGCGGAAAGCGTCCACGTTCCCGTGCTGCTGCAATGGTGCAGTTACGACGACGTGATTTCGCAAGGCGCGCAGGCGTCGGTCGCCCGCTTCACGAATGCCCCCGTCACGCTGATCGAGTACCCGGACCTCGGCCACTTCCCAATGTGGGAGAAGCCCGCCAAGTTCGCGCGCGATCTCGATGCATGGCTTGGAAAAGTCACATCCGGCTGATCGAAGCGGGCGCTGCATCCGACAGGCGAACATTCGGGACAAGTCACTTCAATTGTCATTGATATAAGTCAAATCTTACTGCGATAAAACGTTCTTGATTCGCAAATCATTGCGGCGAGAAATTCTATCACGCTTCTTATTACGATCGCACCTGCTCTGATGTCAGTCGAGCTTCAGCGGTAAAAAAGAACATCATCTCGCATCCATCTTAGATAATCCAAAGTATAGTTCGCGGAAAAGCAGGGAACATACCAACAATTGCCGCCAGAAAGGCGCTACAATAATTGAGGGACGAACATGACCGGCAAAACGCATAAGCATCTCGCCTCCACCCTGTCGAGCATCGCGCTTGTCGCGGGTCTGGCTGCCGCCACGCCTGCAATGGCACAGACCGCCGATGCGGCAGCGCCCGCCGCAGGCGGCGAGATCATCGTCACCGCGCGCAAGACCGGGGAAGACATCCTGAAGGTGCCTGTCACCGTCACGGCGATCACGTCCGAGACGCTGGACGCCAAGGGCGTGGTCTCGGTCACCGACATGGCTGCATCGACCCCCGGCATCAACGTCAACAACAGTTCGTCCGGCCACGCCGACCGCTCGTTCCAGCAGGTCGTGATGCGCGGCATGACGCCGTCGACGACGCTGGCCACCACGACCTCGATGTTCATCGACGGCGTGGCGGTGTCCTCTCCCTCGCAGCTCAGCGCGATCAGCAACCCGGAACGCGTCGAGATCATCAAGGGCCCGCAGAGCGCGTACTTCGGCCGCAACACGTTCGCCGGTGCGATCAACGTCGTCACCAAGGCGCCCGGCAACGACTGGGGCGGCGAAGTGCTGGGCATGATCGGCACGCGTGAGAACTGGCGCCTGCGCGGCTCGATCGAAGGCCCGATCGTGGAGGATCTGCTGTCCTTCCGCATCAACGGCGAGCAGTTCTCGCGCAACGGTTCGTGGAAGAACAACAACGGCACCACGCTGGGCGACCAGTCGACCAAGAACGCATCGCTGCTGCTGGCGATCACGCCGTCTCCGGACGTTACCATCAAGCTGTTCGGCATGCTGAGCGAGGACAAGGACGGCGCCTCTGCGCAGACCCGCCTCTACGCCTATGACGTCCGGACGCCGAGCGGCCAGGTCGTCGTGCAGAACCAGTCCAACTGTACGCTTACCGGCGACACGCGCGGCGTGCTCAACCCGGTGACCGGGCAGCCTGCCGGCCTTCCAGTGCAGAACGCCTATTTCTGCGGGACCATTCCGGCCGCGATCAACCCCGTCACCGCCAACAACGTCAACAGCGACTACATCAAGCAGTTCCTGGCGATCGGCACCAACCGCATCGTCGATCCCAGCGAAGGCGTGCAGGGCTACGGCCTGCTGCGTCGCACCAAGCACGCACATGCCACGCTGGACTGGGACGTGACCGACAAGCTCACCTTCTCGGCGCTGGGCGGCTACAACCGCGAGGTCTGGACCACGCTGATCGATCTCGACAGCTACGATGGCCGCGCGCTCACCGGCCCGACCTGCGGCGGCGCGGTCACAACCGGGTGCTATGGCGAAGGGTTCTTCAACTACCCCTACCTGATCGAACGCAAGATCGACGACTTCTCGCTCGAAGGGCGCGCATCCTACACCAACGGACGGTTCCGCGGCGTGGCCGGCGTCAGCTATCTCAGCGCGGACCAGCTGCAGGGCCTGGGCGGCGGCACCGGCGTGCTGACTGCATCCAGCCTCGTGCCGGGCGGCCTCAGCCGCAACCGGACGACCGGTTTCTTCTTCGGTCTGACTTACGACATCACTGATACGATCTCGGCCAGCTTCGAGGGCCGCTACCAGATCGACAAGCTCCAGGCGTTCGCGCGTCCGGCCGGTCTCAACGTGGCGTCCAGCGCATTCATCCCGGCCGGGTTCTACGCAGGCGGCTCCGAAATCGCGCGGGCGACGTACAAGAACTTCACCCCGCGTGCGATCGTCAACTGGCAGATCACACCGGACATGATGGTCTATGCATCGTGGGCCAAGGGCGTGAACCCGGCGCAGTTCAACACCAACATCCTGTCGCAGGCCGCATCGGTGCAGCAGGCGGCGCTGGATGCTGGCGGTGAACTGGCGATCGAGCCGGAGAAGATCACCAACTACGAGATCGGCCTGAAGGGCCGCATCGGATCGACCGTGCGCTACACCCTGGCGGCCTACTATGCCCAGTGGCGCAAGCAGATCAACTCGACCATCATCGTCGCGCCCGACGCCACGCAGCCCACCGGCTTCAGCTTCGTGACCGCATCGATGAACGCGGGTTCGGTGAACCTGCGCGGCATCGAGGGCGATGTGTCCTGGCGCCCGACCGACTTCCTGACGATCGATGCCGCCGCTGCCTTCAACGACTCCAACATCAAGTCGTTCGCCAGCTCCACCGTCAGCGCGCTGACCGGCATCTACGACTTCTCCGGCAAGGAGATGAAGAACACCTCGAAGTATTCGGCCAACGTCGGCGTCCAGGTGGGCACCGACATCGCGGGCTGGGACGACGGTCGCTGGTTCCTGCGCGGGGACTGGAATTTCAAGTCGGGCGTGTGGTCGAACGAAGCGAACCTGGCACGGACCCCGGACCTGCACCTGTTCAATGCGCGTGTCGGGATCACTCACGGCCAGTTCTCGCTGGAAGCGTTCGTGAACAACGTCTTCAACAACAAGACGCCGCTCACGGTCTCGGACAACTTCGTCCTTTCGCCGGGCTTCCCTTACTCGGCACGCACCTCGGCGCTGATGCTGGGGCTTGGCGATCTGCGCACCGCCGGGGTTCAGGCCAAGATCACCTTCTGATCGCGCGCTTCAGGCAGCACGGAAAGGCCGGGGGAAACCCCGGCCTTTTTCATGGGAGATTGACATTTAGAACCATTTGGGTTAATCGTTTCAGTCAGCGGCGGGGCGAGGGCGTGAAGCTGATGCTCCTTTCCTTCGCACGCGGTCGGCGCCCGGTTGTGGAAACCGGACAACAGCCACATCGGATGCGTGGATCAAAAGGATCGAAGGGAAGGATGCGAGCCCGCACCTTCGTCCCCACGGACCGCAGGGTCGTGTCGAAGAGTTTTCCTGAGGTCTGCCCCTCTTCGGACATTCGCAACGAAGGCAAGACACGGCATGTCGCCTGACGCCGGCGGCCCCACAGCGTCGGCCGCAACCCGTCCGCGACGTTTCATTCCGGCGTCATTGTCCGCATTCGCCTGCGGATGACCTCGCATGCCAGAGGCCCGGCAATCCGCCGGCAGACATGAAAAAGGGCACGCGATCGCTCGCGTGCCCTCCCCATCCCCTAGGATGGTCCCCCTCAACCCATCAACGCGATAGCCTCGGCCTCGCTGAGCACTTCGGCGTACTTCTTGGACAGATCGAACAGATTCGCCTCGTGCGGTCGCTCGTCCCTGTCGCCGCATGCATCGGCGACGACCAGCGGCACGAAGCCGTTTTGCAAGGCATCCAGGGCAGACGCCCTTACGCAGCCCGAGGTCGAGAAGCCGGTGATGAACAGGCTGTCCACTCCCATGCTGGTGAGCGTCGCCGCTAGCGAGGTGCCGAAGAACGACGAGGCATACTGCTTGGTCACCACGACTTCGTCAGAACGCGGCTGCAGCGTGTCCGGGAAGGCGCCCAGCGGCGATCCTTCCAGAAACGCTTCCAGCGCCGGCACCTTGCGATAGAACAATCCGCCGTCGATCCCGCCCGCGCGGTAGACGACGTTAGTGAAGATCACCGGCACGCCCGCCGCCCGCGCCGCCGCAGTCAGGCGCTCGCACGAAGCGAGCGCCGTCTCGAAGCGGGGCGAATAGAGCGGCTGCCCCGGCGTCAGGTATGCCACGACCACATCGACGAGGAGCAGCGCCGGCTTCCTGCCGGGCTGCAAGGCCCCGCCGAAGCCGCCACGGTTGTAATCGTCGAGGAGGTCGCTCATTCCGCCGCCTCTGCCAGTTCCACCTCTTCGCGGTTCCAGCGCGGCGCGGTGGGAGCGGGAAGACCGGTTTCGGCAAGGCAGTTCCTGCGCAGCGTCTCGATGTCGGGACCGAAGTCGAAGACGCCGATCTCGCCGCGATCGTTGCGCAGCTTTTCGCGCAGTGCCGTGGTGGCAGCTTCGTCCACTGCGCCACCGGTGATGACGACGCCGTAGTCCCTCGCGCCTTCCACGGTGACGAGGCCCTGGCCGATTTCCTTCAGCACCAGCGCGGGATCACGGTCCAGCGGGTCGCCCCAGCCACCGCCGCCCCAGGTGATGAAGTGCAGCACGTCCCCTGCCTCGACCGGATAGTCCTCCAGCTTGTTGCCGACGACGACTTCGGTGCCGTCCGCCTTCACCAGCAGCTTGCGCGCGCGCTTGCCCGGATGGCCGCCGTTGACGCCCCAGGGCGGCACGAACCAGCGGTCGTCGTGGATGGCAATGACGCCCGGCTCAAGGAAGCGGTAGACCATGTTGATGCCGTTGCCGCCGCGATGCAGGCCCGCACCGCCCGAGTCCGGAACCGTCTCGTACTTTTCGATGACGAGCGGGAAGTAGCGCTCAAGGAACTCGTTCGGCACGTTGGTGAAGCCGGGGAACAGCGAGTGCCCGTCCGGCCCGTCGCCCAGCGGACGGCCCGGAATGCCGCCGAAGCCGATCTGGAACAGCTGGAACCACTTCCCCGCCTTGTCGGTGCCCGCATAGAACAGGTGCGGCGAGGACGAGAAACCGGCAGCGTTCAGGAACTCCGGAGTCTTCTGGCCCAGAAGCCCGCCCAGAATGTCGAACAGGCGACCCAGAACGTGGGTGCGGCCCGAAAGCGCGGCCGGAAACTTCGGCTTCAGCAGCGAACCTTCCGGAATGCGCACGTCGATCAGCGGATAGTACCCGTCGTTGAACAGGATCTGCGGATCGAAGACCATGATCATGTAGATGCCGAAGAACATGCGCATCATGTTCTCGTTCAGGAACATGTTGATCGACGCCTGGCTCTGCGGATCGGTGCCGTCGAAGTCGAGGACGACACGGCCATTCTCGCGCCACATCGTGCACTTGATCTTGTACGGGCCAAAGCCCATGCCATCGTCGCAGATGTAGTCCTCGAAGCTGACCTTCTCCTCGCCGATCGAGCTGGCGATCAGTTGCTGCATGGCGCGGTAGTTGCGATCCAGCAGCAGGTCGGTGGCCGACACGAATACGTCGTCACCGAACCGCTCGGCCATTTCGACCACGCGATGCGCAGCCACGCGGCACGATGCGATCAGCGCGTTGAGGTCTGCCTTGCACCAGTCCGGCGTGCGCGACTGGTGCATGACCAGCTTGATGAGGTCCTCGTTGTATTCGCCCTTCTTCCAGATCTTGACGGGCGGGATACGCACGCCTTCCTGGAAGATCTCGGTGGCATGGATCGGCATCGAGCCGGGGACCATGCCGCCGATGTCGCTCTGGTGGCCGAACATCGAGGTATAGGCGATCAGGCGCCCGTCTTTGAACACCGGCAGCAGCACCAGCCAGTCGTTGCAGTGGCTGATCGCGCCGCCGACCGAGTAGGGGTCGGACAGGAAGATCATGTCGCCATCTTCGACGGTGCCGTCGAACCCATCAAGGAACGGGCCGATGTAGGAGCCGAACTGGCCCACGATCATGCGCCCCTGATGGTCCGCGATCAGCGGGAAGGCGTCGCCCTGTTCGCGGATGCCGGGCGACATGGCGGTACGCACCAGCGTGGCGTCCATCTCGACACGCGCGTTGCGCAGTGCGTTCTCGATGACTTCGAGGGTGACGGGGTCGATATCGACCTTGTTGAACGGCGTTTCGTTAGCCTGGATGATACGTGCGGGCATGGGTCTGCTCCCCTCAGGCCAGGTTGATCAGGATGTTGCCGACGGCATCGACAGTGCCGACACAGTCGCCTTCGATGAGCGTGGTAGAGTCCATCTCGGTAACGATCGCCGGACCCTTGATGACGTCTCCGGCGCGCAGCTTCGCGCGGTCGTAGATCGCGGCGGGGGCCATGGCGCCGTTGTACCACAGTTCGTGGTCGCGCACCTTGGCCTCGATCGGATCGCCGTTCCCTTCAGGCAGGCGCAGCGCCTCCAGTTCGAGCAGCGGCCCGAGCGCCACGGCGCGCAGGTTCACCAGCTCGTGCTCGGTATCCATGTTGAACGTGAACAGGCGCTCGTGCTCCGCGTCGAAGCGGGCCTTGACGCCGGCAAGACCGTCCGTCTTGAGCGTTTCCGGGCTGATCGAAAGCGGCACTTCGAAAGCCTGACCTTCGTAGCGCACGTCCAGTTCGAACTGCACGGTGACGTCGGCATCGGCGATGCCTTCCGCGGTCAGTTCCTTCGTGGTCTGCGCGGCCATTTCCTCAAGCAGGGAAATGACTTCGGATTCCTGCGTTTCCGAGAACCGCTTGGAGAACGAGCGCGCCGTTTCCGTGCGCATCCGCGTGGTGGCATCGCCCAGTGCGCAGAGCACGCCCGGCGAGACGGGCGAGACAGCAGGCCACGAACCCATCAGCTTCGCCACGGCATTGACGTGGAGCGGACCGGCGCCGCCAAAGCCCATCACCGCGAAGTGACGCGGATCGTAGCCCTGCTGCACCGAGATCATGCGCAGCGCGCCGAACATGTTCTCGTTGACGATGTCGATGATGCCGCGCGCCGCTTCCATCAGGCCGATGCCCAGCTTGTCGGCGATGGTCTGGACGGACTTCTTGGCGCCTTCGCGGTCCAGCTTGAACGTGCCGCCCAGCAGGTTTTCGGGCAGGTAGCCCAGCACCACGTTGGCGTCGGTCACGGTCGGCAGGGTGCCGCCCTTGCCGTAGGCCACCGGCCCTGGCACTGCGCCCGCCGACTGCGGGCCGACGCGAAGGGCGCCGGTCAGTTCGGGCACATAGGCGATCGAGCCGCCGCCCGCGCCCACCGTCTTCACGTCCAGCGCCGATGCGCGGACCGACAGGTGGCCGACTTCGGTGGTGCGCACGCGGCGCGCCTCAAGATTCTCGATCAGCGCGACGTCGGTGGAGGTGCCACCGACGTCCAGCGTCAGGATGTTGCGGATGCCGGCATTCTTGCCGACCCACAGCGCCCCGGTGACGCCGCCCGCCGGGCCCGACATGAGCAGCGCGACAGGCTGTTCCTCGGACTTTTCGGAGGACATGAGGCCGCCGTCTGAGCGCAGCAGCGAAAGCGAACCGGCCATGCCGCCGCCGCGCAGGTTGTCCCGCAGGTTGCGGACATACTTGCCCACCACCGGGCGCACCGCCGCGTTGGCCACGGTGGTCAGCGTGCGTTCGTATTCCTGCATTTCCGGCAGGACCAGATGGCTGAGCGAGATCGGCACGTCCGGCATGATCTCTGCCGCCAGTTCGGCCACGCGCTTTTCGTGCGCGCCGTTGAGGTAGCCGTTCATCAGGCTGACGGTCAGTGCTTCGACGCCCTGGCCCTTCAGCTTTTCCAGCGCGGCACGGATGCCGGCTTCATCGATCGGGCGGATTTCGCGCCCTTGCGCATCGATGCGACCGGCAATCTCCACCGTGTCCTCCAGCGCGGCAAGCGGTTCGGGCTTGGGCCACACGATCCAGCCGGCCAGACCGCCGGGAACGAACGAACGCGCGATCTGCATGACCTGCCCGTACCCTTCGGTGACGACGAGGCCCACGCGCGATCCCTTGCCCTCCAGCACCGCGTTGGTCGCAACGGTCGTGCCATGCAGGAAGTATTCGATATCGGCAGGCGTGATGCTGGCTTTCTCGCAGATCGCGCCAAGGCCGTTCAGGATGCCTTCCGAGCTGTCATGCGGGGTCGAAGGCGTCTTGTGCCGCCAGAACGATCCGTTCTTCTGGTCGAGCAGCAAAAGGTCGGTAAACGTCCCACCGACGTCCACCCCCAGGCGATAAGTCATGAACCCAATCTCCGCTTGAATTGGGTACAAGCAAGCATTGCATGACGGCCAAGGACAGTGCGGTGGCCCCGAATGACCGGCAGGTGGAGAGGCGTGCGCGCCGACCACCCCTGCCCGCTTGACCATGGCACCGGGTGGGATACCGAAGACGTGCAAGGCCCGCGCGGGCCGCGACAGGAGATACCCGATGCAGCACCCGTGGCCCCGCCGTCATTACGCGGACGGCCCTTTCGGTCAGGTCCACTTTCAGGTGCAGGGCGACGGCCCCGCGCTGCTGATGTTCCATCAGGCGCCTATGACTTCGGGCCAGTTCGACAATGTCTATGCCCCCCTGGCCGCCCACGGCTATTGCGCGATCGGCATCGACATGCCCGGCTTCGGCCTGTCCGATCCGGCGCCCGGCGTCCCGACCGTGACCGACTATGCGCAGGTGATCCCCGCCGTGCTGGATGCGCTGGGCATCGGGCAGGCAGCGCTGCTGGGCCATCACACTGGCGCGCTGGCCGCCACCGAGGGTGCCCTGGCCTTCCCCGACCGCATCGCCGCGCTGATCGTCAACGGGCCGCTGCTGGTGAGTGCGCAGGACCGGCAGGATTTTCTCGACAACATGCACCAGTGGGAACTGGGCTTCGCTGCGCGCGAACATGCAGGCCATATGGCGGAGCTTTTCGACATTCGCGACAGGATGGCAGAGGGCACCGTCCCCCATGCCCGCATCAGCGACTATGTGGTGCAGGCCCTGATGGGGCGCGGCGCTTTCTGGCACGGCCACAACGCCGCCTTCATGTACGATCAGGAACCGCGCCTTGCTCTGGTCCGGCAGCCGGTGCTGGTTCTGACCAACAGTGGCGACATGATCTTCGATCATGCAAAGCGCGCCCACGCGCTGTTCCCGCACTTCGCCTTTGCGGCGCTGGAAGGCGGCGGCGTCGACATCGTCGATCAGCAGCCCGAAGCCTGGGCCGATGAGGTAGCGCAGTTTCTGCGCGATGCCGGATGGAAGTGAGCATGACGACGCAGGATACCTTCAGGGGGCGCACCGTCGTCGTCACCGGCGGCGCGGGGGGATTGGGCACGGCCATGGTTGCCGCCTTCTGCGCACGCGGCGCCACCGTGGTCAGCGCCGACCTTTCGGCATCGGATCAAGCCGCCAGCGTCGGGGGAGTGATCGAGCGCAGGCTGGACGTCACCAGCGAGGAATCGTGGGCAGCGCTGCTGGACTTCGTCGACAGCGAACTGAACGGCATCGACGTGCTGGTGAACAACGCCGGGATCTACCGCCCCAACATCCCGTTCGAGGACATGCCGCTGGACTTGTGGCGCCAGCACTTCGCGATCAATTCCGACGGCGTGTTCCTGGGCTGCAAACATGCCATTCTTCGCATGAAGGCACGCGGTACCGGCGGCTCCATCGTCAACATGGGATCGGGCCTTTCGATCACCGCCAACCCTGACGGCGCGGCTTATTGCGGGTCCAAGGCGGCGGTGCTGATGACCACCCGCACCGCTGCCCGCGCAGCAGGAAAGTACGGTGTGCGCGTCAATGCCGTTCTGCCGGGCGCAGTGCCCACCGACATGCTGATGGGCAACAAGCTTGACGGAGAAAGCGACGGCGACTTCTTAGCCAAGATGGAGGCCTACAGCCCGCTGGGTCGCCTCGCCACGCCCGAAGACATTGCCGCTGCCGTGCTGTTCCTGGCGGACCCGGCCAACAAGGCGGTATCCGGCGTGTTCATCCCGGTCGACGGCGGGAACATCCCCGGCGCCTGACGCCTCAGCAGGTCATGCACATGAAAAGGCCCGCCGCGCCAGATCAGCGAGGCGGGCCTTTTTACTGCCATCAGAGGGTCAGCGCTCCAGCCCCGGCGAAGGCTCCAACCGGGCAGCATCCTGCCAGTTCACCGAACCGGTGGAAATCTCTTCCGGGTTCAGCCGATAGCGAGAGAACACCAGCAGGCTGAGAAGCTGCGTGACCACCGGCACCACCGAATAGAGCATGATCACGCCAAGCACCGCGTGCTCGCTCTGCTCCACCACGCCGTGGGTGGAGGAGACGAAGCCGAAGCTGCTCATGATGATGCCCGCCACCAGCGGGCCAAGGGCGAACGCCAGCTTTTCCGCCGCGCTGAAGATGCCGGAAAAGACACCCTCGTTCGCAGAGCCGTGGCGGCGGCGGTGCAGATCCACCGTGTCGGTCAGCATCGAGAACGACAGCAGCAGGAACCCGGTGTTGACCACGCCGATGAACAGCCCGCGCGCGAGCACCAGCAGCCCTTCACGCGTCAGGTCGCCGATCAGCGGCAGCGTGACGACCACCGGGCTTTGTGGCTCGACGAAGAACCACGTCGTCGTCACCAGCATCCACAGCGCCGAGCCCACCACATAGCAGCGCTCTTTGCCGAACCGGCGCGACAGGTGAAGGAAGATCGGCTGGCCGATCAGGCTGCCGAACGCCATCACGATCACGAAGGTCGGGATGATCTGCACCATGTTGAGCGCATAGACGTAGAAGAAACCGATCGCGGTATAGCTGGACGCCATGCCGATGCCCTGGATGAACGTCGTTGCCAGCAGGATCATGAACGGCTTGTTCGACGTGACCGAACCGAGCTGGCCCAGCATCCCGGTCGGTCCCTGCGCGCTCTTGAGCAGCGGTACGCCGCGCAGGAAGATCGCGGGGATCAGCATGGAGATGAGGCAGACGACGGCAAAGGAATAGCCCATCACATGCCAACCCGTCGCCCCGCCACCCAGCGCGAAGACGAGCGGCTGCGCCACGCCCACGCCAATCACCACCCCGCCGATCGTCGCCACCATGCGGAAGGTCAGGATGCGCGTGCGTTCATGCGTGTCGTCCGAAAGTTCGGATGCAACGGCAAGATATGGCACCGAGTACAGGCTGAACGCCGTCGATGCGACAAGGAACAGCAGACAGATCGCGCCCGCCGCAGCATAAGGCCCCGGATAGTCGACGAAGGCGAACAGGCTGGCGAAGCCCACGCTGGTCAGGATCGCGCCGATGGTCAGGAATCGGGTGCGGCCCCATGTTTCCTTCTTGCGATCGGAAAAGACGCCGACCAGCGGATCGCACACGATCACCCACAGCTTGGGGATCAGGATGACGACGCCCGACAGCCATGGGGGAATACCCAGGATCGTGGTCATGAAGATCGGCAGCAGGACCGCGGGCGTATCGCGGAAAATCTGGGCACCAAGCTGTCCCGCACCATAGGCGGCAGCCGTGCGGGTAGGAACGCGTTTTAGGTCATGTGTCATGGCTATGGTGCCAGCGTCCTTGAAGGAGAGAGGAGGACAAGGGCAGCACGCTAGCGCACGGGGCGTCGCTTATGGAAGATACAGATTAGCCTGTTCGCGTGGCGGGGAAAACCATCAGGCCGCTTCGCGCAGGGCCGCAGGACGGAACCCCAGGGGCAGGCCCGCATCGGTGACGAAGCCATAAAGCGGCTCTCCCGGAAGCGCGTCGGCCACGATCCGGCGCACTGCGAACAGGCGGTCCAGATCGATGCCGGTATCGATGCCCATAGCCTCCAGCATGAAGGCCAGATCCTCGGTCACGATGTTCCCGCTGGCTCCGGGCGCGAAAGGACAGCCGCCAAGCCCGCCGAGCGAGGAATCGATAGTGTCCAGCCCGCATTCCAGCGCCGCGAGCACGTTTGCCAGCCCCAGCCCACGGGTATTGTGCAGGTGGATGCCGGTCAGCGCTGCATCGCCCACCACCCCGCGCACCAGCTTCACCAGATGGCGAACGGCTGCGGGATCGGCATAGCCGGTGGTGTCGGACAGGCCCACTTCGTCGCAGCCCGCCGCCATCAGCCGTTCTGCCAGCCGCGCAATCTGCGCATCCGGCAGCGTGCCCTCCAGCGTGCAACCGAAGACCGTGGACAGGCTGCCCTCGAAATGGGGCCGGTCGCCTTCGGGCAATTCGCGGATCATCGCGGTGATGCGGGCGGCTTCCTCGATGACCTGATCGTGCGTGCGGCGCAGGTTCTTGAGCGAATGGGTTTCCGATACCGACAGCGGCAGGGTCAGCTTGTGCGCGCCCGCAGCGATGGCATCGGCGGCGCCGCGCGCGTTGGGCACCAGCACCGCCACCGTCAGATCGGGGATGGTGCGCGCAAAAGCGACGATCTCCGCGGTGTCGGCAAGCTGAGGCAGGAGCTTGGCGGGAACGAAGCTGCCCACTTCGATCTCACGCACGCCGGCGGCCGCCTCGGCCCTTATCCAGGCCTTTTTGGCTTCGGTAGGCATGACTGCCTTGACGTTCTGCAGGCCATCGCGGGGGCCAACTTCGCTGATCAGAACCGACACGATGCTTTTGCTCTCTGCTTGTTTATATTGTTATAGCTATATATCATTTGTGAACCGTCTGTCCATTGGCGATTGGGGAAGGAACGCGGGATGTCCAAAAGCGCCGTATGCATCTACGCCACGGAAAACGGCGGCTCGCGCCTCATCGATCTGGATCTGCCGCTCACCCGCAAGGTGGTCGGCGACGACGGCTCCACGCATTGGGCAGGCGTCGCTGCTGCCACGATGTGGGGCATTGCCGGAGGCGATCCGCTGCATGCGACGGACTGGCACACCAGCGGCATGGCCGGCCTTTCGATCACGCTGGAAGGCGAATGGGAGATCGAAGCCAGCGATGGATCACGCCACGGCCTGCGCCCCGGTGACGTGCTGGTGATGCTCGACACGACCGGACAGGGGCACCGATCCTGGCCGGTCGGAAACACACCCTGCCTGACCATGGGGATCGGCTTTGGCGACGGGACCGAGGGCCAGATGCGGGATTTGGTTAGCGCCGCAACCGGAAACGGGTCACGCCACGCCTGAAACCACGAACCACGACCGGAACACGCCTTCGCTTTCCGGACCGTAGCGCAACGGGCCGCTGCGCGCTGCCGGGCTGGTTGCCTGATAGCCGGTCTCGACGGCGGAGAACCCTGCCCCCTCGAACAGGGCGCGGTAATCGGCGCTCAGCGCGCCGCGCCAGTTGGGTTCGTTGTTGTACTGCGCTTCCAGTTCGCCTGACAGTTCCACCCAGGCGTCGGAGTTGTCGTGCAGCAGCGGCACCTCAAGATGCACCGCCACGCCGCCGGGGCGCAGCAGGCGTCGGCTTTCAGCGATGATCGCCATCGTCGCGGCCTGCGACGTCTCGTGGAACATTACGCAGCTGAACACCAGGTCGAAGCTGCCATCGGCAAAGTCGGTCCGCTCCGCATTCTGCTGGGAAAAGTGTACGCTCGCACCCAAGTGCTCGGCACGGGCGTGGGCATAGCGCAGCATCGATGCGCCGACGTCGATGCCGTGGACTTCCGCGTCCGGGAAGCAGGTCGCGGCGGGTACCGTGCTGGTGCCGATGCCGCAGCCCATGTCCAGGATGCGGCGCGGCTCCAGGTCGGGAAAGCGCGTCAGCACATGCGCCATCGCCGTCTGCCCGCGCAAGTCGTTGAGCATACCGCCGTTGCGCCCCAGCATGTAGACCGCACCGCCGCGATCCATCACGGCGCCTTGCAGGATGGAGCCGTCGTCATGGGCGTTGCCGCCCGGCATCAGGTGTATGTCGCCCCGGCGAATGTAGTCAGGGACAGCGAAATCGGCATCGGTACGCACCGACCCCAGCGGCGCTTCGACGGCGGCCAGCGCTTCCAGCGCATCCGCCTGCCGCTCCACGCTGTCGGCGACGCTGGACCAGAGCTGGCGCTG
Source organism: Novosphingobium gossypii (assembly GCF_050433305.1). Classification (NCBI taxonomy): domain Bacteria; kingdom Pseudomonadati; phylum Pseudomonadota; class Alphaproteobacteria; order Sphingomonadales; family Sphingomonadaceae; genus Novosphingobium; species Novosphingobium gossypii. The sequence continues at coordinate 90,439 of NZ_JBNPXM010000002.1, read as the reverse complement.
CGATTCGCGCTTGAGCGAAAGCCAGGTGGCGAAGCTTTCGTGCCGCGCCATCCGCTCGCGCAGGGCTGCCGCTCCATCGTTCGCGCCTGCCGCTGCCTTCTGCTCCGCCGCAGCGATGCGCGCCTGCACCGGCTCGATCTGACCCATGACGTAGAGCTTGAGATCGCGCACGAAAAGCTGCTCGGCCAGTTCGTCATGACTGGGGACAGCGATCAGCGGGTGGTCCAGCCGTGCACGGGCTTCGGTCATCTCTTCGCTCACGCGGTTGTCTCCTCTAGGGCGCCGTTCATGGCGGCGAGTTCCGCCTGCGCGGCCTCGCGAAGGGGACGGAACACCTTTTCCAGCGTCTTCCTGCGCAGGCCCTCGCGTTCGGCGGCGGCCTGCGCATCGGGCTCGAAGCCATCGACGGCTCCGGGCGGCAACGCACCTGACGCGCCAAGCAGCCGCTCGCATGCGTCCAGGCGCGCGCGCAGCACGGTCAGTTCCGAAGTCAGGCCGACGATCATCGCCAGAAGCTGCTCGTCCATTGCCCGACTGCCGTCGATCGCGTCAAGCCGGTTGGGCGTGCGGGGTAGCGTCTGGCGGGTCATGAATGGCAGCTCTTCGGATCAGTTGGACTGTGCCCCCACTGGCTGCAACGTCTGCGGCAACGGTGCAACAGTATCCTCGGCTGTCTCCGGCAGGCGATAACGCAGCATGATGATGCTGGCGATCACTGCACCCAGCGCAGGCACCAGCGCGACAGTGACCATGATACCCGTCTTCACTGCGGCGGGCTGCTCGGCCGCGCCTGCTCCGGTGGCGGACACGAAGCCGGTCCAGCTCATGATCGTGCTGAACGCGAAGATGCCCATGGCCGACGTTCCCTTTTCCACCATCACGAAGACGCCTGCCAGCATCCCGGCGCGGTTCTCTCCCTGAACGCGGCGGGAATAGTCCATGGTGTCAGTCAGGACGGTGTAGAGGCCCAGAAACACGCCGCCGCTCGCCGTGCCGGACAAGGCGCAGGCGACGTAGATGAGCGGGAACGGCGAGCCTGCCGGGATCAGCGCCCATACCGTATAGGCGATAGCGCAAAGCGAACCGGCACCCACCAGTGCGTTGCGGCGCCCGAAGCGGCTTGCCATGCGGACCCACAGCATCTGCGACAGCACCATCATCGCCGTCTGCACCGCAAAGATCGTGCCCAGCGCCGTATCGGTCACATGCAGGACGTGGCGGGTGTAGTAGGGGATCGCCGTGATGTGGACCGCAAGGCCCGTGAACAGCACCATTTTGAAGCCCATCAGGCACAGGAACGGCCGATTGGCCCTGAGGGCAGCCCAGGTGGCAGCGAATGAACCAGTCGGCCTGCTCTCCGCTTCGACCGGGTGCCGCTCCTTCAGCAGCAGGAACGATGCAATCCCGCCAAGCGCAATGGCCGCGCCCAGCACCAGCGCGACATGTCCGTGCCCGGCACGGTCGCTCCCCAGCCGCGCCAGCAGGAAGGGGGCCGCCGACGTTGCCGCAAAGCTGCCCAGCGAGGAACCGTAGACGCTGAACGTCATCAGCCGCGACCGGGCGTGGAAATCGTCCGTGATCGCCCGGCCCAGCGCCAGATAGGGGATACGGAACATGGTGTAGGCGGTGGAATAGAGCAGCAGCGTGAAACCGACGTAGAGCCACAGAGACTCTCCGCCGATGCCGCCGGGGACATTGAACAGCAGGATCATGGCGAGTCCCGCCAGCAGCCCACCCACCAGCAGATAGGGGCGGAACTGCCCGAAACGCGTCCGCGTGCGGTCTCCGATATAGCCCATCAGCGGATCGGTCATCGCATCGTAGATCTTGGCCGCCACCGTCAGCGTCCCGGCCAGTGCAATCGCCAGGCCCAGAGAATCCGTCATGAAGCGCAAGTGAAGCAGGCCCACCGCGCTCACCAGTGCCGCCGAGGTGAACGAGCCGATCGCCCATCCGATATATGCGCTTTTCTTCATCTGCGGCTTCTCCCTGCCTGAGGCCGTATCCTGTTGGGGGTCAGTCGGCGGGCTGCGGGTCCGACCATACACTGGCCATGTCCGAGCTGCCGACTTTCGGGCAGCCGGCCTTGGGAAGCTGCACCGCCACCATGAACGAACCTTCCGGCCCGGCCTTCGAGATGTGGCCCTTGCCGGTGCAGTCTTCCGCGTAGGCAAGGTCGCCGTGCCGCAGAACGTGCTCGGTCCCGTCATGCAGGCCAATGATCATGGCGCCGAACAGCGGGATCAGCAGCGTCGGCTGGTTGGCGACGTGGAAACCGAATCCCGCGTTGGGCTGCGTCCCGCCAAGCGTCACCCGCTCTGCCGTCCGCCGCAGCAGGGTGGCGATCTCCTGCCCCTTGGGCTCGATGACATCGAGCTGCTCGGCCCGCGTCAGGCCATCCGCGCCGGAGTAGAGGTGAAACACCCGCTTTATCCACGGCATCGGATCGCCGGTGCCCTTGAACTCCATGGGAAAGCCCTGCCCCGGCAGCGGCTTCACCGGCGGCGGCATCTGCCGTGCTTCTGCATGGTGGGACAAGCCCATCATCGCCATCAGCATGCCGCCGCCGGCAAGGAAATCGCGTTTGCTGTGCATGGTCATGTCGCGGATCCTTTCGTCAGGCGGCCTGATCGCGCACGGGCACAAAGGCGCGCGGTTCGCTGTCAGGGCGATGCCAGATCAGCGGCAATTCCTCGCTGGGGGCGGGATGGACGCCTTCGGGCTGGGCAAGGACGTCGACGCCGGGCACCGGGGTCAGCCCTTCGCGCGGGCACCAGTAGGCATCGTCACCGATCATCCGCATGGCAAGGCCAGTCCGCGCCAGCGTCTCGGAATCGTTGCCCTTGGAATAGTGCGGAATGTCGACGTGGAACAGCACCGCATCGCCCGGCTCAAGATCCCAGGTGACGAAGCGGAACGGGAATTCGGGATTGTCGCGCTCCGCCTGGAAATCGGGGAAGCGGAACGTGCCGTCGCCCGCCGGGCCGAAGCGCGATCCCGTCTCCATGCAGAACGTGTGATAGCCGGCGACGAACTCGATCTGACCGTTCTCGCGGTTCACCGGAGAAAGCGCCACCCACAGGTTGGGGATCATCGAGCCGGTGAACGGCCACAGGTGGTCGGCGTGCCACTGCATGATCGACGGCGACCGGGGCGGCTTGCGGAACAGATGGTCATGGAACATCTGCACATTGTCCGCGCCGATCACCCGCCCGACGATCTCGCCGGCGGGAGAATTGAACACGAAGTCGCGGAAAGGGCCGGAATTGCGCCACAGATGCGCGACGGAGATCATCGCGCCATGCGACGGGCCGGTCTGCCCGAAGGCCTCGGGATCGCTTTCCACCGCCCGCGCGGCTTCCTGAAGGACCGCGATCCATTCCGCATCGAACATCTGGCGCAGGCAGACGACGCCGTCGCGCGCATAATCGTCGATGTGCTGCTGCGTGATCGGATTGAGAGGTTCCCTGTTCATCTTCTTCCTCTTCTCAATGTCTGGAAAGATTGGGGTGAGCGGCCAGCCATGTGCGGGCGCGCAGGATGGCGTTTCGGCGCACGTCTTCGTAGAACAGGCCGATATCGTGGTAGTGCATGCTGTCCCCGGCCAGCGGCTTGAGGCCCAGCGCCGGATCGGGATCGACCACCAGCAAACCGTGGTCGCACCGCACGGAAACGGCATGCGGGACGATTGCCCGGATCGGGCTTTCATCGGGCGTACCCGGCACCGCACCCTGCGCCGCCTCGCGTCCCGCGACAGGTCGGGCGCGATCGAAGGTCAGCGGGTTGATGCACAGCACCGCGGGATCTGTCCCCTGCGGCAGGACGGTGCGGTTGTACTGCTCGGCAAAGGAAGCGCTTTTTGCCAGATCGGCCCCCGGCAGCACCGAAGCCCAATGGACGACGCAGCCGGTGCTGTCCGGCTTGGCACACGGCTTCAGGGTGGACCAGGCGCGGTCGTACTTCGCCGCAGGAAAAGTGATACCCACGTCATAGGCCGCCACCAGCCGTACCGCGATCGGCTTGCCGTCGATTTCCTCATCCAGCAGGCGCTCCAGATGGGCCGCGCCCTGACTGTGGCCGACAAGAATGAACGGACGGCCTTTGCCATAGTGCGCAAGATAGTAGGCGAAGGCGCGCTTCACGTCCGAGTAGGCCAGCGCAAATGCCGCATCGCGCACGGCGGCACCCTTGCGCTGGGCGCCGGCGGTCGCCTGCCGATATCGTGGTGCGAATACGCGGCAACAGCCGTTGAATGCCCCCGCCTGCCGCGCGATCACACTTGCGTCGGTCCACGCATCGATGGCCTTGTCCGCCACCGGCTGGTTGGTACGATCAAGGCTCCGGTCGGTCGTCGGATGAATGTAGAACACGTCCACGGGCAGGTTCTGCCGCGCGGACGCTCCGGGGGCGACCGTCGCTGCGGCGCCCTCGTCTCTCCCTCTGGCGGCCCAGTTGGATACGCGTGCGTAATCGGGTGCGGGCGGTTCCGCGTGCGCGGGCGACAACACCACTAGCACGGAGGAACAGGCAAACAGCATTCGCAACAGAGGCTTCATGTCCGGTCGGCCTTTATGTCTGCAGGGATGTGAAGCCGGGATCGCATGGCTTTGCCCGCTCCGTCGCGACGCCTTCAACGTGATCGAACGGAACCGGGCTGAACAGCGTGCAAATCTCGGCAGGCGATAGACTTTCCTTATAAGGCGATGGCGAAAGTGCGATCGCCCCGGGCGTCCTGCTTGAGCAGCGCATGGAACGCCCGCACCGAGGCGCTGCGATAACTGCCGATGACGCTCAGCAGCCCTATCGGCGGCGCCTCCACCTGCGTGCCAGGCACCCGTTGCAAGGTGCCGGCAGCCAGTTCGGCGAAGACGAAGTCGTCCGGCAACATGCCCAGCATCCCGGCATCCACCACCAGCGACCGGATCAGGCCCATCGACCCCGAACGCACCGCCGCCCGGGCCGGCGTCATGCCGACACCTTCGAGCAGCATCATGAGATCCTGCGCCCCGCCCTGGTCGGACGTCAGATTGGGCACGGCGACTTGCGCCCAGTCATGCGGTTCGCGCGGGACGCCCGGCTCCGCCACCGCAAAGATCCGGTGTTCGGGACAGGCGAAGACCGAGTAGAACTGCTGAACCAGCGGCATGAAATCGAACTCCTCGTCGTCCTGGCCGCTCGTGGCATTGGCGCAGTAGGCAAGGTCGATCTCGCCCTGCCGCAGCCTTTCGTGCAGTTCCGAGCTGTATCCCTCGACGATGCGCAGGGCGACATCGGGCATGGCCTCCCGGAACCGCGCGATGGACCGGGAAAACCGCGCATTGATCATCACCGGGTGAACACCCAGTTCGATGGCCTGCGCGCGGCTGCTGCGCTCGACTTCGGCCAGCAGCCGCTGCTGTTCGCTAACGATAAGGCGGGCGCGCACGATCAGCCGTTCGCACGCATCCGTGGGCCTGATACCGCGCGGACCACGCACGAACAGCGACAGGTTCAGGCTTTCCTCGAGCTGGCGGATGCTCCACGTCAGCGCCGGCTGCGACATCCCGAACAGCTTCGCCGCCTTGCGGAAGCTGCCGGATTCATAGACCGCGATCATCCGTTCGAGCTTGGCGATGTTCATGGCAGGATCCTTTGTGGCGTCTCGGCGCCAAGGAGAGATCAAACCTATGAACAAGAGTAATAGATAACTTCAATTATCCGCCACGCGAAGGAATGCCACGCATCGGCTTCACCCCACCTGTCGTCGCGGCCACGCTCTCCATTGCCGAAATGGGCGCTGCGGCCCCGCCGCCGTCTACGGAGCCGTCCAGATGCCTCTCGAAATCCTTGGAGTGCTACTCCACCGCAACGCCTCGGAGATCAGCTCCGGCGGCGGGCCGGCCTTCGACGTCGAGATGATCGAGCAGATGGCGCGCGCTTTCGACGAGAACGACTTCGACCGCGTCCTCATCCTTCAGAACTCCTTCGCGCCCGACCCTTTCGCCATCGCCACCCACGCCGCTGCGGTCACGCGCCGACTGGCGTTCATGATCGCGCACCGTCCCGGCTTCATCGCCCCGACGATGGCCGCGCGCATGTTCGCCACGCTCGACAATCTCTGTGGCGGGCGGGCCGGCGTCCACGTCATCACCGGCGCCAACGATGCCGAACTGCAGTGCGACGGCGATTTCCATACCAAGGACGAACGCTACCACCGCAGCGCCGAGTACGTATCCGTTATGCGTCGGATATGGAGCGCAACGCAGCCTGTGGATCATGACGGCGAGTATTACCGCTTCAACAGCGCGCTTTCCGAACTCAGGCCGGTAAACGGCACGATCCCTATCTATTGGGGCGGATCTTCGCCGCTGGCGCTGGAAAAGGGCGCACAGGTGGCGGACGTCTATGCGATCGGCGGGCTGAAGCCGATCGACCAGATGACCGATACAGTCGCGCAGATCCATGAAGCATGGCGGCGCAGCGGCCGCCCCGTCCGCATCCAGACATCGGTGCGCGTAATCCTGGGCGATACGGAGGAAGCCGCGTGGAAAGCCGCAGCCGACGTCGTCGATGCCCTGCGCGAGACGGCCCTGGAACAGCAGCGCGGGATGGCTGACGCGGGTCCGGCCGCCAGCACCGGCATGCGCCTCGACCCCAAACTGGCCACCACGCGCGGAGGATCGGGCCGCACCGAACTGGAAGCGATCGCGGGGGGCAGGGATCTGCTCGACAAGCGGTTGTGGACCGGCATAACCAAGGCCTCGGTCAGCTTCTCCACGCCGATGCTCCCGCCAGCGCTGGTGGGAACGGCGGAACAGGTCGCCGACGCGATGATGGACTACTACGCGATGGGCATCAGCGGCTTTCTGCTGCGTGGCTTCGACCTGCTGGGCGACATCGGCCTGCATGGCCGCGCACTGATCCCCACCCTGCGCCGCCTCGCCGCAGAGCACGATGCCCGTACCGGCCGGCCGGTTGGCCTCGCTTCCACGACACAACCGGCATGAGGTCCGCCATGAAGCGCCTTCTTCTCCTTTTCGCGCTTTCGGCGGCACTGCCCGCTCACGCAGAGGATCGTCCGACTGCTGCGCCGCCGCCGGTCTCGCCGCTGTCCCCGGGGGCCAACGCCTTCCGCGTCCTCGAGATGTACGGCGGCGCGGACGGGGAATCGCACCTCAAGATGAAGGCGCTGCCCCGCACCGGGGGCGTGCCCGGAAAAAGCGTGCAGAGCCGCCTCTACGCCACCGACGTGGAGATTGGAGACACGCTACCAGGCGACTTCATCGACTATCACGGCGTATCGACTCCACGCTTCCTGATCGTGCTGGCAGGCCAGCTCGAGGTGGGGCTTGGCGACGGGTCGAAGCACATCCTGTCCAAGGGCGACATCGTGCTGGCCAACGATGTCACCGGGCGCGGTCATACCTCGCGCATCATCGGCACGGAGCCTGTCCGCATCCTCACCGTCCGGCTGCCCAAAGAAAACAGCTTTGCGCCCAAGATCGGCTCCTGCCCGGACGGAATGCCCGCAGAGCAGTGCGTCAGCGCACGCCTTCAGGGATCGCCATCCGCCGGGAATGCGCCCGCAGAACACAAGTAATCCCACCACAACCGAAAGGAGCCGACATGGCAGCATACATCGTGGCAACCGTAGTCATCACCGATGCCGAGAAATTCGGCGAATACGTAAAGGCCATCGCCGGCCTCAGCGAGAAGCACGGCGGCGAGTATCTCGTGCGCGGCAAAGTGAGCGAAGTCCTGGAAGGCGACGTCAACCCGGACGAGCGCGTCGTCGTCTCTCGCTTCGAGACCGAGGAAGCCGCGCTCGCCTATGCGAAAAGCCCCGAATACAAGGCGGGTGCCGCTCTGCGCCAGGGTGCTGGAACGGTGCAGACACGTCTGATCGTGGCCCCCTGACCGCAGCCCCGGTTCGCCTGCCGCCGAGGCTTCCTTCGTCGGCAGGCGGATAAACCACGTCTGGCTGCATCCCGGAGATCGCTCGCAGAAGGTACATGCATGGCGTTCTTTACGAGGTATACGAGAGATGAAAGCGCGTCGCGGCATGGCCGCACTCCCTTCGACAGCCGCCATCGGCCTGTTCGTCGCCGCCACGATCCTCCCCGGCAGCGCCCTGGCAGCGGCGCCTGACGGCAAGCGCCTTTATGTGCGTTGCCAGGCCTGCCATTCGACCGCAGCAGGGCAGCCCCACAAGGTAGGCCCGAACCTTCACGGCTTTTACGGCAAGAAGGCCGCCTCCAAGCCCGGATTTCGCTTTTCTCCGGCGCTTACCAAGAGCAACGTCAAGTGGGACGACAAGGCATTGGACGCGTGGCTGACGCGGCCCAGCAAGCTGGTTCCCGGCACGACGATGGCTTTCCCTGGCATGACCAAGCCCGAGGAACGCGCTGCACTGATAGCCTATCTCAAAGCCGCGACCAGGTAGTCCGCAGAGCCTCGATCACCACCGCAGGTATCGAGGCCCGGCTTCGCCGCAAGGCGGATAGAAGGCGCCAAAGCCCCTGCCTTCTGGCGGCGGCCTGCCACATCATCGCATCTTTCCGACAATGGACGGGACGTTCGACAGATGCATGGCTCCACCCGCACCAGTGAAATTCGCGGCGAGTTCGCACAAGGCTGGCGGATCGTAGCCGCCGCCACGCTGGGCGTCGGGCTGGGGCTGTCGCCGCTGCCGGTCTACACGCTGGGCATGCTGGCGCCGCAACTGGCCGCCGATTTCGGCTGGTCGATTGCGCAGGTCATGGGCGTGCTGTCCATCACCACGCTAGCCGTCGTCCTCTCCGCACCGTTGACCGGGATGCTGACCGGGCGTTTCGGCGCCAGGCGCGTCGCGCTGTGCTCTCTGGTGCTGTTCGGCTGCGGGGTTCTGTCGCTGGCGTCGTCGTCCGGGTCCATCCTCCATTTCTACCTGACCTGGGCTTTCATCGCGCTGGGAGGTGCGGGGACGCTGCCCATTACCTGGACCCGGCTGGTCAACGATCATTTCCAGCGCAACAAGGGGCTGGCGCTGGGACTGGCGATGATGGGCTCCGGCCTCTTCGGCATTGCCGCAAAGCCCTATGTCGGCTGGCTCATCGCGCAGTGGGGCTGGCGAGGGGCGTTCATCGGACTGGGGCTGCTGCCGCTGGTACTGGCCCTGCCGATCGCCTTCATGTGGTTCCGCAATCCCGCTCCACAGCCCGGAGACGCCCCCGCAGCCGATCTCCCGACCGGCGGCATGACCATGGCCCAGGCCGTGCGCGACTGGCGTTTCTGGCTGCTGGCAGTGGCGCTGGTCCCCATTTCCTTCGCGCTGGGCGGCGCCGTGCCCAACATGGAAGGCATCCTGCGCAGCGGCGACCTGTCGTCGGGCACGATCGCCTCCCTGACGCCGCTGATCGGCCTATCGGCAATCATCGGGCGGCTGGTCGGAGGATGGCTGCTGGACCGGTTCTGGGCACCCGCGATCGGGGCCATTCTGCTATCCCTGCCCGGCCTGTCCTACTGGACGCTGTTCGGCGGCCCCATTGACCCGCAGGCGGCAGCGCTCTCCATCTTCCTCATCGGGTTTGCGCTGGGCATCGAGTACGATTTCATCGCCTTCATCGTCGCACGCTATTTCGGGATGAAGCACTATGGCACGATCTATGGCTGGCTTTACATCCCGTTCGCCATCGGCGCAGGGTTCGCAGCGCCCGTCTTCGGCTACGACTTCGACGTCCATGGAACTTACGCGCTGTCGCTCAGCTGTTCTGCCGTGGCGCTACTGGTCTGCGCTGCGGCGTTGCTGCTGCTCGGCCCCTATCGCAGGTTCGAGCAGCAGCATCCGTGACGGTCTGCTTCAGCGCAGATCGACGATGACCTTGCCCATCGAGCGTCCGGAGAGAAGGCGCTCCACGGCATCGAAAACGCCGGGAAGCCCGACGAAGTGTTCCTCGTCGAAGCGGACCTTCAGCTTGCCTTCGCGGTACAGCCCGAACACCTCGTCACGCGCGGGGGGCCAGAACGGTGCCAGCAGCCCGTTCATGAACCCACGCACGGAAGCGCCCTTGTAATACAGCTTGTGGGCAATGCGGGGCGCGGTGACGATCTCGGGGCGTCCCTCAAGGTCTGAGGCAGCCCCGCCCACCACGACCCGCCCGTGCGGTGCGACGTTATCGAGGAAGGCATCGAAGATTTCGCCGCTGACGGTGTCGATCGCAACATCGAGGCGGTTGGGATATTCACGCGCCAGGACTTCCGGCACGGATTCCGACCGGTAGTCGATCACCCTTGCCGCGCCCAGACTGCGCACGAAATCGGACTTCATCGGGCCGCCGCAGACGGCCACGACCTCGCACCCCTTCAGCGCTGCAAGCTGAACGATCAGATGGCCCAGCCCCCCCGCCGCCGCCGAGATCGCCACGACTTCTCCGGGCTGCGCGGCCCCGATATGGAACAGCGCCATCCATGCAGAAACGCCGGTTGATGCCAGCGCCAGCCAATCTGGCGTGGCGTCGGCCACCTGCACGAAATGATCGCGCGGAGCGATGTTGTACTGACGATAGCCGCCGGGAAAGCGCGTGGTCACCACCGCATCGCCGGGGGCAAGGTCGGTCACCCCCTGCCCCACGGCCTCCACGATGCCCAGCGCTTCCACGCCAGTCAGCGTAGGCAGGCCGATCTTCACATAGTCCACCGCATTTCGCGCGATCTGCGTATCGAAGATGCCGTTGACGCCTGCGTACTGGTTGCGAACACGCACTTCGCCGGGCGCCGGATCGCGCAGGTCGATGTCGACGATGCGGGCCGCGTCGCGAAAGCCTTCTCCGAACCGGGCCAGTTGAACCGCCTGATAGCTGGCCATCACGCCTGCCCTTCAGGGAAGCCGAGCACGCCGGGGTTAAAAAGGCCCTGGGGATCGAGGTGCGCCTTGAGCGTGTCGAGCAGCGCCGTGAACGCAGGATCCCGGCTCTCCCGATAAGGATACGTCCGCCCAATCTGGAAATGACCGGTCCCGTAGCGCGCGCAGATCGCAACGACGCCCTTGCGCAGGAACTTCACCGCCTCGGTCGCCGCCGGGTTTTCAGGGCGCTGCGTCAGGCGCGCGACGTGGGTGGCTTCCATCGACTGTTCATGGATCGGGCGCCAGCCGGTCGGCCAGAAGAACACCGGCTCGATTATCAGGGCGTTGCTGGCCATGCCGGTAAACAGGAAGCCGGTGTGGATCTCGTGTTCGGTGAACAATGCAGCATTGTCGGCGTAGAACTGCTGGATTTCGGTGAATATCTGCGGTGCCGTGGAGAGCGGGCAGACACCATGGACCGGAATCCACGCCTCCCCCGTCGGGCCGAGCATCGAGTTGAGCGGCGGGAACGGGTTGGCGCGGATGATCTTCGCGATCGAGTTCTCGATTTCCGTTCCGCCGAACGCGCGCGCGATCCGGCGCGCTTCCGCCAGATCGAATGCCACTGCATCCTTGCTGCGCCCTTCTGCGATGACGTGGAGCGGATAATCGCCTTTGGGGATGAAGTTGCGACCGCCCAGCGCCACCTTGGCCGCCGACAGCAGCCCCTTGCCCAGCGACTTCTCCTTGCCGATCACGGCTCCGAGCGTCTTTACGTCGGACATCAGCGACATGCGCTTCATGCGCACCTCGGTCAGGCCGGGGTCGAAGGCGCACATCTCGCAGGCGATGCCCGCGCGCGACATCTCGCCCATCGCCTCCAGCAGCTTTTCACCGCTGGGGAAGGAGAACGAGGCGTAGTCCTCGTGTGCAGGAGCGGCGATGAGACGGAAGGTGACTTCGGCCTTGATCCCCAGCGTGCCGCAATCGCCGCAGAAGATTCCCGCAAGATCGGGGCCGAAGTGGCGGTAGAACGGATGCTCGCCGCCCTGCCCGCGCGCCCCGGTGCGGATCACTTCGCCGGTGCCGGTGACCACGGTCAGCGCCACCACGCTTTCGCTGCTGGTGCCGTATTGACTTGCCCCGAACATGGCGTTGAGCTGCGACAGGCCGCCGCCGATGGTCGAGGTAAGCCCCGACATCGGGCCCCAGAACGGAGTGCGCAGGCCTTCCCTTGCCAGTGCCTCGTTCAGCTGGGTCCAGTTGACGCCCGCCTGCACGGTCACCGTCATGTCGGCGCGGTTGACGGACACGATGCGGTTCATCCGCAGCATGTCGATGGAAACGGTGTGTCCATTGGCAGGGACATAGGCGGAGGTATAGCTCATGCCCGCCCCGCGCGGCGCGATCGAGCACCCTGCTTCACCGATGGCCTTGACCACCGCAGCCAGTTCCTCCGTCGTGGCGGGCGAAACGATGAGCGCGACGACTTCTTGCGAACGCGCCCAGATGTCCTCGCTGTGCAGCTTGCGTTTGGCATCGTCCGCAGTGACGTTCCCGGCGCCCACGATCGCTGCAAGGCTTTCGAGGAGGGCGGGCGTGGCCGCGGTCGGTTGGGGAAGCGTCGCGTTCAGCGGTTCCATCGTCATGCTCCAGTGATTAATCGTGATTTACTGCTGTCAGGCTGGGTTGATCACGCAAGGCGGCGCCGGGACAGCCTCCGCAGAGCGATCACCTCTCTGCCGCCACTCCTGCTGCACCCTCTCCGGCCAGGCGGCCCAAAGTTACCGCCGTGCAGAGGCCCATCGCGGGGAGGTAGCCCCACGACGACGGCCCGGAAACGCTGCGTGCCGCGCCGCCGCCCGCAAAGACGTTGGGCAAGGCAGAACCATCCTCACGCAGAACCCGCGCGTGCCGATCGATCTGCAACCCGCCCTGGGTATGATAGATCGCTCCAACGACCTTGAACGCGCCAAGCGCGCCCGACGGAGGCGGATCGCCCTCCCACGTTCTTCCCACCGCATCGGGCCGCCCGTCTGCATGCGCCTGCCATGCTTCTGCCAGCGACGCTGTCAGGGCGTCGGGATTGACTCCGATCCGGCTCGCCAGCGCCTGCGCATCTTCGCCGCGACGGGCTGCGTTAAGTTGCGTCAGCGTCCGGGTATCGGGCTGGTAGGCGTTGCGCCGTTCGATCTCTTCGTCGAATACGACCCAGACATGATCGCCCGGCTGCGCCATCACGGGATGGACCATCCCGGCGATGTCATCCTTTTCATCGACGAACCGGCGGCCTTCGATATTGACCAGCACTGCGCCGTCGATGACGAACCCCGGCGGCACGCTGATCCCCTGCGGCTCGGTAAGCATCGCATACCCTTGGAATGCGCCCAGATCGGCAAGTGCGGCCCCGATGCCCGCCCCCAGCCGTATGCCGTCGCCCTGGCTGCCTTCGTGACCGTTGTTACGCGCCTGTGCCATTTCGGGGATATGCGCGCGAAGCATCGCATGATTGCCCGCAAAGCCGCCGCTGGCGATCACCAGCGCCTTGCATCCCACCCGCTCGCGCTCTCCGCCGGGCCGTGCGATCTCGACACCCAGAACCCGGCCCGAACCGTCGGCAATCAGATCGACCACCCGCGCCGGGTTGAGCAGCATGACGCCCGCATCGGCGGCCTTGCGGTGGAGCAGATCCAGCAAGTCCTGCCCGGCATGCCCCGGCCAACCATGCACGCGCATCCGCGTGTTGCCGTAAGCCGACCGGAACCCCGTATCCAGTTCCAGCGGCACCCCGTGGCGCTCCACCAGCCAGTCCAGCGTCGGACCCGATCCATAGGCAAGCGCGTGCGCGATCTCCGGGTCGGTCTGTCCACGCGTCTTGGCCATGATATCGGCGAAGAACGTGGCGCCGTCATCCTGTTCGCCCGCTGCTGCCTGCGCCTGCGTCCCCGCGGCGCAGAACACGCCCATCGACATGCCGGTGGTACCCATGGGGCGGGCGTCCGCCTCGACGAGCAGCACCTCCGCACCGGCGTCGGCGGCGGCAAGTGCAGCCGTTACCCCACAGGCGCCGCCGCCCATGACCAGCACATCGACGGTGAACTCAAACTGCCCCCCGCTCACGATTCCGCGCCGACCTCTACCGCCACATCTTCAGAGGCGATGTCGTCCGGACGCCCCACCGCCTCGTTCTCCTGCTGCACGATGCGCAGGATGCGGGCGATGTACTCCTGATTCCACAAGGCGCGTTCGGTCGCAGCCGTGCGGTCCGGGACGAATGCGTCGATCTCCCCTTCGGCCAGCACGCCTTTTTCCAGAAGCAGCCGCTCCAGCGTATCAGCGCGCTGACGGGCGACTGCCAGTTCCTGCGCCATCGCCATCGTGATGGCGAGGACGCGCTCCACCTGCGGTTCGAGAAAATAGGGGCGCTTACCCGCGGGCTTGGCGCCCGCGCCGCGCAGGGCATCGGCTATGGACATCAGACGGTTGCTCCGATCACATGCCAGGCCGCCTTGCGGCCATAGTCTTCCTTGTCGTCGTCCGCGGCATCGGGGAACAGTTCGCGGTCTACCACCGCCGTCACGCCGCCGCGGATCAGCCGGTCCCGCTCGAACCCGGCAGCGATCATCTCGGCGTCGAGATCCATTTCGTGCATCCGGCTCCAGAACGGCTCGTTGTTGTAGTAGGCATCCCAATCGCGCATGGCCTGCTCGAACAGCGGCATCCCCGGTGCGTACTGTGGCTGCTCCACATGCAATACGATGCCACCGGGCCGCAGCAGCCGGCGCGTTTCGGCCATGATCGCGCGCATCGAACTGGTGGACAGTTCGTGCAGGAACATCGTGGTCTGGATCCAGTCGAAGCTGGCATCGGGGAAGATCGACAAGTCCTCGCCGCTCGCCTGCACGAAGCGCACGTTGTCGACGCCCAGAGACTTGGCGCGCGCCAGACCATAGCGCAGCACCGGCGCGCCCAGATCGACGATCGTCATCTCCGCCTCGGGAAATGCCTGCGCCAGCGGCAGGCTGGAATGCCCAACCGTGCCGCCGATCTCAAGAATCTGCCGGGGCTGGAAATCGGGAAGGTTGCGCTTGACCCAGCGCACGACCGCATGGCCGCCCCCATCGGAATACTTGCCGAGCAGGCCGCTGGTCGTGACGAACCCGGCGTGATCGTAATTCGCACCGTTGGTGACGTCTCCGGGGAAGTATTCGGTGTGATAGCTGCCCGGCATGCAGTGATGATCGACCGCCGAAACGTACCGCGGCTGCGTCAATGCGGGGTCCAGCTTCAGGCGGTCGTCGCCCTGCGTCATCTCCCGCGCCTTGTCGGCCAGCTGTTCGGCCTGGCGCAGCGCCGTCCAGCGCCCGGCCTGCTGTCGCTGCTCCATCGTCATGCGCCGCAACGCCGACCATGTCTGGAACGCAGGGTCCTGAAGCAGTGCCTTTCGCGCTTCGTGGCGGTTGCCGATGGGCCGCCCTTCCGCAGCCTCGAAGGACGGGCCCACCCGTTTTTCAAAGGCCTGCTTCACCCCCGGCACGACATTGGCCGCCAGATGGCGATTCATCTGGGCAAGGAAGTTGATCCGCTCGACTTCGTCATGGCTCGTCTGTGGAAACAGGGCATGGCGGCCGATCACGCGGTAGTCGGGCGGGCCGTCATAGTCGGCGGCCGGATCATTTCCAGGCATGTACAACCCTCGCGTTATATGTCATGTCTATATATCAATTAGCAGGTAGGCCAACACACCTCAAGGAGTAGATGACCCATGGCTCGCATCATCGTGCTGCTGAACCTCAAGCCCGGAAAGAGCGTTACGGATTATGAACGCTGGGCGGAGAATACCGACCTGCCGACCGTGAACGGCCTGAACTCCGTTTCGAACTTCGAAGTGCTGCGCACCACGGGTCTGCTAGGCGGCGGCACGGCTCCCTACCAGTACGTGGAGATCATCGACGTCGCCGACATGGCGCTGTTCGGCGAGGAGACCTCCACCGAAGCGATGGGCAAAGTGGCCGCGGAGTTTCAGGACTGGGCCGACCCGATCTTCATCATGACCGAGAAGCTGGGCGCATGAGCGGACGGTTCGCAGGCAAAGTCGCGGTCGTCACCGGGTCGGGCCGGGCGGGGGGGCTGGGCGAAGGCATCGCCCGCCGCCTCGCCGCCGAAGGTGCGACTGTGGTGATATCGGACATCGGCACGCCTGCCGATGCCGCCACGCCGGGGTCGATGACCGGATCCAGCGCCGAAATGGACGCGATCGCCGCATCGCTGCCCTCCGCATCAACCTTCCCGTGCGACGTGCGCAATCCCGATCAGGTCCGCGCCCTCGCCCGTCATGCCGTCGATACGCATGGCTCGCTCGATATCTGGGTGAACAATGCCGGGATCGGCTACATCATGAAGCCGATGATGGAAGTCGCCGATGACGAATGGCGCGCGGTGATCGACGTCAACCTGACCGGTGCGTGGTACGGCCTGCAGGCCGCTGCCGAGATCATGATCGCGCATGGCCGCGGCGGGCGCGTGGTCAACATCGCCAGCCAGGCGGCGAAGTCAGGCTTCATGCACGCGCAGGCCTATACCGCGTCGAAACACGGCCTTGTCGGGCTGGTACGCTCCGCGTCGATCGAACTGGGGCCACACGGCATCACCGTGAACAACGTCTGCCCGAACCATGTGACCACTGGCCTCGGCAAGTGGCAGAACGAGCATTTTGCGGCCGTGCAGGGCATTTCGGTGGAGCAGTATCTTGCCAACATGGCCGCGCGCATCCCGATGGGGCGCCCCGGCATGCCTGAAGACACGGCGTCGGCAGTGGCGTTCCTGTGCTCGGACGAAGCCGTCTACATCACCGGGGAAAGCATGAACGTCTCGGGCGGGGAAGAACCGCACTGACCGGTTCGGGTGAAGCTTCGACAGGCTCGGCACGAGCCTGTCGAACGCCACATCAGCCCAGAAGCGGCGTCAGAACCGCCACGACATCGCCCGCCTCATCGAGCTTTGCCACCAGCGCATGCAGATCAGGCGCCAGCGCGTCGTCCAGACCACCGAACGCAAAGCACCGGCGGGCCTTTTCCATCTGCTCGTCCAGCGTCAACGGCCATTCGGGCGCGCCGAACTGCCGCGCCACATCGACACGCAGGACGCGGCCATCCTTCAGCCGGGCTTCGGCGTAGGCCGGTACGAAAGCGGCCAGATCGGGATTGTCGTCGGGGACGACCGTGATCTTCTCGGCAACGGACAGCAGCGTGGGGGCGGCAAGCTGATCAGGCGTGAAAACGTCCAACCCCACGTCCCCGTCCCGCAGGACCACAGCGCCCAGCCACGCAAAGCACAGGCGCGCGTAAGGCACTGTCATGTCCGCCTGCGGTCGTCGCCCGACAAGCCGATGGATCAGGGGCGGCGCGTGGTATTCGAGCGACTCCAGAGTGTCAGCAGTCACGCCATGGTCTGCCATCAGCGTCTTCAACGCCACGATGGCACCCTGGGCCGCCCGCCCCGTCGGGAACGGCTTCCAACTCACTTCCTCGACACGCCATACCGTCCCGAGACGTTCGAGTTCGGGTTCCAGCGCCGGATCGTTCTCGAACAGCGCCATATAGCCGAAGGGACCGCCTATCGCACCATCGGGCGATGGTATGCCCGCCCGCGCCAGGTCGAAGGCTTCCACGGCAGAACGCGCAGCCGCCGCAACCTGCAAGGCCAGCGTCGGCTTGCCCTCTATGTGCGATTGCATGGTTCCGCTTGCCAAGGCGAGTGCATGGCCGAAGGCACGGCGTCCCACCTCCGGCTCTACCCGGCGCAGCCGTGAAAGTGCCGCCACGCAGCCAAAGATGCCTGCCGTGGCCGGGCGAAAGAACTTCAGCGGCCCCTTCACCGAAACGCCAAGCGTCGCCACCACGTCGATCCCTGCGACGACCGCCGCCAGGAAGTCCGCACCCGCTGCGGGCGCGCGTCCGGCCTCCGCAAGTAGAGCCGCACAGACCGTTGCCATCGGATGCGCCACGGCGGCCTCGTGAACGCAGTCATATTCCTGCGAGTGAATCTGGTAGGCATTGGCGTAGGCGGCATAGGGCGCGGGCAGGCGAAGCCCTTGTTCGCCCAGCACCAGCCCTTCGCCCGCCGCCTTGCCGGTCCAGACCTGCGCCATCGCCCGTACCTCGGCTGCATGGATCGCGCCGTGCCCCGCAACGCCCACCGCCAGGCTGTCGAACAGGAAAGCCCTTGCCGCCGCTTGCGCAGAGCGGGGCAGCGCTGCCCATTCGACGGACAGCGCATGATCGACAAGACGGGCTGCAGGATCGCAGGTCATTGGCGGCCGCTCAGGCGATCTGGATCATGACCTTGCCGAAGTGATCGCCGGAATGGACATAGGCATAAGCATCGCGCGCCTCGTCGAAGCCGAACACCTTGTTGACCACCGGCTCCATGCCATTGGCGGCAATCGCATTGACAAGGCGCTGCAACATCGCCCGGCCACCCGCGGCGATTCCGTGGATCGCCAGATTCTTGCCGATGATAGTGCCGAAGTTGGGCAGCGGATCGCTCACCGTGCCAGCCAGCGCACCGATGATGGCGATGCGCCCAAGCGGCGCCGCTGCGGCGATCGACTGACGCAGGGTCGCAAGGCCGCCGGTCTCGATCACGATATCCGCGCCGTTGCCCAATGCGGCGAAAACCGTCTTCTCCCACTCCGGGTCGTTGCGATAGTTCACGGTGACGTCAGCACCCAGCGCCCTGGCCTGCTCCAGCTTCTCGTCGCTGGAGGACGTAATCGCCACGCGCGCTCCGCACATCCGCGCGATCTGCAGCGCCATGATGGAGACGCCGCCGGTGCCAAGCGCCAGCACGCTGTCGCCAGCCTTCACCTTGCCGACTTCGACGATGGCGTTCCACGCCGTCAGCGCCGCGCCGGAAAGCGCCGCAACCTGCCGGTTCGTCAGGCTGTCAGGCACCTTGACCAGCGCATGGGCGGGGATCAGCACGTATTCGGCCAGCCAGCCGTCATGCGTCACTCCGATATCATGACCAAAATAGGCCGGCGAAAAAGGACCGTCAGTCCAGGCCACGAAGTGCGGCGCGATCACGCGCTCGCCCGCTTCGAAACCCGAAACGCCTTCACCCAGCACCGCGATCTCGCCGACGCCGTCGGATACGGGGACGCGGCTCTCCGGCCGGGGAGCGCCGTACTTGCTGGACACGATGAGAATATCGCGATGATTGAGCGCGGCTGCCTGCACTTTGACCAGAACCTGGCCGGGCCCAGGCTGCGGGACGTCCTTCGTCACTGCAGTCAGCGATGCAATGCCCTGCTGCGAACCGATCGTATAGGCCTTCACGATACCCCCAAAGCTAATGATAGCGAGCTTTTTGTATCGTACCTATAACAATAGATCGGTCAAGCACCCTTGCCGTCAATTGACCGCGTAGCGGGTTCCATGCAGGTCGAGCCGAATGGTGAACTTGTCCGAACGGTAATGCGCAAAGGTAAGCAGGAACGGCCGCTCGTTCTCATCGTAGCTCGTCCGGCTGATGCGCAGCAACGCCGCAAGCGGCGCCACCTCCAGCGCCTGCGCCAGTTGAGGATCTGCCTGAAGCGCGCCGATCGTCTGCTCGGCATGGACCGCCTTGTATCCGGCATCCGCCAGAAGCTGCAGAATCGGTCCCTTGGCAAGATTGCCCGACGTGATGAGGCCCGCAAGATCCCCCGGCACGTAACTGACCACATAGCCGATCGGCGTGCCGTCCAGATAACGGATACGCACCGCCCGGATCACCTCGTCACCGGTATTGACCTGCAATGCTGCGGCGACAGTGGGATTGGGCTGTTCGCGATTGACCTCGATCACGTTCACCGTGGTACCGGTGCCCAGCGCCATCAAAGAGTCCATCGCCTGATCGATGTCGGCCTCGATCGGCTTGGCCGGGGACTTGAAGATCACACGCGTGCCGAGCCTGCGCTTGCGTTCGACGTAGCGCTGCTCGGCCAGTTCGTTGAGCACGCGCCGCGCCGTGATGCGCGAAACCCGGAACAGGTCTGCCAGTTCGTGCTCGGTCGGCATGGCACTGCCTAACGGACGCTGGCCGCTCAGGATCTCATCGCGCAACTGCAGATAGATCTGGTAGTAGAGAGGTACTGCACCCTCGCGATCGACCACCCTGACACTCCCGAACAAAGACGGCACCACGCGATCATGCGCGGCCTTGGCGTTACATCTCTGACTGATATGTCAATCGCCCATGCGACGGCAAATTTCGGGTGTCAAAAAGGCGGGCAAGAAAAGAGGGGCGCGCAGCCCCCCTTCCCTTGCACCTGCCAGTGGGCTCAGAACTTGAACCAGATGCTGCCGGTGAAGCGGCGTGGATCGCCTGGGAACAACGACAGGAAGTTGGCCGTGATCGTTTCCTGCTTGGTCAGGTTGGTGACCCCGAACGACGCGCCAAAGCCGCCATCTGCCTGCTCGTAGGCGACCTTGAGATCGACGAAGTCTTCGCGTGGCGCCGCCGCATTGTTGAGCACCGCCACATAGTAGGACGAGTTGTGGCGGTAAGCCCCGATCAGCTTGATGTCGCCGTCAAGCGCATCGACGGGGATAGTGTATGTCGCGCCGCCAGTGAACTGGAAGGTCGGCGTCCGGACGGGCCGGGTATCGGTAGAAATCTGCAGCGCCTGGGACACGTTCGGCAGGATCACGACCGACGAGTACTTGCCCCGTGCAAGCGACCCGTTGGCGAAGAATTCGAAATTGCGCACCGGCGCGAAGACGGTTTCGAATTCAAGGCCATAATCGACGAGTGTGCCAGCATTGCGCGCCAGGCTGACGATGACCGTCTCCCCCGGCGGCACGATCCCGGACGTGATCTGCAGATTCTTGGTCCGGGCATAGTAGCCATTCAGATTGATGCGCACCTTGCGGTCGAACAGCTCGGACTTGATACCACCTTCGTAGGACCAGGTGACTTCGGGTTCGAATGCCAGAACGCGGGTCGATACCGCGGCGTTGCCGTTCCAACCGCCAGACTTGAACCCGTTGGTCGCCGATGCATAGAGCATGACGGCCGGGGACAGCTTGTAGTTGATCGCGACCCGGGGAGTTACCCGGTTCTGCGTCAGCTTCAGCGGAATTCCGGCGGCCCGCACATCGGCGCTGTTGAACCCGAAGCCGGGGAACCGCTCGGAGTCGAAATACTCTATCCGCTTCTTTTCATACGTATATCGCGCTCCGACGGTCAGCGTCAGATCCGGTACGATTTCATAATCGCCCTGGAGATAGCCGGCGACGGTCTCAACTTCCTGCCGGAAATGGCGATCCTGCAGCAGGTTGAACGATGTGGCGGTTGCAGCACCCTGGAAGTCGGCAGACTGAAGACGATTGACTTCGCGCAGGTAAAACACGCCGGCAACGTATTTCAGCCGATCATCGAAAGCCTCACCCGTCCATTTCAGTTCGGCTGAAACCTGATTGTTCTTAACCTTGTCCGCCAGGATGTAGGCGGCATATACGTTGGTGGTGGTGCCATTATAGTTATTGATATAGCCCTGATCCTGCTTGCGGTACCCCGCGATCAGCTCAAGGTTGCCTGCATCAGTCTGCCAGTTGACGTCTGCGGTCGTCGCATAGCTATCCGTCAACGCACAGTTGCCCGTGGTGGTGGTGAGCAGGATGTTCACGGGATCACCGTTGCAGTTGCCCTTCCGCAGGGCATTCCGCGTGTTGTAGAAGTCGGGAGTAGTCGTGGTCTTGTAGCGGCTTGACCGAATGGGGGCCGCATAGACGCCAAGGTATGTCCCCGTATTGCGGGTATATTCACCCGACAGATCGATCGTCAGATCGTCGCTGGGCAGAAGTCGTATATCGCCTCGGAAGCCGTAGTTACGTTCCCCGTTCAGGCGATCGCCCGTCGTCACGTTCCGAAGGTAGCCTTCGTCATAGACATAGTAAGCCGACCATTTGGTGAGGATCTGCTCACTGACCGGCATGTCCACCGTTGCCTTGGCGGTGGATCGATCGAAGGAGCCGTAAGTACCCTCGAACTTGGCGCCCATCTTGTCGGACGGCTTCTTCATGATGACGGAAACCGCACCGCCGGTTGTATTGCGACCGAACAGCGTACCTTGCGGTCCGCGCAGCACTTCCACCCGATCGACGTCGAAGAACTGATAGTTGTTGGCGTTCTGACGGGCCACATAGACGTTGTCGACATAGGTACCGACCGGAGGATCGAACGTGGCCACGGACTGGCTGTTTCCAAGGCCACGCAGGTAATAGGCGTTTGCCGTTCCCAGACCCGCGTTATGCGTGGCAATCATGCCGGGGACCAGTTGCGCAGTCTTTATCGCATCGTTGAGATTGAGGTTACGGATCGTCTCTTCGTTGAATGCGGTGACCGCAACGGGGACGTCCTGCAAACGTTCGGGGCGGCGTTGGGCGGTGACGATGATGTCGCCTCCCAGGTTCCCGCGTGTCGAGGCCGTGTCGGCCTGCGGAGTTTCCTGAGCCTGCGCGCCGGTGGCGATGCCGATCGTCATCAACCCGGCTGCGCAAAGCACGCGCGCACGAATACCCCTCGTCGAACTATGCATGACGACTCCTCATTTTCCTGGCCTGAAGCTTGAGTCGAGACGGATCCTGCCGCCTTCACCCGTTCCTATTTGTTATGCATTAAAGACATAATACATTGAACGTCGTGTCAACCCGGCTTTTTACAATCCGGCGATAAATGTGCACATTGCGCCGGCTGCACTTCGATCAAGTGCATGGGAAGGCGCTACTTTCGATGGTCCTTCGGGTAAGCCCCCATCATCAGGAGCAGGGCCGCCCCGGTGACAAGACATACCGATCCACAGCGCAGAGCCAGCGTGTAATCACCGACCCGGTCAAAGGCGTAGCCGAAAACCACCGGCCCCAATCCCCCCGCAAACGCGATCACCG
This sequence comes from Novosphingobium gossypii, assembly GCF_050433305.1. NCBI lineage: Bacteria > Pseudomonadati > Pseudomonadota > Alphaproteobacteria > Sphingomonadales > Sphingomonadaceae > Novosphingobium > Novosphingobium gossypii. The sequence continues at coordinate 67,705 of NZ_JBNPXM010000002.1, read as the reverse complement.
CATAGAAGCAGCCGTAGATCGACCCGTAATGTTTCTGCCCGAAGTACCGGCTGATGAGATAGGCCAGCAGATCGAACTCGAAACCTGCACCGAATCCCAGCGAAACAGTCGCCAGCGTCGCCGTCAGCGCGTTGATCGATCCGGTGGTGAGCAGCCAGCAGCCGATGGCCGGGAACACAAGGATGAAGGCCGCGATCAGCGGCGCCCACACTCTATCCAGCAACCATCCGCCCAACAGCCGGCCGCAGATGACCGACAAGCCGAAAGCCGCGGTGATTTCACCGATCTGTGCCAGAGTGAAGGCCCGTGTCCTGAGGATGTTCTCCAGGTTCGGCGTGGGGGCAGTCAACGCAAAGGCGATGGACAGAAAAGCGCCTGCCATGGTCCATAGCCGCCGATCGCGCATGGCTTCAGCCAAGGTCACGCCAGATTGGGCCAAATCCGCGCCGGGTACGTCCTCAGCCTTCCGCGGCCCGCACCTGATCTCTCGAAACAGCGCCGCCACGACCGGCACACCAATCACGATCGGCAGGCAGCCGATCACCATCACAGCGGTCCGCCAGCCATATGCCTGAATCAGGCTGGCGCATAGCGGTTTGATGAGGAAGCCCGTAATCCCGGTGCCGCAACTCGCCACGCCCAGCGCCATGCCCCGCCTCTTGTCGAACCACTGCGTCACCACGCGGGTCCAGGTAGCGGAGAGCGTACCGATACCAAGGATCGACATTACGATCCATTGGGCGTAGAAGATCATCAACGACCCGTTGTTGAGCGCCAGGCTCATATAAGACAGCCCGAACAGCGGCAAGGATAGCAGAGCTACCTTTCGCGCGCCAAATCGGTCGATGGCGATGCCGGACAACGGACTTGCGATCATCACTACGCCTGACTGCACGGTGATGCTGGCCATCAACGCAGCGAAGCTCCATCCGAACTCCGCCGACAACTGTGGCCCCAGCATTCCGATGGTATAGAACGGGATCGGGCTCATCCCCAGAGCCACGCCGACCATCGCAGCGATGACCACGGTCCAGCCGCGCGGATGGTCGTGTTTCGGCAAGTCTTTCGAGAAAGCGCGTTGGTGCATCTTCACCTTGGTTCGATCTCCGGGCTGGACAAGCGGATTTTTATCACTCACCAATAGGTATAAGTCTATATCAAAATAAGGGCGTGAACCCCATGGCGTCTCGACCACCTGCCACCATTCCCGCGTCGGTCCGGATCAAGCGGCGCTTCGTCAATGTCGGGGGGAAGCGCATCCACTTGCGTGAGGCAGGCGAAGGCCGCCCAGTGGTCCTGCTGCACGATTCGCCTCGATCGTCGCGTCTGCATATCGACCTCATGCGGTTCCTTGCGCCGCACTTCCACGTCGTCGCGCTCGACACACCGGGTTACGGCAATTCCGATCCGTTGGGCATCGATACGCCGGAAATAACCGATTTCGCAGCCGCGCTTGGCGATGCACTTGATGCTCTCAAGCTCAGCCATGCGCCGATCTATGCCACCCACACGAGCGCAAAGATCGCTTTGGAATACGCTTTCTCTTCTGGGCAGCCGCCGGCGCTGATCCTCGACGGTCTGTCCTATCCGCCCACACTTGCCCCCGCACCGTTCGTCGACGCCTATATGCGCCCTTTCGTCATCGACGCGAATGGCGCCTACATCGCTGCCGAATGGACGCGTACTCGCGACATGCTGCGCTGGTTTCCATGGTTCTCCCCGGCTGCTGCGCATCGTGTGGCCCGTGAGATGCCCCCGGCTGAATGGATCGAGGACTACACGATCGACCTGTTCAGCGCGGGACCGCACTATGCGGACGCTTATGGCGCCGCCATGCGTTACGACTGCGGCCGGGCGTTGCGCGGCGTCACCGTGCCGACGCTGATAGCCGCCCGGCAGGATGACGTGCTTTACGGCTTCCTCGACCGCATCCCATTGGACGAGAATCCCGCTCTCAAGGTAGAGCGGCTTGAGGCCGACCGTCACCGCTGGCGCGAGTGGTTGCTGCAGCGCCTAGGCGAAGCATCGGACACTTCGGCCTATATGGCACCCTGCGAAATGTCGGGAACGACCGGTTATTTCGACCACGCCGAGGGCCAGATCCATTACGATCGGCGCGGCCCGGTGGGGGAAACGCCTCTTCTCATCCTCGAAGCCCCTGCCCCTGTCGAAGGCAGGCTCTGGCAGGCCGCTCTGGAGGCAATCCGCGACACGGTCGTCCTGGAACTGCCGGGCTTTGGCGAATCCGACGCTCTGGAGGATCCTTCCCCGGCAGGATACGTTGCCGCGCTACAGGACGTGATCGCGCAGATCGGCGGGCCAGTGGACATCCTTGCGATCGGCCCCGTCGCCCATCTCGCGCTGTCCCTTGCCGGATCTCACCCCGAGTCTGTGCGCACCGTTGCCCTTGACGGTGTGCCGCAAGTTGTCGCCGACCGGGATGCCCTTTGCCCACCGATCGGCTTCGACATGGGTGGCGGACACCTTCATCGCGCATGGCACATGGTGCGCGATGCGCAGGTTCAATGGCCCTGGTATTCGCGCGAAGGGTCGGCGCAGCGCCAGACCGAGGCCTCCATCGACGGAGCCACCCTGCACCGCGCGCTCGTCGGTACGATCAAGCAGCCGGTTCGCTACGGCGACGCCCTTCATGCGTCCCAGGCGGCCACGCCGAGCACGCCTGACCATCCCGTGCTGGTCTTCACCCGCGAAGACGATCCGTTCCACGCCGGAGCTCCGCAGCTGGCACGGAGCCTGAGCCGGGCAACCTGCGCGATCCGCCCCGATCGCATCGCCGATGCCGCGCCCATCCTGTCCGGCTTCCTTGCTGCCCGCCAGACCGAGGACGTTGCGTGAGCAGCCCCGCCGGGCCGCATGTCTGGCCTGCGCGCGGATATGCCTGGTATGTCATCGCCCTGCTGACGCTGGCCTATGCGCTGGCGATCCTCGACCGCGTTTCCATCGCGCTGCTGATAGAGCCGCTGGAGCGCAGCCTGCACCTGACCGACACCGAGTTCGGGCTGCTGCAGGGCATGGCCTTCTCGATGGTCTACAGCCTTCTGGGACTGCCTCTGGGGATGCTGTGCGATCGGTCGCGCCGCGTGCCTGTGCTGGTGGGCGGGCTGACGGTTTGGAGCCTTGCCACGATCTGCTGCTCGTTCGCGTCCAGCTTCGGCGAACTGTTCGCCGCGCGCATGATGGTGGGCGTAGGCGAAGCCGCGCTTGTGCCGGTCGCGACGTCACTGATCGCCGACTACTTCGCGCCTGAAGTGCGGCCGCGTGCTTACGGTGTCTTCGTGCTGGGCAGTTCCATCGGCACGGCGGCGGCAATGGCATTGAGCGGCCTGTTCATCCGTTGGGCGGATGCCCTGATCGTCGGCATCCCTGCGCTGTTCGGGACGAGCATGCCATGGCAGATCGTGTTCGTGCTATGCGGCCTGCCGGGGATCGTGCTGGCGCTGATCATCGTCCTGAGCATTCGGGAGCCCGCGCGCAAGGGACTGGATACCCAGGTCACCAGCATCAGCCTGCGCCCCATCCTGCAGCTTTTTGCCGAACGCCCCCGCGCTTATGGCTGCTTCCTCATCGGCACCGTGCTCAACCTTGTCTGTGTCTATGCCATAGTCGGCTGGTTTCCGGCGCTGTTCATCCGCGCGCATGGGTGGGACGCGGCACAGACCGGCTATGCCCTTGGCGCGGTCGGCTTTCCGGTCAGCGCCTTTGCTGCGATCAACAGCGGGTGGGTCATCGCGTGGTTGCTGCGCAAGGGGCACCGCGATGCCCCGGTGCTGGCGGCCATGGGTGCGGCGGCGTCCATGGTGCTGTTCGGAACCGCTGCCTGCCTCGTCCCGTCCGGATGGCTGGCGCTGGTTTTCTATGCGCTCAACGCGCTGTTCCTGAACTGGAATATCTCTGGCGTCTATTCCGGCATTTCGGCGATCACGCCCAACAGATTGCGTGGACAGGTGATGGCGATCCACACCATCTGCTCCGGCCTGATCGCGCTGACTGCGGGCAATTTTCTGGTCGGGTTCCTGTCGGATACCGTCTTCACCGGGCCGGGAGGCATCGCCTGGTCGCTGGGGGTGGTCTTCTTCGGCTGCGGTCTTGCCGCCGCGGCGACCCTTGCCGCCGGGCGCACGACCTTCCGCGCCGCCGTCATCGCGAACGAAAGGGCCTGACATGGCGACCACACATGACGACAGCCTGCTGGAAGGCCTCACCACGATCCTGGGGGCGGACGGTCTGCTGACCGATGAAGAATCGCTGACGCTCCATTCGTCAGACCTTCTGGCGCACGGTTCCCGCTGCCGTCTGGTTATCCGCCCGCGAACACAGGAACAGCTCGTCGCTGCCATCAAGCGCATTGCGGCATCGGGCCTCGCGCTGATGCCGCGCGGGGGCGGTCTTACCTATGTTGGCGGCTATACCGGTTCCGGTTCGGACTGGGTCGCCGTCGATCTGCGGCGCATGAACCGCATACTTTCCATCGACGAAGACGACATGGTGGTCACGGTCGAGCCGGGGGTGACGTGGCAGCAGCTATATGAAGCATTGCAGGCGAAAGGCCTGCGCCTGCCTTTCTTTGGCACGTTCTCCGGGCGCGGCGCCACGGTGGGCGGCGGCCTGTCCAATGGTGCGCTGTTCCTCGGCACCGCGCGTTACGGCACATCTGCGGATATCGTGCTGGGGCTCGAGATCGTGACGGCCAACGGATCGGTGCTCCACACCGGCCAGAGGGCCGTCGCCAATGCTCCCAAGCCTTTCCTGCGCAGCTTCGGTCCCGATACCACCGGCCTGTTCATCCATGACGCAGGCGCGCTGGGGATCAAATGCAAGGCCAGCCTTCGCCTGATCCGCAAGCCCGCGCACACCGATTTCCTGTCCTTCGGCTTCCCGGACCGCGATGCCGCCATCGCCGCCATTTGCGAGATCGGGCGCGCCGAACTGGCGGAGGACGCCTATGTCATGGACCCGGACAAAACCCGCGCCGCCCTTTCTACCCCTGCCAGCCTTATGAGCGACGTAAAGACCCTGGGCAAAGTCATCGCGCAGGAGAAGGGCCTGCTGCGTGGCCTGAAAGCCGGCGCGCAACTCGCCATGGCGGGGCGGGACTTCATCGAGGCGGGGTGTTTTTCGCTCCACCTTGTACTGGCGGGGCGCAGCCGCGCAGGTCTGGACGACGACCTTGCCGCCGCCCGCGCGATAGCGTCCCGTTTCGGCGGTAGCGAGCTACCCAACTCGATACCCAAAGCGGGGCGCGCGGAAATGTTTTCGCCGCTGGACGCGGTGCTTGGTCCGACCGGCGATCGCTGGGTGGCGCTCAACGGGAAAGTCCCGCACAGTGGGGCAAAGGCGCTTGTCGACGAACTGGAAGCGTTGCTTGCCGATCATGCGGAAGCGCTGACCGCAAACGGCATTGTCGTATCCCGCCTGATCACGATCATGGGCAATCATGCCTTCAGCTACGAGCCGGTGTTCAACTGGCATGACAACTGGCTGCCGATGCATGAAGCAACCATTAGCGCCAAGGCAGAACGCGACCTGCCGCGCCCCCCAGCGAATGAGGCCGCCCGCGCACTTGTCATGCAGCTACGACAGGAAATCGTCGCCGTCTTCGCCCGTCATGGCGCGGCTTCGAACCAGATCGGGCGCACCTATCCTTATGCCTCTGTCCTGCGCCCGGAATCGCGCGCCCTGCTGGAAGGGATAAAGCGCACACTGGACCCCGACGGCCGGATGAACCCCGGCGCGCTGGAACTGGGGTGACATGGCGCGCCCGCACATCGAGTTCGTGCAGACCCAGAACATCGCATGGGCCGAGCGTGCGGATGGCAGCCAGGTCAAGGTCATCAGCCACGACCCGGGCAGCACCGATGCAACGATGATTCTGCGCCTGCCTGCCGGGTTCTCCTCGGGACCGCGCGGGCAGGACGAACCGGGGCTGGAATTTTTCGTGCTGGATGGCGTCGTGATGGTGGATGCCCTGGTCTGCACGCGCCACGCCTACGGCTTCATACCGCAAGGCTGGCGCGGCGGCGCGATGACCTGCACCAGTGGGGCGACCCTACTGCTGTTCAGGCACGCCCGCGACGACCGCGACACGCATGTGCAGAGCTGCGGCGCCATCGCCCTCGATACGGCGCGGATGCCGTGGAATACTTCGACCTACGATGCCCGGCTCGGCCATCTGCGGCTTGCCCGCAAAATCCTGCGCCTGGGTCCGAACGACAGCGGACGCACGTTCCTGCTGACGGGCCTGCCGCACGGCGTTCCGGATCAGATGCACCTGCCGACGGAGACGCACCACCATTGCGAGGAAGCGTTCATGCTTCAGGGAGAGATGTGGGCGCCTGAGGGCCGAATGCGGCAGGGTTCGTACTTCTTCCGCCCACCCGGCATTGTGCACGGGCCGCATGTTTCGGAAACCGGCTTCATGCAGATCATGCGTTCGCCGGGCTCCAACCGCGTGATAAACCAGTGGTCGCAGGACCTGCAACCGCTGCCGATCGGCGCGCCTTATGCGCCGATCGTGCCCGACGGTACGCCGCCTGAGTGGCTGCGCCCGATGGACGACATGCCCGGATACTGAAATAGCGCCCCACCGAGGCGGGGCGCCGCTGCGTCAGCTGCGCTCGTATTCGACCAGTTCGTACCAGGTCTGCATGTAGCCGCCGACGCCGCCCTGAACGAAGATGGCATCGTCGTCCGCCGTCACCCACACGTCGTAGTCGGGATGTCCGCCATCCACGGTCGCCATGCCGCCATCGGGATCGGTGAACTTGTAGTGGAAGCAATCGAAGGTGCCCGCCTTCACCGTCACGGTTTCTTCGCCGACATAGGCGAGGTGGATGTTCACTTCCGAGATCATCGGCGGGGTCGCGCCGCGGTGGTCGGGCGAAGGCAGGAAGGTTCGGAACGAGCGGGTATGCGGGCCGCGCGAACGGTCCATCTTCTTGGTGATGTAGGCGTCACCCGCGATCGGATGCGTGCCGAAGCCGTCGAATTCGCCCTCGATCTTCACCTTCTGCGACAGGCGCCCGATGGCTGGGCCATAGCTTTCACATTCGACATGACCATCGCGGATGAAGAACAGGCCCGATCCCATGAACCGGTCGCCGATGGTCAGACGCACGAAGCAGTCCATCGGCATGTCGTTTTCGTCCAGCGAGTACGTGATGTCGCGCAGCACCGTGGGCGCAGGTTCGTCGATCTCGCACTTGGCGCGCATGGTGCGCTTGCCGTCCGTATGCATGGTGAAGACGAAGTCTTCACGCCCGCGCTCCTGGCCTTCTCGCCCGGGCTTGCGCGATGTGTAAAGGATCTTGCCGCGGATGGTCCGGTGCTGCTGCATGGGTTCTCTCTCCTCAAACGGGCGGTTAGACGGGGGTGGCGATGCCCAGGAAGCTGGCGGCCAGCACCAGCGCCCAGATGGTGAGCACGCTGATGCGTGCGCGTCCGTTGACTTGCGCGATGACACGGTCGCTTTCGGCAGTGGGGCCATGGTCGCGCATCTGGACGATGGCACCGAACAGCGGCACCAGTTGCACGCGCACCAGCAAGCCGAGCGCTACGCAGGTCCCCAGGATCAGGCACTTGAGCGCGATGAACAGGGGCAGTTCGATCTGGCCCGACAGCCCCAGCATGGCAGTGGCCCAGAGTGCGAAGACCACGACGTAGCGGATGGCCAGGTCGACCTTCTTGTAGGTCGCGCCTGCGGGGCCATGCCTGAGGTGCACGATCCACGCGAGTGCCAGCCAGGCGAGGCCCGCCACCCATGCGGCGATCACCCAGGCATCGGCGATTTCCACCCAGCCGCGCTGCCAGACCAGCGTAAAGCCGGTGGGGAACGCCATGATCAGGGCAGTGCGCGGCGCCATGTCTATATTGTTCAGGATCTTCAGCGCCATCATGCGCTCGGGCACGGAGCGCTTGGGATCGACCATGAAGGTGGAGCCGTAGAATGCACCAAGATCGCCGCCCAGCCAGTAGACCGGGATCAGGATGTGGAGCAGGACGAGGAGCGAAGCGCCAAGCACGGTGATGTTCTCTTTCTTATGTCGCCGAGGCGAAAAAGGCTCGCATCGCCTCAAGGCGAGCGGGACCAAAGGAAGGATCGTCGAAGCGCGGCAGTTCCACGTAGCGGCCGGACGGCACGACGGTGGAAAGGACGCGCGTCTGCTCCACCAGTGGGTCGTTTTCTCCAGCCAGCAGCAAAGCGGGGCCCTGCAGCAGAGGCAGGCGATCGTAGCCGTTCCAGCGGAAGGCCGCGCGATAGTTGAAATGGTAGGTGTCGTGCGCCTTCATCAGTTCGGTCGCCCAGGCGTGGAGGTCGGCGGGCGTCCCCATGCCATTGTCGCGGCGCCCGGCGCGCGTGCGGCGATACCATGGGAAGAACATGTACTGATCGCGGCAGAACTGGAACAGGTTGACCAGATAGGCGCCGTTGATGTCCGGCTCGAACGGGAAGGCGTAGTTGCCCAGAATGTCCGCCAGATCCTCAGGCGTGAAGGTGCTGACGCCATCGAGCACCACGCCGCGCACCCGCTCCGGCGCCAGGATCGCCAGTTCCGCAGCGATGCAGGCCCCGGTATGCGAACCGTAGAGGTCCACCCGCTCCAGCTCCATCGCATCGAGGAAATCGAGCATAGCTTGGGCCAGCAGGACTACGGTGGTTTCGTCACGGGCGATGGCTGGGCTGTCTCCGTTGCCGGGCGTATCTGGCGCGACAACGCGGCGCGTGACCGCCACGTCCTCGATCAGGCGCAGCAGCTGGCGCGAACTGCCGGGCGAGGCGTGCAGCATGACCAGCGGCAGGTCTTCGTCCGCCCCGGCGTGACGATAGTGCATCTGCCCCTGCGCCAGATCGGCGAACCCGCGCTTCACGATCGTCATGACATTCCCTCCCCTTTGATGCGTCAGAGAACGCGGCCGCCCTCGATCACTTCCAGCAGCGCACCGTCAGGCATGCGCAGCAGGCCCACCTTTGCGCCGTTGTAGAGCGGTCCTTCGCGGACCTGAGGCGGCACTGCCCAATGGCCCTCAAGCCGCGAAAAGTCGGGCACGTTGATGGTACAGATCGAGACGCCGGGCGGCAGCGCCCCGGGCACCTGTGGACGCGGCGTCGCGGCCTGTGGGTACTGGTCGAGTTCGAGGAACGTCTCGCCCTCGTACTTCGCGGTGACCAGCGCCACCTTTTCCCCTGCCGGCAGATCGAAGGCGAGCGAGATCATCGAATAGTGGATCGAAACCGGATCGATCATGTCAAAGCCCAGCACGTCACGAACCCAAGCGATGGACTTCTCAAGATCCGAACAGGCGAGAACAAGGATGAACGGCCTGTCCACCAGCGAGCGCGGGGTCGGCAGACCGTGCTCCGCGCCGTTGACGCGGATTTCGGTGAGGTAGACCGTCTCCAGGTCCGGCCCTCGCACCTGCATCGGCTTGACCGTGGGAAAGCCGTCCAGCGGCTTGGGCGGGCCGATCACCTCGAAATCGGGCGCCTCGATCATGCGCCGGTTCACCGCCTCGACATCGCTAACGCAAATCTCGATCGCGGCCCACCCGTAAGTGCGGATCGGGGCGTAATCGGGCACCGGATCGCCTTCGACGAAGCGGAGCAGCACGTCCGAACCAGAAGCGGGGCGCATCAGGACATAGGGTTTGCCAGCGCTCGCCGGCGCCTGCCACGATGCGGCGAGATCGTCGCTGACCGCACCTTCTTCCACCACCGTATAATCGAGCCAGCGGGCGTAGCGCTCCGCAGCCTCGACGACATTGCGGACGGTGTGGGTGGCGCAGCGCAGCAGTGTCATGAACCCTCGATCCGGTATGGCCGCAGCAGGCCTTTGGAGCATATTGATATAAACATATATCAATTATCAAGCGCTAATTGCGCGGTGGCCGTCAGTCGGACAGATAAATCCACGGACGATCTGCCGCGTCGCGTACAAAGAACGCATCGATCTCCGACCGATGACGCAGCGTGAGTTCGATGGCGTCCGCACCTTCGATCAGCATGGTGCGTGCCTCATCTTCCATCGTAAAGGGAAACACCGCCGGACCCATCCGGACTTCGCTTGCCAGCAAGTCCACTTGCGCCTTAGTGCCGTCGGCAAACCCGGCGGCGATCTGCTCCACGGCTTCGCGGGGCAGCACGATAGGCGCGATCCCGTTGCGGATGCAGTTGCCCTGGAAGATCGGGCTGAACGACGGCGCGATAACCACCCGGAAGCCGTACTCCGCCAGTGCCCAGACGGCATGTTCGCGGCTCGATCCGCAGCCGAAGTTGGCACCACCCAGCAGTATCCGCGCACCCTTGCTTTCCGGTCGGTTCAACACGAAGTCCGGATTGATCTCACGCCCGCCGATGGCGGTGTAGCGCCAGCCGGCGAACAGTCCGTCCGCCAGTCCGTCCTTGGATACCGAACGCATCTCTCGCGAAGGAATGATCGCGTCGGTGTCGATATTGTCGCGCAGCAGCGGCACTGCCTTCGATTCCAGGCTGGTGAGCGGGATCATGCCGCGATCTCCGATGCCAATGCGATGTGCCCGGCGATGGCCGATGCGGCGACCGTCTCCGGAGACGCCAGGTGGGTGCGCGTGTTCGGCCCCTGGCGGCTTTCGAAATTGCGATTGGTGGAACTGATCACCCGTGCTTCGGGCGCAAAGCTTTCACCCCCCGCGAAGAAGCACATCGAGCACCCTGCCTCGCGCCATTCGAATCCGGCTTCGAGGAAGACTTCGTGCAGCCCTTCGGCCTCGGCAGCAGCCTTGACCTGGGTCGAACCGGGCACGCAGATCGCCTTGACGCCCGCAGCTACCTTGCGTCCCTTCAGGATCGCGGCAGCGCGGCGCAGATCGGAAATGCGGCTGTTGGTGCAGGAGCCGATAAACGCGGCATCGATCGGCAGCCCGGCGACAGACCGCCCCGGCGTTACCGCCATGTAATCGATCGCGCGCTGCTGTTCCGGGCTGGCCGAGCGGTCGGCGGGAATCGCGACGCCAAGCGGCAGCGCATGTTGCGGGCTGTTGCCCCAGGTCACCATCGGCCGCACCTGCGCCGCATCGAAGCGGTGCTCGGTGGCGAATACGGCCCCGTCATCGCTGAAAAGCGAAGCCCATGCGACCATCGCCTGCTCGCGCATTTCGTCCTTGGGTGCGTAGGGCCTGCCCTCCAGCCAGTCGAAGGTCTTGGCATCCGGTGCGATCACCGCGCCCGCGCAGGCAAGCTCGGTCGCCATGTTGCACAGGGTCATGCGCGCTTCCATGTCGAGTGCGCGAACGGCTTCGCCCGCAAATTCGACGATATGCCCCTTGGCGCCGTTAGACCCCAATGCCGCGATCAGGTGAAGCGCCAGATCCTTGGCAGTCACGCCATCGCCCAGTTCGCCGTCGACGGTGATGCGCATGTCGGGTGGGCGGTTGAGCCGCAGCGTCATCGTGGCCAGAACATGCTCGGCTTCGGACGAGCCGATACCCCACGCCAGAGCGCCGAACGCCCCCTGAGTACACGTATGGCTGTCGGGACAGACGAGGATGGCGCCGGGGAGAATGATCCCCTGTTCGGGCGAAACGACATGGACGATGCCTTGCCGCGGGTCATCGATATCGAACAGGGTTATGCCGTGCCGCCTGGCGCTTTCCCGCGTCGATACGATGAAATCGGTGCCCGTAGGCATCAGCGTCTTGTCGGTACGGCCCGGAAACGTATCGACGATATGATCCATCGTGGCGAACACGCGGGAGGGATGCATGACCGAACGGCCCGCCTCTTCCAGCGATTTCAGGGCCACGCCGCCGGTCCGCTCATGCAGCAGCAGGCGGTCGATGGCGATCACTTCCGCGCCACTGTCCAGCGTCAGGATGCGGTGTGCGCTCCAGATCTTCTCGGCAAGCGTGCGCGGCGCGCCGTCAGGGCCGTCGTTCATGGCGCAGAACTGTCCGCCGGAATACGGCAGCCTTCGATCGCCCCCGATGCCAGCAACGCGTCGATCTCTCCGGCGCCGAAGCCCCAGCCGGCCAGAATACCCTCGCTGTCCTCGCCCGGTGCGCGCAGATCGTGACGCACGCCGGGCAAGGTGCCGTCGATCTCCACCGGCAGCGCAGGCAGGCGCACGGAGCGGCCGTCCGTAAGCGTCAGGTCCACAAGGGCACCGTTGGCATTGAGGTGCACGTCTTCCAGCAGATCCTGCGGCCGGGCGATCGGGGCGAAGGCAACGCCGCTTTCCTCCAGCTTCGCCAGCAGTTCCTCTCGGGTAAAGCCCTTTGCCAGCTCGCGCACTCGCGGCAGCAGGGTATCGCGCGCCAGAACCCGTGCGTTGTTTTCGGCAAGCGCCTCATCGGCGGCAAGGTCGGTCAATCCGAAGGTCTTCGTGAACGCCTGCCACTGACCGTCGCTAACTACGCCGATGAACACCTGCTCTTCCGGTCGTGCGGTCTCGAACACGTCGTAGATGGCCCAGGCGGAAATCCGTTCCGGCATCGGACGCGCGGCGTTGCCGGTGACGGCAAGCTGGGCGATATGCTGCCCGACCAGGAAGGCCGTCGTCTCGTAGAGCGAGGAGCGCACCACGGCGCCCTTGCCGGTGCGATGGCGCTGCTCCAGCGCGGCAAGGATGCCGATCACGCCGAACATGCCGCCGGTCACGTCGATCACCGAAGCGCCAGCGCGCAGGGGGCGACCGCTGGGACCGGTCATGTAGGCAAGGCCGCCCATCATCTGCGCCACTTCATCCAGCGCGCCACGGTTCTCGTAAGGACCGGTGAGGAAGCCCTTGGCGCTGTAATAGATGAGGCCCGGATTGCTGGTCGCGAAATCGTCCGGTCCGAGCCCCAGCTTCGCCAGCGCGCCGGGACGAAAGTTCTCGATCAGCACGTCGGCCTGCTCGACGAGCCGGCGCGCGGCGGCGATGCCTTCGGGCGACTTGAGGTCGATGGCGATGCTCTGCTTGTTGCGGTTGTACATGGGGAAATACCCCGCGCCCGATCCCAGCAGCTTGCGCGTGCGGTCGCCGCCGATCGGTTCCACCTTGATCACTTCCGCGCCCAGGTCGGCAAGCACCAGACCGGTCGACGGCCCCATGACCATGTGTGAAAATTCGACCACGCGAATGTTCGCAAGAGGGAGGTCGCCGCCCCGTTCGTCCATCTTCGGTTCCGCCTTGACTGTCATTTTGGTATATCTACAGTACAAATCAACAATCGCAAGATGGTCGCGGGCAGCTGTCGGGCTGTGTTCGCATCGCGGAGAAAACGCTCCGCGCGTCTGGAGCGATGCCGGTCTGCGGCGCACCTGTTGCGATTGAGGCTATGACCCGGATCGATGGAGCAAGTGGAATGAGTGAGATCGTCGGCACCCGCATGATCCGCGAGGACAGGACCGCACGCGAACTGTTCGAACAGGTGATGGCCAACCCCGCCCGGACCAAGTTCGGGTTCGGCCAAAAGCTGGCGATCGTGAACGTCGACTTCCAGAACGCCTATACGCGCATCGACGAGTTCAAGACCGCCTACGAAACCGATCCGCGCCAGATCGAACATACCAATACGATCTCGGCCCTTGCCCGCGCAAAGGGCATGCCGGTGATCTGGACCCACGTTGCCTATGCCGATGATGCCAGCGACGCGGGCGTGTGGGGCACGCGCACGAACACGCCGGATTCGCTGCAGAACATCAAGTACGAAAGCCGCCGCCATGCCTTCGACGATCGTTGCGAGATTGCGCCCGAGGACACGATCTACACCAAGCGCATGCCATCGGCCTTCTTCGAGACGCCGTTGCAGAGCCTGCTGGTGTGGCACAAGGTCGATACGCTGGTCATCACCGGCGGCTCCACGTCGGGCTGCATTCGCGCGACTGCGGTCGATTCACTGAGCCGGGGTTACCGTACCATCGTCCCGATCGAGACCTGCGCAGACAAGCACGAAAGCTATCACTTCGCCAACCTCACCGATCTGCAGCTGAAGTACGCTGACGTAGAGCCGGTGCAGACGGTCATCGACTGGCTGGAGGCCCGCTGATGCGCGAAAGTTCAGCCGATCCGGGGCTCTACGATTACGTCCCCTATCGCGGCCGCCAGCCCTATGCCTGGCCCGGCGGCAAGAAGGTGGCGGTCTGGGTATCGCCCAATCTGGAGTTCTACGAACTCGACCCTCCGGCCAACCCGCACCGCAAATCATGGGCAAAGCCCCACCCGGACGTCGTCGGTTACTCCCACCGCGACCACGCCAATCGCGTCGGTCACTGGCGCATGGCTGACGTCATGAGCAAGCATGGCTTCCCCGGCTCCGTTTCGCTGTCCGTGGCGCTGTGCCAGCATCATCCGCGCGTGGTGGAGGATGCGAACGCAAGGGGCTGGGAGTTCTTCAGCCATGGCATCTACAACACCCGCTACTCCTACGGCATGGACGAGGCGCAGGAGCGCGCGATCATCGAGGATTCGATCCGCACGGTGCGCGATGCCACCGGGCAGACGATCAAGGGCTGGCTGGCCCCCGCGCTGACGCACACCCCGCGCACGCTGGACCTGATCGCGGAGTATGGCCTGAGCTACACCTGCGACCTGTACCATGACGATCAGCCCATGCCGGTGAACACCGCCAGCGGGCGGCTGATCTCCATGCCCTACAGCCTTGAGGTGAACGACCACTACGGGTTCTTCGTCTACAACATGAGCCCGCGCGAATATGCCGATACGCTCATTCGCCAGTACGAACGCCTCGCCGCTGAACCGTCGGGCACCGTCATGTGCATTCCGCTTCATTCGTACCTGATCGGCCAGCCGCACCGCATCGGCCCGTTCGAGGAGGTGCTGCGTCACATCGCAGCCGACGATCGTGCCTGGATCACCCGCTCCGGCGACATCGCCGATCACTGGATCAAGACCATGGGAGACGCCGCATGAGCCTCGATCCCGCCTACCTTGAATATCCCAACCGCCGTGAAGGCTACGACCACGAACTCTACGCCTGGTCCCCTTTGCGTGAGCGTCCGCCGGTGGCTTGGCCGGAGGGCAAGGCATTGGCCGTGTGGCCGGTCGTCAGCCTCGAATGGTTCCCGATCACGCCCAGCGACAAGCCTTTCCGCGCACCGGGCCACATGCAGACGGCGTACCCGGATTATCGCCACTACACCTCGCGCGAATATGGAACGCGCGTTGGTGTCTATCGGCTGCTCGATGCATTCGCCAAAGCCGGGGTGAAGGCATCCTTCGCCACCAACTCGGCCATCGCGGAACGCTATCCCTCGCTCGTCGCCGATGTTGTTTCCGCCGGGCATGAGATCATCGCGCATTCGACCGACATGAACGGCACGATCGCATCGGGGCTGCCCGAGGACGAGGAGCGCGCGCTGATTACGAAGTCTCTCGATACGCTGGAAAAGGCCACGGGGAAGCGTCCAAGAGGCTGGCATTCGATCGCGCGGTCGCAGAGCTTCGCTACTCCACGCCTGCTGGCCGAAGCGGGCGTGGAATACTGCTGCGACTGGGCGAACGACGAACTGCCCTACGCCATGACGACCAAGGCCGGCGAATTGGTGAACATCCCGCTCAACCACGAATTGTCCGATCGGCAGATCATCTCCGTGCAGCAGCATTCGGCAGACAGCTACGCGCAGCAGATGATCGACGCGGCGGACTGGCTGACTGCGGAAGCCGGACGCGAAGGTGGCGGGCGCATGCTGCCGTTGCAACTGACGCCCTACATCATGGCGCTGCCTTATCGCATCGGATCGCTCGAAGCGCTGCTCCTGGCGCTTGCCGGCCGGGCGCACACATGGTTCGCCACCGGCAGCGACATCCTGGACGTTTGGAATGGCGCGCAGGGCTGAAAGCCCTGTATCGCGCATCAGGTCCGGATCACGGGGTGAGTGAAGCATCCGCGCTTCACTCACCCCGCTCCCCCCGTCAGAACCGCATCGTCGCTTCCATACCGAACTCGGGCGGGCGCGGCGCCGATGCGTAGAGGCACTGCTGGTTGGTGCCGTAAGTTGCCGTGTTCCGCTCGATGAACATGCAGTTCGCGGTGGCTCCGGCCAGGCCCGAACCGACGGCCCGCTGGTTGTTCAGGATGTTGCGCCCGAACAGCGCCAGGTCGATCATGTCGCTGGTGAGGTTGAGCCGCGCATCCAGGGTCCAGGCGGAACGCACCTTCACGGTGTTCGACAAGGTGGCGTAGTAGCTGCCGCGATAAGAACCATCCACCCGCAGCGCCGGCTGGAATCCGCCGACTTCGGGCAGCTTGTATTCACCGCCAACGAACCCGTTCCAGTAGGGCACATTGGCCTGGGTCAGGCCATCGAGCACGACTGAACCGTTGGGAGTGACCGGGAAGCCGGCCGTGGACCCAGAACTGATCAGGATCGGATTGGCGTTGGTGAACTCCTGCTTGGCATAGCCGACCGAGCCACGCAGGGTCAGTTGCGGCGTGACCCGCCAGTTGCTCTCCGCCTCGAAGCCGACGATGCGGGACGAACCGACATTGCCCACCGCAGAGACGGTGACGGTCTGCCCGTCGATAGTGCGGTTGATGGTGCTGACCAGCTGCTGGTCCTTCACCTCGTCGTAGAAGCCGGCGAGGTTCAGGGTCAGCGCTCCACCAAAGAAGCTGTTCTTGCTGCCGATTTCGTAGTTGAACAGCTTCTCCGGGTCCGCATAGATCGGCTGAACCACGCCGCCCACGGTCACGTAGCCCGCACGCGCGCTCTTTACGCCCTTGGAAAAGAGCGCATAGACCATGTTGTTTGGCGTGGCCTTGTAGCTGAGCGTGACGCGCGGCGTGAAGTCCTTGGATACCTGCGAATAGTCCGTCGTTGTCGGATAGAACGCGCATTCCGGGCAGGCCGGCGCGAAAATCCTCTCCCGCGCATAACGCCCTTCCAGACTCAGCGTCAGCTGCTGGGTGAAGTCCCAGTCCAGTCCGCCGAAGACCGCACGATTTTCAAGACGGTCGTCACGAGTACGGCCCGAAGGGTTCGCAGCAGTCGCGAACGAATTGAAGCCCGTGTCGTCGCGCTCCCAGAAATAGTAGACGCCCAGCCGCCACCGTAGCGGCTTGTCGCCGGGCGACAGCAGCATCAACTGATGGCTGGTATTGGTGAATTTCTCATAGGAAGGAAACGTGCCGAGCGACGCCGCCCGCAAAGTGACCTCGTTGTTGGCCAGAGCATCGCCGAAGACCTTGTCCTGCCCCGGCCCTACTCCGCGCGGCGCATTGGGTGCGTCTGCCGTGCGCGATTCGTTCACATAGCCGCCACGGTAGCTCAGTTCGTAATCGCCAAAATACTTGCTGATCACCGCACTGGCGAACCACCGGTCACGTTCGTAACCGCGCGCGCCGCTGGTACCGATGTTGTCGATGTCGGGATCGGGCAGGTAGTTCGGGAAGAACGCCCCGTTTCCGCGCGCAAAGGGCGTGACCGCAATACCCGCCTGTAGCCATTCACGGGGGTGCTCCACGACCTGAGCCGCAATCGAATCCCTGTCGTGCTGGTACATGCCGCGCAACTTGATCGAGAAGGTGCTGTCCGGCTTGAAGTAGAGCGTCCCGGACACCGCCTGCGTCCGCTCCCGCCCCATCGGCGCGCCGCCGTCGACCGAGCGCGCGATGGCGCCATTCTGGAAAGCCGAGCCGGCCACCGAAGCCCAGAGCTTGTCCTGAACCAGCGGCGCGGTGATCGTGCCTCCGACATAGTAGTTCGCATCGGGCGCGGAGTTCATCAGGCTGCCGCGCGCCTTGACAAAGCCGCTCACGCTGTCTCCTGACGGGTCCACCGTGACATAGTTGATGGCGCCGCTATACGTCGCGCGCCCGAAGTTGGCGCTCTGCGGCCCCTTGATCACCTCCACTCGCTGCAGGTTCTCCAGATCAAGGGAAGCCAGCTGCCCCGATAGCGCCACGCCGTCGATGAATACGGAAATGCCTTGGTATCGTTCGTCCGAGGTATTGGGCGCAAGGCCGCGAAGCGAGTAGGCGGAAGGATCGTTACGACCCGCTCCGCCAAAAAGGCTGAGGTTCGGCGTCACCTTCTGGAGATCGCGTACGTCCCGGATCTGGGCGCTGGCCAGATCGTCGCTGGTCAGCGCCGTGATTGCCAGAGGGACCTCCTGCAGCGTTTCCCGGCGGCTTTTGGCGGTCACGATGATCGCGTTCGAAGAGTCACCCGTATCGCTGGATACTTGCGCGAACGACGGCGCGCCACTCAACGAGAGCGCAATGGTCAGAGCAATAGCGGAAGATGCAACAGTCCTCATCATAACCGACTTCCCTGTGTCTACAGTTGTGTTTTTAACTCAAATGCGAACTTCATGTTAGATTACAGGAGCAGGCCCACAACATCGGCTGGTCAATTGTTCGCCTGTCGAGTATTATTGAAAATATGGCAGGTATAAATAAAACTTGGGCTTGACGTATAGCTTCAAGCAGGGCCGCCCCTTATCAATGCGGCGCGAGACGCTGTCGCATAACGGGGATCAGCCCTTCTCCGAACAGACGGACATCCTCGATCGTATAGAAGCCGTTGAGCAGGAACCGGTCCACGCCTACTGCGTGATACCGCGCAAGCGCACCTGCGATTTGATCCGGCGTCCCCACAAGCGCAGTTGCATGAAGACGCCCCCGCGTCGCCCGGGTCATGCCCGTCCACAGGCGTTCGTCCAGCCTGTCGCCCATCGCCGCCTGACGCCGCAGGGCAAGGGTGCCGGGATCGTCCTCACCCTTGTCCCGCCCGATCTGCGCGCCTGCGGCAAGATGGCTCATCACCGTATCCAGTAGTCGCTCCGCCTTCCTCCACGCGGCCTCCTCGGTGTCGGCAACGACGATGCGCATCGACATTGAAACGTCGGGATTGCGCCCGTGCCGCGCGGCCTCGGTTTTGAAACGGGCGATCGCGGCCTGCGTGTCGGCCAGGGTCGCAGGGCCGATGGCGTAGACGTCGCAGACCTGCGCACCCATCTCCACTGCCGCGTCGGAACTGCCGGCCCAGAATATCGGGATCTGTTGCTGCACCGGCTTCACGAGCGAGAAGGCACCGTTGAAGCGATACCATTCACCCGCATGGTCGAACGGAGCATCGCTGGACCACATGCGCCGCAGAATGTCGACGTATTCGCGGCTGCGATGGTAACGCTGGTCCTTGGTCAGGAAATCCCCGTCCGCCTGCGTCTCCACGTCACTGGCGCCGGTGATGATGTGCACACCTGCACGGCCGCCGCTGGCCTGATCGAGCGTGGCGAACATGCGCGCCGCCATCGTCGGAGCGATGAAGCCGGGGCGATGCGCCACCATGAACTTCAGGGTCTTCGTGACGGCCGCTATATGCGCAGCGGTTGTCAGCGGGTCGGGCCAGGTTGCCGTCTGGCCCACAAGCACGCGATCGAACCCGGCCGCCTCATGCGCGACCGCATATTCACGGATGAACTGCGGATCCAGCACGCCGCGAAGCGGGTGCGCTTCCGAAGAGTCAGCGAAGAAGTGGAGGCCCACGACTTCGAAGGTCATCACCGCACCTCCGCGCTTGCTTCGCGCTCGGCTACCTTGCGGCGCAGTGCGGGGATGATGTCCCGTCCGATGATCTGCGCATCGCCGATCGGATCATAGCCGCGCAGGATGAACCTGTGCACGCCCACGTCCCAGTAGTCCATGATCGCATCCACGAGCTGGTCCGGATCACCGACCAGTGTGCCGCTGTTGCTGTGCGCCCCCCGGATTTCGTTGATGCCGTTCCAGAAGCACTTTTCGAGCCGCTCGCCCCGGCTTGCCAGTTCCGCCGTGCGGGCGAACCCCGTCGCGCTGGCGGCAACCGTGTTCTTCTCCGCCTTGCCTTCCAGCGCTGCGATGCGGGTCTTGAGATCGGCAGCCTGTGCCCATGCCTTGTCCTCGCTCTCACCCACGACAAGGCGCAGCGAGACGAGGAAATCAGGATTGCGTCCCAGCGGAGCTGCGGCAGCGCGGACTTTGCCCACCACCTCCGCCATGCCCGCCACGGTGTCGCTCAGCGTCGCGAAAACGTCGGCGCAGGCAGCACCCGTGGCGATCGCCATCGGCGACATGCCGCCGAAGAACACTGGGATGGCCCCGTTCACAGGCTTGATCTCGGCGAACCCGCCGTTGAAGCGGTACCACTTGCCATCGTGATCCACCGGGGCGGTGCCGGACCAGATCCGGCGCAGGATGTCGATGTATTCCAGGCTGCGGTCGTAGCGTTCTTCCTTGGTGTGGAAATCGCCGTCGCACTGCATCTCGATGTCGCTGGCGCCGGTTATGATGTGGACGCCCAACCGCCCGCCCAGCAGGCGATCCAGCGTGGCGAGCATCCTTGCCGCCATGGTCGGCGCGATGAAGCCGGGCCGATGCGCCAGCATCACGCCAAGCCGCTCCGTAACAGCGCCGACATAAGCTGCAGTCGTGAAGTTGTCCGGCATCGTTGCGGCATTGGCGATAAGCACGCGGTCGTAGCCCGCCGCCTCCTGCACTTTGGCCAGGCGCACGATGGCATCGATATCGTAGTGCGACACCGGAACCGGCGCCAGTTCGGACGACATGTTGTGATTGATGAGGCCGTTGATTTCGATCGGCATGGACGCTCCCCTTGCAGGTCTCCCTGAATTTGAGCCGAGCCTACGAAGCGCCGACGGCATCGCAGCACCGTGCCCGCGGCAATGGTCGCACAGTGGCCAGAAACACGGATCACGGGGCGTTCCCGGCAAAGAACGCATAGCGCAATGCGGCGGCCGTATGGCCCTGGAGCCTTGACGTCCCCCTTTCTTTTCCGCCTGATGGACACTGCATCGCGCAACCATTGCGAACCGCCAAGCACCGGTCTTGCCTGCACGTTCAATGTCCCGGGATCGCCTGACCGATGTCTACACTTCCCTTGCTATCGCGCCGCTCGATCCTTGCCGGCGCCCTGATCGGTGCCACTGGCGCATGCATGGGCACACGCGGCCCTCTTGCCGCGCCTGCCATGCCGCAACGGCGCAGCTTTACCCTTACATCCCCTGAAGGGCGCGACATCGTGGTCAGCGAATGGCAACGGGCCGGGACCGCGCGCGGGACGATAGTGTTCTCTCACGGCGCCCTGTCTGCGCCCTGGCATTACGACCGCATCCTGCAACCTGTTCTTGATGCGGGATATCGCGTGCTTGCCCCCTTGCATGTGGATTCGACAGAGCATCCCCGCACAGCCGACTTCAAGGGTCTTGCCAGCTGGCGCTGCCGCATCGAGGACATGCGCGCCCTTGTCGATCATATCGGCGCGACGCCGTTCGTCGCGATGGGCCACAGTTATGGAGGCCTGGTGGCTACAGTGCTGGGCGGGGCAGCCGGTGTTCGACCGGAGGGGTTGCAAGGGCCTCTCGTCCCGCGCCTTGCCACCAGCGTGGTCGCCTTTTCCCCACCGGCACCGATCCCGGTGATGATGACGCGGGAAGGGTATGGCGCGCTGGCGGTACCGGCACTGATCCAGACCGGCACGCTCGATGTGCCGCCGGGAACTGCTGCCGACAAGGCCGACATATGGAAGGGCCACCTTGCGCCGTTTGAGGCGGCAAAGCCGGGCGGGCATCGCTACGCGCTTGTCCTTGAGGGCGTGAATCATTACTTCGGCGGCGCGATCTGCGATGCCAGTCAACCGGGCCCCATGCAGCTCGACGCCCTGGAGCGGGCAAACGCCGTGGCCGGCCTGTTTCTCAACGCGTTTGCCTCGGGGAACGCGGTGCGCCCCGCCCTCGTCCGCCTGGACGCAAGGCTCACCGACGCGCTGCCCGTCCGCCTGCTGACACGCTGATACCGGGGCTTATCGTCCCCAGCGGCTGCGCAGGCCGTGCCAGACGGCGGCCTCCGCTTCCACCAGATCCTCGAACCGCGTCGGTGCATGGTCCGGCCAACGGTTGACCGGCCAGTGCAGTTCCGGGTGGGGCTGCACGTCGGTCCGGGCCTGTATCTGCGCCAGCAGATTGGCCGACGGCTGATCGCGCCAGTGCCGCAGCGCTCCAAGATCGACGGTGGCCAGCGTGACAGCGGGATCGCCTGCGAAGGCCCCGCCGATCGGCGCACCCTTGAAGTCATGGATGACGGAAGGCGGCGCCTTGGGCGCCCCGATATTCGCCGTGATCATATATGTCATGTTCTCGAACGCCCGCACGGCCCGCACATGCTGCGCCCCTGCGCGGTGCATATAATCAAGGTGCGGGACGGCGGCGATCGGATTGACGATCACTTCGACACCCTGCAACGCCAGCGAGCGGCCAGCTTCAGGCCAGTGCAACTCGGCCCCAATCGTGGCACCCAGTCGGCCTATAGCGGTATCTGCCACGGGGTGGAACGCGCCCGCGCCAAAGACATCGACGAACTTGTCGTGAACATCGACAGGGCTGGTCCGCAACGACAGCGAATAGCCCTTGCGATGGACCAGCACCACGCCATCCTGCGGCCCCACTATCACGCAGGACAGGAAGTAGCGCCCTGGGAAGGCCGAATGCCGCTCGGGCACCTGCACGGCGATGAACACCCCGAGGCTGCGGGCTACCTCTGCAATCCGCTCGATCTCGGGCCCCTGCATGTCCAGAGCGGCTTCGTGCCAGGCCTCGGCAGGAACCATGGCATGTCCGCTCAGACCGAACTGCGGAAACACGATCAGCCGCGCGCCGTGCGCGTCTACGACGCGCCGTGTTTCGGCAATGCACCCGCCGACGTTATGGTCCAGCGCTGCGCGATCGACCGCGCCATCGACGAAAACGCAGCGCGGCGTCAGAGCGACAGCAGCGATCACGTAAGGCTCGGGCGTTTCGTGTTCCATCGGCACAGGCATATGCAGACAGGCTGTGCCAGCACCGTTCCCCCGCCGGGTTTGCCCGCGTGTCGGTCAGTCTGGGCCGCGGGCACTGGCATTATGCAGCCCTTTCATGGCGCATTGCAATCTACTGATTGGAGCCGGCAGTCCCGCAGCGGCATCATCGACGTTTCGGACATGGGGAGGATACGATGAGCACTCAGGATCATGTGCCGGCGAGCAGGCCCGGACGTCGCGGCCTGCGCATCGTCGGCGGCATCATCGGCATCACGGCTGTTGTTGCCACAGGCGTTCTGGGCACGATGCGACTGGGCTGGTGGAACCCCAGCTATGAGCAGGTCGTGGCCGAGCAGGCGACCGGTCCTTCGAAGTTCGAAATGGTCGGCCCTGTCAAACTGCACGTCCGCGACGAAGGACAAGGGCCGGTAATCCTGATGCTGCACAGCTCGATGTCCAACCTGCGAATCTGGGACGGCTGGGCCGATCAGTTGAAGGGGTCCTATCGCGTGGTCCGGTTCGACTGGCCACCTTACGGGCTTTCGGTGGACCCGCGCGCTTCGCAGGGCATGCCCACGGTCGTCGATTTGATCGAGCGCTTCGTGGCGCAGAAGAAACTGCGCAACTTCGTGATCGTCGCCAGCTCCAGCGGTGCGACCATCGCCACGATGTACACCGCTCGCCACCCGGAACAGGTGCGGGCGCTCGCCGTATCCACCCTGCCCCTGAAAGCCCCGCCGCCCACCGAAACGTCAGCACTGGTGTCGTCGATGTCGTGGGTCCACGACAACCTGGTGCCGAACTACATGCCCGAGGTGTTCTACCGGCATTCACTGGCAGAACTTTACGGGCGACCAGAACGGCTCAAGCCGGAGACCGTGCGGTGGTATTACATGACCAACAACATTCCCGGTGGTTTCGCCCGGGTGAAGACCTATTACCTCGCCAATACCAAATCGGTATGGAAATCGGGAGCAGGCGATGCAGCTGCGGCCGTCAAAGTGCCTGTGTTGCTGCAGTGGGGCGACCGCGACATCGTGATCCCCAAAGACCGGGCCGATGATGCGCGCATCATGTTCGCCAACGCGCCGATGACGATCATCCATTATCCAGATGTCGGCCACTATCCCATGATTGAATTGCCCGAGAAGACCGGCCAGGATCTTCGCAGATGGATTGACTCGCTGCCGCCTGCAAAGGGCGGATAATTCTTCGCGCTGCGGACAGTGCTCTGACCAGGCTGGACGGCGGGCCGCATCGCGCAAACCCTGCTTCCTTTCCCTGGATCAGATGAGGTGCGAGCGTGGATCTTCGTCAGTTGCGACACTTCATCGCGGTCGCCGAACTCGGCAATTTTTCCCGTGCTGCAGAGCGGGTTTGCCTTACCCAGCCGGCCCTCACCCGCAGCATCAAGACCCTTGAAGACGAAATCGACGCAAGGCTGTTCGATCGACGTTCCAGCGGGGTGGAACTGACCCCGGCTGGCAGCGCGTTGCTGGAACACGCACGGCTGATGGTCAACGAACAGGAGCGCGCGCAGCAACGAATCGCGCTTGCCAAGCGCGGTCTCGGCGAAGAACTGGTGGTCGCGCTTTGCCCATTCCAGGCACAAATCGGCATGCGCTCCATCGTGGCGGAATTTTCCCGCGAACACCCGGAGGTTTCCCTGCGCGTCATCGAGGGGCATGTCGATCAAGTGGTTCCTTCTCTGCTGGATCGTAAGGTGGACCTTGTTTTCACTACGGTGCCAGCAACGACCATGACCGAAAAGCTCAGTTACGAGCGGATCCGCAGCACGCCCTGTGCGATCTATGCCGCACCGGGTCATCCGCTGGTTCATCGTAGTGGGCTTACGGCTTCAGAACTTTCACGCTGGGCATGGGCCGTTCTCGATCAGAAACATTCCGTTGAGGCGCTGCGCTCCTATTTCGCAGGCGGCAACTCTGGCATGCCAGCTACTGGAGTGAGGACCGATAGCATCGCACTCATGAAGTCGCTCGTGCTGCAGGAGGGAATGCTCGCGATCCTGCCTGACGCGATCATGGCAGGAACAGGCGCCGTCAGCCTGAACGTCGAACGCGCGCCACGCGACCTGCGGGCTGGCCTGCTGTTCCGGGCCGAAGTGGAAATCAAGCACTCTGCAGAATGCTTTGCCGAGAAATTGCGCCGGCATCTCGTTGGCCATGACGAAGACAGCAAGCCGGTTGCGGCCACTGGCGTGGCGACGATCACCGGGGACAGTGTCCTGCAAGCTCATTGAACGGCAAAAGGGTAAGACCCTAGGCTTGTATAATCACGAGGGTTCTCCGGTCGGATCGACGACGGGATCCAGAGCAGGCGTTTCCGCAGCGACCAGGGCATCCGTGTCGAGGCGATAGAAGCACATCGTGACGACAGCACCCACCATAGACAGGGCCGGTATGATGGACTCACACATCATGATGGCCCATTCGACGCGTGTGTCCTGCCCGCTGGACACGCCACCGGCTGACGAAACATAACCCATTGCCGAGAGGAACGCTCCGAGCGCAGCAAGCGCTGCCGCCGAAGAAAGCTTGTCCAGCAGAGTGGTGATGCCCGCAAAGGCACCTTCGCGACGCTCGCCACTGCGCACGAAATCATAGCGCACGGCATCGGACAGCAGCGCATAGGCGCACAGGATCATGCCCCCTCCGGCGAACCCGCCGACCAACGCCCTCGCCCCGATCGCCACGATGCTTTCTCCCGATCCCGCAAGCAGCCAGGTCATGTGATTGACCCCGTAGATGCCCAGAGCGATCATGTAGCAGGCCTTGCGGCCCAGATGCCGTGCGGCGAAGACCCATGCGGGCATGGCGATGACCATCGCGATGGTGGAAAGCATGAAGTATGTGCCCAACACCGCGTCTCCCACCTTGAGAACGACACGCGTGAAGTATGCCAGGGTGGCCGATCCGATCACCGTGCCAAACAGCAGGAAAACATGGGCGATGGCCAGTATCTGAAAAGGCTTGTTCGCCCAGATCACGATAAACTGGCGCCACAACGTCAAACGTCCGCGTTGTGCGGCCACGTCCGGACGGGGTGCGGTCCGTGGGGCGTCCCTCAGCAGCAGCACTGCCAGCGTGGTGGCAATAAACACTATTGCGGCAACGAGCACCGCAAGCATGACGTGACTTTGCCGCCCCGGACCTATCATCCCCAACAGCCAAGTCGGCAGCGTCGATCCAAGCAGGGCGCCGATCGCATTGCCATAAGTGCGCCATGCCATCAGCCGGGCACGTTCGTCGGGGTCGGTCGAACTTTCGACCACCATCGCGAAGCCCGGAATTGTCATCAACGTGTAGCCCGAGGCGTGGATAATCAGCGCGAGTGTGACAAAGATTTCCGTCAGAAGTACCGAACCCAGATCAGGCGCTCCGAACAACATCACCACGCCGAGGGGCATCGCCAGACCGCCTGCAAACAGGAACGGCAACCTGCGCCCCCAGCGGGAATGGAAGCGGTCGCTCCAGGCGCCGACGGTGGGGTCCAGGAATCCGTCATAGATCTTCACCAGTGCGAAGATCAAACCGGCAGTCCCTGCGGAAACTGCAAGGCTGTCCGTCATGAACCGTAAGCCCAGCACCGTGACTACATTCTGCCCCGCAGCGTGAGCAAGGGGTATCAGCAGCGACCCGATCCTTATCGACCAGCTTCCCGATCGTGACCTTGCAGGTCGCGGATTTGAAACTGATGCTGATGCCACGCCGATCTCCGTCCTTGCACTGGCGATCAGAACACGGAAGGATGTTGCGATCGCCAAATGCTCTTTGATGATATGTCCGCGAGGTGGATGGAGTGGGCTCGCCCGAGATCGCGCTGATGCCAGCGCCCGCCACTGACACCGCAGCGTCCACTCGCAGCCCCAGCTGAGTTCCGGTTCCACACCGAACCTGGATCGGCTCCGGCAATTCAGTGTCACTCATGGCCCGCTTGAGCGCGACGCTCGGCACCATCGGCTGGAGTTCGCATCCTCCCAGTCATTTGGAGGGCAGCAAATATTACTCGCATGGCGGTCAAATAATCTGAACCTCTGGCGGCACGATCATCTTGGTTGACACTCGCTACTCTATAATGAGGGGATGTCATGACCAAAATACTTGATAATATCAGACCCGCGCGACGCGACGCGTTGAAATTCGGGTTGGCTGTCGCCGCGACCTCCAGCGCATTTGCTGCCACATCAGTGCGCGCAGCGAACCGGCAACTCGATCCAGCAAACCCGGCAGACGCGCGGCTGATCTACCGCAAGCTGCGCTACAGAACAGACGACGGGCTGATCTTCTCCTGGCTCAAAGGGCCTTATATGGCTGCAACGGGCGGCGATTTGATTCCCATGTACGCGCTCAATCTTGGGTCCATCCAGCGCATAACGCAAAATGCAGATGGCGGCTTTGACATCATCGACCTTGAGATCAGCTTTCGTGTCGATGCAGAGACTGGCGAGCGCATGAAGACATTTCGCAATCCTGTCACCGGGGAGACCGTAGCCGTGGGCGGGCGCGGCCCCGTCCCTACGCACGCAACAGCGTCAGCGGACAGCCACTTCACTATACCCGACAAGCCAGGCCAGCCAAAATTCGAGCTGGAACACCGCCCTGTAAGCTATTTTTCGATCGGTCACACTGAGATGGCCATTCGAGACCGCTCGCACGCACGCGTCATCGCGCCGGACGGTTCAGTGTCGTTGCTCAATGAAGTGAGCACGATTTCGGGCGCGCGCGACCTCGTTCTCGATCGCAGGACCACAACGGTCAACACCCGTGTTCAATCGAACGACGTTCGCAGTTGGCCGGCGTGGCTCAAAATGGACGACCGCCCTGGTACGCTCAACTTGTTCGCGAATGGCGGAAAAGTCGGCAGCTTCGCCGAACTTCCTGCTGATTGGCATGCATTGCTCAAGGTTCACTATCCTCAGATAGCCAGTGATCCGATCGGCGTCCTGGACGGCAGGATCAAGATCGAAGCATCGACCTGGTGAACCGGGGGCAGGCTGCAAAATGGCCTGCCCCAACCGGCCTCAAAGCACCGTGCTGTTTCGCCGGAATCGTACTCAGGCCAAGGCAGACCGCACAAAAGGGTTCAGCATCCACGCAAGCATGAGCCGGGTTATGCCGGCGAATGCTCTCCTGACGGCCGATGCGCCTGCAATGACCGCAGACGATCCGCACCAGCCGCTGTCTGTTTGCTATCTTTCATGTGGCAGGCCAGTCTGGCGCGAGGAAGAAAACCGATTGTGCCAAGCATAAGGAGGGATGCCTATGACAGACGTCCGGTCTGATTATCTAGCAAAGCTGACCACAGCCCGAAACGCCGTGGCGACCATACCTGACGGTGCACGCATCTGCATGGCGCTGGGCGTGGCGCAGCCACCCGCTCTGTTGGCAGCATTGGCCGGGCGAGCGCACGACGGCCAGATTCGCGACGCCAGCATATATTACCTTCTGTCCACCTCCGTCGCGGGACAAAGCGTCCTTCGCCGCGACCTTAACACGCGGCTACGTCCGATGAGCCTGTTCCACAGTGGGGTCGAGCGGGCGCTTGACGACCTCGCGGCGGCTGAAGGCTCCGGCTTGCTCGACTTCATACCTACCGCCTTCAGCCAGGCGCCTCGACTCCTGTGCGATGAAGTCGGCGTGGACACGCTGGTCACGCAGGTCGCCCCTATGGATGAGAACGGCGAGTTCAGTCTCGGCACCAACATCGATTAT
This sequence comes from Novosphingobium gossypii, assembly GCF_050433305.1. Taxonomy (NCBI): domain Bacteria; kingdom Pseudomonadati; phylum Pseudomonadota; class Alphaproteobacteria; order Sphingomonadales; family Sphingomonadaceae; genus Novosphingobium; species Novosphingobium gossypii. The sequence goes on along the minus strand of NZ_JBNPXM010000002.1, from coordinate 39,184 downwards.
GCCCATTCTGCGGCACGACTTTGCGAAAGAGTCATCGTCGAAGTGAACAGGCACATGCCTCGAACTTTTGGCAACAGCACGATTCCCCTCTCGGCGGTGACCGCAATCGTGGAACACGATGCCCCGCTGACCGAAATACCCTCCATTGCGCGCCGACCGGAGGATGACAAAATTGGACAGACTATTGCCGGACTGATCGAGGATGGCGCTTGTCTGCAGATGGGGATCGGGGCAGTGCCGGAAGCTGTCTGTGCGGCGCTGGGTGGACACCGCGATCTGGGTATCCACACCGAGCTCATGACGCCAGGTCTTGCCGAACTGATGCGACGCGGTGCCGTTACCAATAACCGCAAAGTGGTCATCCCCGGCAAATCGACCTTCACCTTTGCGATGGGCGATCGTGACTTCTACGAGTTCCTGAATGGAAATCCAGCTTTGGAGGGCCACCCTGTCGAATGGGTCAACGACCCGTCGATCATCGCGCAAAACCCGAAAGCGATATCGGTCAACGCAACCCTGCAAGTCGACCTTCAGGGCGCCTGCAATTCGGAAGTCGTTGGCGGTCGTCAGTACAGCGCATCGGGTGGTCAGCTTGATTTCGTTCGCGGGGCGGCCGCCTCTGTTGGCGGGAAATCGATCATCGCTTGCCATTCGACGGCGGCACGAGGAACGGTGTCTCGGATCGTACCTCGCTTGAGCGGTGCGGTGACCACGCCGCGCAATGATGTACATATCATCGTCACCGAGTTTGGATGGGTAAACCTTCGAGGCAAGTCCTTGATGGAGCGGGCACAGGCACTTATCGGCATTGCACACCCAAAGTTCCGCGACGAGCTTGCCGCTACTTTGAAATGGTAGCCGTTATGCCTCCTTCGCCACTCCCCGTGCGGGCGGTCCCACAACAAAGAACAGGGGTGACAAACCTTTCTGAGCATCAGCAGGGTGAGACAGTAACGTGGGAAAACGTTGTGCGGAATCAACGGAAATCTGTCATGGTTCAGTTCTCCGCATACCTGCCCAATGAGGCGATCAGTCCCAGGATGGCGACTAATCCGATGCCACAGATCAGCAGGCCCGGATCAGCGTCACCGGTGGCATCGATCAATCCGCCGAACAGCGGCGGCCCGAATGCCGCGCCCAGGCTGAAGAGACCTAGCACCAATCCGTACGTAGCGCCGTAATTCTCCAGTAAGGCATAGCGACTGGTAAAATAGGCCAGCATGTCGACCTCAGCACCTGCGGCAAGGCCCAGCATCAGCGCGGCTGGAATTGCGGGGCCGTGCAGCCACAGGATCGCGCAGGCAATTGCAGGGGAAGTCAGGAACAGGCAGGCGACGTGCGGGGCGTGGAATCGATCGAACAGCCAGCCGACCACCAGCCGCGCAACCAGCACTGCCATGCCGACCAATGCTGCCATTCGGGCCGCCTCGACGGGGGCAACACCACGGTCGATCAGCATCGGCACGAGATGGACAATCAGCGCTGCCACGATCGCACCCAGCAAGAATCCGATCAGCGCGATTCGGGCGGTTGCAGGGTTGATCTCTATCCGACCGCGATCGCCCGGTTGCGTTTTAAACGGGGGGCGTGGTTCTCCACGACCGGCCAGCAAGCTGACCGGAATGCCGATCGCTGCCACAATCATCGCCAGCGCTTGCAGGCCTGTACGCCAGCCGTGCGCGACGATGAGCGGGCCAAGCAATGCCGGGACAAACATCGCTGCCGTACCGGTACCCATTAGCATAAGCCCCAAAGCCAGGCCGCGGTGCTGATCGAATCGCAATGAAACGACCCGCGCCCATATCGCTGGTGTCGTGCCGCAGCCAGCGAGCGACACCAGCAACCACAGGGCGTACCATGCGATCAGCGAGGGGCCGCACTGCGAAAGTGCGAGAAAAGCCAACGGAGTAGCGATGTAGCTAACAATCGCTATGGCGCGGTTGCCGATGCGATCCGCCAAACGCCCCACTAGCGGAGCGGACAGGAAGATGCCCAGTTGCTGAAAAGTGGCCGCGCCGGAAACCTGCGCGCGGCTCCAGCCAAACTCAGCTTGCAGCGGGGCGACGAACAGGCCTAGCGAATAGAAGCCGACACCCATCATACCCACGCCGATCGCCAGCGCTGCGGCCAGCACCGTCTTCCATCCAGCAGCAAATTCGGAACGCGCGGAAAAAAGCGTAGTTGCACCTTCAGTCATCTTGGCATGCTGACACCGCCATGACTTTCGAGCAGTCGCCTGAATGGAGAAAATTCGCAGGGCGGATATGGACCTGTTCGAGATGCCAGCCGCGGCAAGCGATTGAGGGCTCAGCTCTCAAGATCGCGCTGCCCGATGCGGTCCGTTAAGAAGCTCATAGCGCAATTTCAGGCACATGATACCAGGACCAACCTGTGCCCCTGATAGCAGACGCACTCGCCGGCGGCGAGGTGGTGATTGGCCACGGCCACTTACATTGTTGTGTCGGTCAGCCCGCCGGTTCGTCGGCTCTTTGAAGCATTGAAGGGCAAGAGCAGCATGGATGCTCGCTTTGACAGGCCGCTGCCCGAAGATGAATACCGGGTGAAATCTGGTTTGAGGGCTCTGCTTGACGGCCTTGCGCTGATCTGATCGCTGGGGTGCCCATGCGCTCGGCGTTTGCGCTTGCGAGGCAATCGCATATAAGAGCAATCCCGTCGCGATCAGTGCCGCGCCTGCCATATGATGCGCTACTTCGGTGAAAGTCCGCCGAGCTTTCTTTGAATAGCGTCAACGTCAGAAGTCAGGTTTCGGGTAGCGATATATTGACCAACATGATCAACATGTGACGCGGAATTTTCCGCCGTGAACATCTATCTCCTAATCCTTTCTGCGACGTTCGCCGCATACCCAAACGCCATGCGGACGTGCTTGTAAGACACGGGCTTTGCCGCTTAAACTGTGCCGCTGTCTTCTGATCCTGGGAGATTTGATGAAGCCTAGAGTTCTTTACTGCGCACTGGCACTACTTTCGCCGTCGATCGCGGAGGCGCGCCCGTCGCAGTGGTGGTACGTCGCGCAGGGTGCGGACAAGGTGCTGTTCGTCGATGTGGGATCGATAACACGTGATGGCGAAACGGTTCGCTTTCATGCCAACCAGGTCTTGCGGGAAACAGGCAACCCTGCCGCTTCGCTCAGCGCATATATGATCGCGGACTGCGAAAAGCGCACGGAAACCTGGGATCTTGTTCAGCGCTATGGAGCCGACGATGAGCGTCTGGACGATGCAGCACTCAGCTATGCCGGTTCCGAACCGGTTGCAGCGGGATCGGTCGGCGAAGCCCAGTTGCAGTTCGTCTGCGCCACCGATCGCGCATCAGCCGGGGGCTTTCCGCTGGCCATCGACCAGGTCGCTTTCGCCGAGGCGCTGATCGCCGATACCCAGGCTTCTGAAAGCCCCGCCGCCCTTCACGAGCGGATGCGTGCGGACCCGGCGGTGCCCGTCATCCGCTCCACGGCACCCTCCCCCGAAACCTTTGGCACCCTGCAGACGGCGGTTGTCGGCCATGCGCTGGTTCCTCCGCGCGACTATTCGAAGGGCACGCAGGTGCCGGACGCAGCAAGCTACGATACGGACGAGAGCGGTACGATCTATGACATCTCCTATCGCGGGATCGAGGAAGGACAGCTTGCCTTAGAACTGCGTGGTTACAGCATCGATGATCTTGTCCATGCCAGCAGCGGCCAGACGATGCGGTTCCCTGTGGACCAGAAGACGATCCAGATTTTGGACGTTCAGATCGACGTGGTGACAGCAACGCCGCAGGATCTGCGCTTTCGCGCCAGTCGCGTTCCGCGGGAAGATGCCGAAGCACCCTTTGTCTGCAGGGATCCGGCATGTACCGCGCAATGATCCGCGCCGGCGCGTTATCGCTGGCCGTTCTGACGATTCCGGCGATGGGACAAGAGGTGAAGACCATCGACCCCGTCGTTGAAATGACGCAGCAGTGCGACGACGATGATGCAGGCGCCTGCGCGCGGCTGGGCAACCGGCTGCTCGATGGCGATGGCGTCGAAAAGGACGAGGCAAAAGGCGCTTCCATCCTCGGGCAAGCCTGTCAGTTGGGTGAGATGCCAAGCTGTACGATGGTCGGCTTTCTCTATGGCAAGGGCCAGGGTGTCGAGCGTTCTGCCGAGATCGCCAGTGCATACTATGCATATAGCTGCCACGGCGGCGAAGCGACCGGATGCTCCAACCTGGGCCTTGCTTATATCCGGGGGGACGGTGTTCCACCCGACGATAAGCGCGCCGCGAAGCTTTTCCAGGAGGGCTGCACCCTGGGCGCGACGGCGGCCTGTGCCAATCTCGGCTCCTCCTATTCGCTGGGCAGGGGTGTCAGGCGAAATCAAGGAAAGGCGGCGCAACTGTTCCGGCAGGCGTGCGATGCCGATGACCAGCATGGCTGTTACAACCTGGGCGTACTCTACCGCGACGGACTGGGCGTGAAACGGGATTACGTTCGCGCAGTCGCACTGTTCGAAGGATCGTGCGAAGCCCGCGACGCCAGCGCCTGCGGCAATCTTGGCAGTATGGTGGACGATGGTCGAGGAACAACGAAGGACCGTCAGCGCGCCCTCCATCTGCACGACGATGCGTGCACATTGGGCGCGGCCGAAAGCTGCTTCACGCTGGGCAGGGCCTATCAGACCGGAAATGGACGCGATCGCGACGATGCACGGGCGATTGCATTGCTGGAACGGGCGCTGGCGCTGGACCCTGAAACCCCTTCCGCAGGCGAAGCGAAGAAAGCCCTTGCCCTTTCGCAGCCCACCCCTGCCTTGTCTGCACCCGTCGTAAAGGAGGAAGCACAAGGCAATGGCGACACCGATGTCGAATAGACTGGTACGACACCTGTCTCTGGTTCTTGCCGTGGCGTGGCCCGGCTTGCCCACGGCACGAGCGAATACCGCCGCAGCCACGGCGGAGGAGAACGTGATGACCTGCGGCATTCAGGGACAGGATCGCCCGGTGTCGGTGTCGATCGCGGGCGCACGTGCGATCTACCGCTACGGCGCTTCACTGCAACGGCCGGAACTGACGCTCACAAGTTCGCTTGCGGAACTGGATTACCGGCGGAACAGTGATGTAGGCGACACGATCGACGAAATCGTGACCTTCAACAACGGCGATACCGCCTATCGCATCACCGCCGGTTTCAGGAACGGGGCCGCGCCCGATCCGACCGCCCTGCACCCGTTTGGATTGCTCACCGTAAGCAGAAGGGGCAAGACACTCACCAACCTGACGTGTCGGCCAGACAGCATCAGGCGCGTCCATGATCGCTTGCTTGCGCGTATGCGGGACATCGGTCGGGAGCGGTCTTCCGATGGCCAGTCGTTCCCGAACTACCAGATCCAGTATCCCGCGCCGGCAGCCCAGTCGGCCCCGTGCAAGATCGATTTCAACGTCGATACGTGCTGGAGCCGCGGCGTCGCGTCCGCACGCGGCGGGGATCTGCGCCACGCACTCGAACACTACGACATGTCGTGCACGGCGGGTTTCAACGACCTTGGCTGCTACGAGGCAGGCAAACTCTACCTCCAGAACCGTCAATTGCGGGATTATGCCCGGGCGCAGGCCCGATTCACGCAGGTATGCGACGGCGATGATCCGGGTCGCGGGCCTTACGCCTGCAAGTACCTTGGCTGGATGCACCTGACCGCGACCGGAATGACCCGTGATCTCGACAAGGCATGGTCACGGCTGGCGCTCGCCTGCTTCCTGCACAACAACGTGGACATGATCGACCCCGAAGGCTGCCACTTCTTCGCGCAGACTGTCGCCGCGGTGCGCAGCACGGCACCAAGCCGCTATGCAAAGGCCGACCTTGTGGCCTACGTCGCGCTTGCACAGGCCTGCACCGACAATGCACAAACGGTATGCGACGAGGCCAAGGCTCTTTACAGAAAGGGAGCGGCGCAACACGCATCGTGGATCAAATCCTGCGATGCGTTGGTCCGCACCCGCAAAACCTTCGCCTCCTGCGAGGCCATGGCGCAATCCGGGGCCGACTACGATACGGCCATGGCCACGCGTGGCAAGCTGAAGTCGATGTTCCTGGCTGCGCTGAACAACCTGAACTGAGCGCCTTTGCCACCGCTCCGAGCAAGCTGGAGAAAAAGGATCGAACGGCTGCGCCCGCCAAAGCGGTGTCGCTCCAGCGGCAATGCGTCTGAGCAATAGGGTCGACATGGAACCCGCCGAAACAAGCCCGCCAGCGGTCTGTCCGCTATAACCGCAAATCATTGCGAGCGGACCACAGTCGGATAATACCGTCGTCCCTACTTACTCCGCTGACAGCTCGCCATGGTGCCTTCGGCGCGGCTTGAGTTCGCTGACGACCACACCAGCGACGATGAAAACGGCGCCGAGGATCGCCAGGGGCGGGAGCCTGTCGCCCGCGATCCGCCCGATGATGCCGGCCCAGACAGGTTCGCTGGCATAGATGATCGTGGCGCGGGTAGGTGACACGGATTTCTGTGCCCAGTTCATCGTCAACTGGATCAGAGCACTTGCAACGCCCAAGCCAAGTCCAGCAAGCAGCCAAACCCAGGAGAAGTCCGGAATGCTCTCGCCAGCGATGGGCATCATGGCGAATGATAGCAGGCCGCCCACGATAAGTTGCACGACGGTGATCCTGGAACTTTCCACTTCCGAGGCAAACCGGCCGATCAGGATGATCTCGGCAGCGATGGCTGCGGCGCTGAGCAGCGTGGCAACCTCCCCATGCCCGAGGCCGACCTGCCATGCATCCGGGCCGGCAAGCAAAACCAGACCTATGAAGGCGAGAGCGATACCGGCCCACGTCAGCGCACGCGGCGGTCGACGCATGACCAGCCACTGGACGAGCGGTACCATCGGCACATAGAGCGCTGTCAGAAAAGCCGATGTGCTGCTGCTGATCGACTGCAGGCCATAAGTCTGCAAACCGTAACCCAGGAAGATGGTCACCCCGATTGCCGATCCGGCCACCAGTTCTTTCTTCGTGAGGCCCACGATTGCCCGGCGAAACACGACCATCGTAAGCAAGCCTGCCGCGACAAAGCGAAGGCCGACGAAAAACAACGGCCCGGAATGTCCGACAGCGAGGTGCACGATCAGGAACGTAAAACCCCAGATTAGGGTAATTCCGATCAGTGCAGCTTCATGGCGGCTGAAAAAGGCTTTGCCCATGGCGTTGTTGTGCAACATAATGCGCATCTATGAGCAATATAGTGCGCAGTCAATCCACTCGAACCGATGTACTTTCGCACGTCTCCGACAATCTCAAACGACTGCGCCATCTGGCAGGGCTCAGCCAGGCGGCCCTCGCAGCGGCGTCAGGCGTAAGCCGCCGGATGATCGTGAACCTGGAGGGAGGCGACACCAATGTCAGCCTGTCCAGCCTCGATAAGCTGGCTTGGGCCCTCGGTGTCGATTTCGTGGCGATGGTTGCCGATCCACAGGCCAATCCCGAGCGTATCGAAGCGCTGACCTGGAGGGGAGGTGACGATGCCAGCAAGGCTGTACTCCTCGGCAGCGTTCCTGCCGCTGCATCGGCTCAGCTCTGGTCCTGGTCGCTGGGGGTGGGCGGTCGATATTTCGCGGAACCGGATCCGGCGGGCTGGCACGAAATGATCTTCGTATCTGCAGGAAGGCTGCGGATCGACAAGGCCGATGGGGCAGTCACGATCGACGCGCATGACTTTGCAATCTACAGCAGCGCACAGGCGTTTTCCTATACGAACATAGGCGACGAAACCGCCAAGTTCACTCGCGTCGTCGTTTGTTGAGCACGAAGACGGGGGAGCTTGTCAGTAGCATTGGGAAACGCGGCGATGTGCCACGATCCGGCGTTCGTTCTCAGACGAACCGAGCCTTTGTGATCCTTCAGCAGCCGATTTCGCGTTCCCAGATGCTGTAGGTCCGCTTTCGCAACCAGCATGTCCAAGAATGAACGCCCGCACTCGTAGGTCATTAGTCACAATCTGTTCGGCGCCTCGCACGATCGACATAGCGCCCAGACCATTGGCAACCTCATCCTCATTGCGGCCAATGAAATGGTCCGATCGGCATAGCCGAAAACAGCTGCATGAGGGACGAGGGAGTGTACTCTCGATCCCGCCGAAGAAATCGAGCCTTCCGCGGAGAAGCACTTTGGAATTGGAAGTCGGAATCGCCACGGGCAAACTGCGGGGACGGACAGTTGATGGCGTCGCCGCGTTTCTGGGGGTGCCTTATGCCACCCCGCCAGTGGGCCCGCTGCGTTTCGCGCCCCCTCGCAAAGTGGAGCCCTGGCGTGATGTGCGCAACGCACTTGAGCCGGGCGCCAATGCTCCGCAGCGGGTAAAGTCGATGCCGGGGCTGGACGTCAGCGCTCTCATCGGGACGGGCTGGCAGCCGGGCGACGATTACCTGACGCTCAACGTCTGGGCGCCGGCCGACTTGCGGCCCGGCCTGCCGGTAATGGTGTTCATTCACGGCGGCGGCTTCGTGGTCGGCAGCAAGGATGCCCCGGTGCAGGACGGCAGCGCCTTTGCGCGGGACGGCGTAGTATGCATCGCCATCAATTATCGCATGGGTATCGACGGCTTCCTGCCGATTCCTGGTGTCCCTACCAACCTGGGCCTGCGCGACATGATCGCCGCGCTCGAATGGGTGCGTGAGAATGCTGTCGCGTTTGGCGGCGACCCGGCCAACGTTACCGTCTTCGGTGAATCCGCCGGAGCCATGGCGATCGCCGACCTCGTCACCTCGCCGCTCGCCAGGGGGTTGTTCCGCCGCGCAATCGTGCAGAGCGGACATGGGCGCATGACCCGCGACATTAGCGTCGCCCAGCGGCTGGTGCGCAAACTGGCGAAGCTGCTGAAGATCACGCCCGACGAAGCCGGTTTCCGCAGTGTGGAGCCGGGCGAGCGGCTGCTTGATGCGATCGAGACGGTCAGCCTGCCCAGCCCCCGGCTCGATTTGCGCGATGCCGAGGGGCACGAACCGGTGTTCGGCATAAGCCGCTTCATACCTGTGCATGGCGACGATGTGCTGCCGCTGAAGCCGCTCGACGCGCTGCATACGGGTGCGGGGGCGGAGATCGATCTGCTGATCGGCACCAATGCGCAGGAGATGAACCTCTACTTCATTCCCACCGGCGTCCGTGAGAAGATCGGGCGGCTGCTGGCAACCTACGTGTTCCACCGCGTCCATCCGAGTGCGCGCAAGCTGCTCAAGGCTTACGGTATGGGCCGCAAAGGGGTGAAGCCGGGGCAGGCCTTCACCGATGCCGCGCACGACCTCGTGTTCCGCTGGCCCGCCCGCCGCTTCGCCGAGGAGCATCGCGGCCGCACGCATATGTACGAATTCGAGTGGTGCTCGCCGCTGTTCGGTGGACTCGGAGCGGCGCATGCGATGGAACTGCCTTTCGTGTTCGACACACTGGCCGCCGCGACTGGCTCCGAAGGGCTCTGCGGCGAAGCGCCGCCACAGGAACTGGCCGATCGCGTTCATCGCATCTGGGTGGATTTCGCCCGCGACGGCACCCTGCCCTGGCCCGAGTTCACCCGCGCGCAGCGCCACGTCTACCAGTTGGCGCGCGGGGAGGCGATCGAGGAGGCTCCCTTCCCTATCGCCCCCTTCCTTCCCTGACGGAGCACGCCCATGTACCTTGAACGACTGAAGCTGGATGGTCGCCGCGCACTCGTCACCGGCGGCGCCAGCGGTATCGGCCTTGCCTGCGTGGAGGCGCTGTCCGAAATGGGAGCGCAGGTCGTCATTGCCGATCTTTCCGAACCTGCGATCGCCAGTGCGCGCGCGGTAATGGAAGCCAAGGGGCACGGCTGCGAGGGTGTGGTGATGGACGTTACCAACTCCACCCGTGTGACCGAAGTGGCAGACCGGCTTGGTGCGATCGACATCCTCGTCAACAACGCCGGCATCGCCCGCAGCGAAACCACCGCCGAGACTGTTGCCGACGAGCACTGGCTGAACGTCATCGACGTCAACCTCAACGGCACCTTCTGGTGCGCGCGCGCCTTCGGCCGGCACATGCTGTCAGCGGGGCGTGGCAGCATCGTCAACGTCGGGTCGATGAGCGGCTTCATCGTCAATCGCCCGCAGGGGCAAAGCTACTACAACGCCTCCAAGGCGGCCGTTCACCAATTGACGCGCAGTCTTGCTGCCGAGTGGGCCGACCGGGGCGTGCGGGTAAATGCCGTCGCGCCGACTTATATCCGTACCCCGCTGAATGAATTCGCCGACAAGGAAGGCGCAATGTACCGCCGCTGGATCGATTCCACCCCGATGGCGCGCCTTGGCGAGCCGGAGGAAGTGGCGTCGGTGGTGGCCTTCCTTGCATCTGATGCCGCAAGCCTGATGACCGGCAGCATCGTGCTGGCCGATGGCGGCTACACCTGCTGGTAGTCCGCAGGTGCAGTGTGGCGATCCGAAAAGTCAATTCAATGCCCCGAACGGCACATTCGAACGCCCTCGCTTAACCTTTCAGATAGGTTAGACCTGTCATATAGGCTGTAGCGCCGACTCCTCAGGCACGTACCCGAGAGAGCGGCGTCGGGAGAGAACTATGAAATCACGAATCTGCCTGCTCGCCGGTGTTTCGTTCCTGGCCGCGTCTACCGCCTCCAGCCCGGCAATGGCGCAAAATAGCGCGCCCGCCGCCACTGATGCCGCTCCTGAAATCGTCGTCACCGCCCGCAAGCGTACGGAAACCCTGCTGGACGTTCCCGTCGCCGTCACTGCCGTCAGCGGCGATGCACTCGCCAGGCGCAACATCAATTCGGTGCGGGAGGCGGCCGTTCTGACACCGGGCCTCAACATCAGCAGCGACGGTGCGGGCCGTGCCTTCGTGTCGATCCGTGGCGTCGGCGTTACACTGGTACAGTCGGTGCAGCCGGGCGTCGGCCTGTTTGTGGACGGGATTTATCGCCCCAACACCGCCTACCTCAACAACCCTCTGCTAGACGTGGAGCGCATCGAAGTGCTGCGCGGGCCGCAAGGCACGCTTTATGGCAAGAACACCCTGGGCGGCGCGATCAGCGTCATCACCCGCCAGCCCGGCAACGACTTCGAGGCGCGCGGTCAGGCAAGCTATGCCGGGCCGGACAACGCCTGGCTGGTTTCCGGGTCGGTCTCGGCTCCGATCGTCACCGACAAGCTGGCGATCCGCGTGGGGGCCTCGCACCGCCAGCAGGACGGCTTCATCAACAACACCAACATCGGGGGCAAGGCCAACAGGCTGAACACCGACTCGGTCAGCACCACCATCCGCGCCACACCCACCGACGACTTGACCATCGTGGTCAACGGCTACTACGACTGGGTGAAGGGCGCCAACGTGCCCTATGCCCGCGTCACCGGCCCGACCGATTATTCGCGCGACAACCAGTTCGACAGCCTTGGCACCACCACGTACAGATACCGCGGCGTCAACGCGCGCATCGAAACGCCGATCGAGGCGCTGAACACCAAGGTTTCGCTGCTCGCCGCCTACGACCTGCGCAACAGCAGCGCGCCGGACACCGACGGCGATTTCGGTCCAAGCAACCCCGCGCTGCCGATCCCCGCAGTGCGCCAGGGCGGCACCGACGCCTTGCGCACAAAGACTGTGGAACTGCGCTTCGACACCGAATTGAGCGACCAGTTCTCAACGCTGTTCGGCCTGTTCTACAGCCGCGAGACGACCCGGTCGGACCAGCTCACCAACATCGCCATTCCGCTGATCGGCCTCAGCCTCAACAACCGCGCACAGAACTCCACCAAGGCGGATACCTACGCCGCCTTCGGCACCGCTTTCTGGAAGCCGAACCCGGATTGGGAAGTCGCGCTCGGTCTGCGCTACGATCACGAGGACCGCTCCGCGACCGGCCGCGTCAACGCAGGCACGCCCACCAGCGTCGGCCTGAAGTCCAACCAGGTCGAACCCCGCCTTTCGATAACCCGCCACTGGAACAAGGAGTTCATGACATACGCCTCGGTCGCGCGCGGTTATCGTGGCGGCGGTTTCAATGCGGTGACGGCGCCGGTGCGTGTCTACAAGGGCGATTCCGCGTGGACTTACGAAGTGGGCGCCAAGTATGCCTCGGCCGATCGCACCTTCACCCTCTCGGGCGATGTGTTCTATTCCGATTACAGGAATTACATCGGCCTCAACTCGATCGCCCCGGCTTCGACCGGCGGCCTGGTCACAGTCGATCTCAACTCGGGCGACGTGGAAAGCTACGGCGCCGAAGTGGAGGCGACTTTCAAGCCGGTGCCGGAATGGACCCTTTCGGGCGGCGCCACTTACATGCATGCGCGCCTGACCGACAGTTCGCCTTACACCGCCGTCACTGGCCGCACCCTGGCGACCAACCGGCTGACCTTCCAGCCCGACTGGATGTTCAACCTGTCGAGCGACTACGTGGTGCCGGTCGGCGAAAACAGCCTGACCTTCAGTGCCAGCGTCAACGGTAAGGGCAGCCGTTCGGCCGCCAGCCTCAACCAGACGACGCCGACGATCCTCAAGAGCTACGTCCTTGCCAACGGTTCGATCACCTATCGCATGGGTAATGTCGAACTCGCGGTGTTCGGCAACAACCTGTTCAACAGGAAGTATTTCGACAGCTATATCGAGAAGACGACGCTGGCGCTTGCCGGGCTACCGGCATCCGATCTGGGCATCATCGGCGACCTGCGTCGGTACGGCGTACGCGCCAGCTTCCGTTTCTGAGGGACACCATGTCAGCACACTACACCCCGCAGCCGCGCAAGCCCCTGCCCGAAGGTTTCCTGACGGCGCTGCGCAGCCTGTTCGGCGACCGTCTGCAGATGGGCGAGGCCATCCGCCTGCAGCACGGCAGCAGCGAGGCGCACTTCAGGCCAAGCCTGCCCGATGCGGTGGTCTTCCCCCTCTCGACCGAGGAAGTGGTGGCGCTGGTCAAGCTGTGCAGCGCGGCACAGGTTCCGGTGATCCCCTTCGGCGCGGGCACCTCGATCGAGGGCAATACCATCCCCGTGCGCGGTGGGGTGACGGTGGACCTCAGCCGGATGGACGCGATCCTCGAAGTCCATGCCGAGGACTTCGACTGCACGGTTCAGGCCGGGGTGCGGCGCGAACAGCTCAACGAGCACTTGCGCGACATGGGCCTGTTCTTCCCGATCGATCCGGGTGCCAACGCCACCCTCGGCGGCATGGCGGCCACCCGCGCTTCGGGCACCAACGCGGTGCGCTACGGCACCATGCGCGAGGCGATCCTGTCGTTGCGGGTGGTGACGCCCGACGGCAAGGACATCCGCACCAGCCGCCGCGCCCGCAAGTCAGCGGCCGGATACGATCTCACCCGCCTGATGATCGGCAGCGAGGGAACGCTGGGCATCATTACCGAGGTGACCCTGCGCCTCCACGGCATCCCGGAAGCGATCTCGTCCGCAGTCTGCAGCTTCGAGACGCTTGAAGGAGCAGTCGATACGGTAGTTCAGGCGATCCAGATCGGCGTGCCTCTGGCGCGGGTGGAAATTCTCGACGACACGCAGATGCGCGCCGTCAACCGCTGGTCAAGGCTCGACTATCCCGAGCTGACAACGCTGTTCTTCGAGTTCCACGGGTCGCATACTTACGTGGAGGAGCAGGTTCGAACGGTGGAGGAGATCGCCGGAATGAACGGCGGTGGCCAGTTCCGCTGGTCGAACCTGCCCGAAGAACGCTCGAAACTGTGGAAGGCCCGGCACGAGGCCTACTACGCCGCGGTCAACATGCGCCCCGGCGCGGTCGGCTGGGCGACGGACGTATGCGTGCCGATCAGCCGCCTCGCGCAGTGCATCATCGAAACCAAGCAGGATCTGGAAACCTCCAGCGTCCCCGGCACGATCCTGGGCCATGTCGGCGACGGCAACTTCCATGTGGTGTTCTCCGTCGACCCCACCGTACCTGAGGAAATGGTCGAAGTGGAGGCGATCAACGAACGCCTTGTGCGCCGGGCGCTGGCCATGGACGGCACCTGCACCGGCGAACACGGCATCGGCCTTGGGAAGCAGGATTGGCTCGTCGAGGAACTGGGTGACGCGGTACGCATGATGCGCCTTATCAAGCAGGCGATCGACCCGCATGACCTCTTCAATCCAGGCAAGATCTTCGTGAGGGAGGGCTGACCGATGGACAGCCTGCATCTCGTCGATCCCGACCTGCGGCCGCTGCTGGATCAGTTCCCGGTGGTGCACCTTTCGACTGACAATCTCGCCGATGTCCGCGCGCGGGCGTTCCCCGCACCTCCGACCGAGGATCGCGGCGTTACCCTCGAACGCCGCGGCGTCCCCGGCTCGGATGGCGCTCCCGAAATCGCCCTGCACATCTATCGCCCCACTACGGAGGCGAACCCGCTGCCGTGTATATACCATATCCACGGCGGCGGGCATGTTGCCGGCCAGGCGTCCGACTTGGAGTTCCTGCATCGCCCGCTGGTCGCCGATCTGGAATGCGTGCTCGTCTCGGTGGACTATCGCCTCTCGCCCGAAGCGCCGTTCCCCGCGGCGATCGAGGATTGCTATGCGGGGCTGGGCTGGGTCTTCACCCATGCGGACGAACTTGGCATCGATCCCGCCCGCATCGGCGTGATGGGCGAAAGCGCGGGTGGCGGCCTTGCCGCCGCGCTGGCGCTGCTGGCGCGTGACCGGGGAGAGTACGGGCTGGCGTTCCAGCACCTCATCTACCCCATGTTGGACGACCGGACCTGTACCGCTGCCGATCCCCATCCCTTTGCCGGGCAATATATCTGGCCCGCCGCGAACAACCACTTCGGCTGGTCGGCGCTGCTAGGCCACGAGCCGGGCGTGGAGGGCGTGTCGCATTATGCCGCCCCGGCCCGCGCCGCAGATCTGGCGCGCCTGCCGCCCAGCTTCCTCTCGACCGGCGCGCTCGACCTCTTCGTCGAGGAAGACATGGACTATGCCCGCCGCCTGATCCGCGCCGGCGTGCCCACCGAACTGCACGTCTATCCCGGAGCGTTCCACGGTTTCGACATCTTCGCCAGCGCGCAGGTTTCCGCCACGGCCCTGCGTGACAGCCGCGCCGCGCTTGGCCGTGCGATGAAGGCGAGGGACTGATGGCAACGGCGCCCTACCCAGCCATTCCGGCCACCGCGACTTTCGCCAGCCGCCTCGTCCCTCTGCTGATCCTGGCCATCGCGATGGCGGCGGGCTTCACGATGATGGGCTCTTTCAGCATGGTGCAGGAAAGCGCCAAGGCGGAAATGGGCCTCAGTGATACCACGCTGGGCATCGTGCAAGGGGTGTCGGCAGCGGTGCCGCTGGTGCTGTTCTCGATCCCGATCGGCATCCTCGTCGATCGCCGCAACCGGGTGCGCCTGCTCATCGCGCTGAGCCTGATCTGGACTGCCGGAACGCTGCTGACCGCCTTCGCGCAGAGCATTCCCGTGCTGTTCGGTGCGCGAATGCTGGCAGGTATCGGCACCACGGGTGCGCTCACCGCCGCGCTCTCGTTGACCGCAGACTGGTGCAGCCCCGCCCAGCGCGGCCGGGCAATGTTGGTCGTCACTCTGGGCAAATGTCTGGGCCAGGCCGGTGCCTTCGCGATGGCAGGCTGGCTGCTCGGCCTGCTGCTTCAAGCCTCGCTGCCCGGCCTTTCCGGTCTTGCCCCCTGGCGCGGCACGCATGTCCTGCTGGCCGCAATTAGCCTGGCGCTTACCCTGCCGCTACTCACCCTGCGCGAACCCGCACGGCAGGAGGTGGCAGCCGGAACGCATGCGCCCTTGCGCATTGTCGCGGGTGAACTGTGGGCGCGCCGCGCGTTCCTGATACCCCTGTTCGTGGGGCAGGTCGGTGTGGTGATGGCCGATGCCGCCGCTGCGATCTGGGCCTCGCCCGTTCTGTCGCGCAGCTACGGCCTTGCCCCGCAGGACTTTGCCGGGTGGATGGGCGCGCTCATTTTCGCGACCGGCATGGCAGGCTCGATCCTGGGCGGTATCGCGGCCGATCTGGGCCATAAGGCCGCGCGGCGCGGCGGCCTCCTGACCGGCGCGGTCGTTGCGGCGACGATGGGCGTACCCGCCGCGCTGTTTCCCATCGCACCTACCGTCCCCGTCTTCGCGATGGCCATAGGGGTGCTAATGCTGTGCGGGACGATCACCGGGCTCATCACCTCGGTGGCACTGACGGTGCTCATCCCCAATGAACTGCGCGGCCTGTGCATTGGCGCATTCATCGCGCTTGCTGGCCTCGTCGGCTTCGGGGTCGCCCCTTCGCTGGTCACCGCAGTCAGCGGTCTGCTCGGTGGCGAGGCGCATCTCGGCCGGGGCCTGGCCATCGTCGGCGTGAGCGTCAGCGTCATCTCGGCTGTCGCCTTCGGACAGTCGAAGCGACAGGCCCCGCCATCAGCGACGCACGAACCTATCTGATAGCTGTTGCTCTAGGCTATCAGATAGGTTACGTTCTCTCTCAAAGAACAAAACGAGAGGCTGCCCGCATGCAGAACCAGATGGCCGCGATTGAGGTTTCACCCGAGATGCTCACGCTCGTGGGCAACGGCAAGGTGGGCCGGATCGCCTTGCCACCGCGCGCAGTCGGGTTTGTGATGACGTTTGGTATCAAGGACAGACACGCCAGCCTGCGCTACCATTGCAAGCCCAACCTCAGCCTGCTCGACAACGAAGTCGAAGCCCGCCTGATCCTGCTGGTCTCGCGCGATGCGTGCGAGCGGATCGCCGGTGGTCCCCTGCGCTTTGCCGAGGGTGCGCTGTTCCACGTACCCGCCACACTGCGTACGATCGCGCTGGCGATCCGCGACTGCGACCTGCCGGAAGCGGCTGCCACGCCTTATCGACTGGCCAAGAGCATCGAACTGCTGTGCCACCTGCTGCGCGCGCAAGGCGCCGACGTGCTGGTGCCGATGAGCGCGGATGGCGCCCTCTCTCCCGAAGACACGCAGCGCCTGCTTGCGGCCCGGCGGGTGATCGACGAACGCTGGGCCGAAAAACTGACGCTGGACATGATCGCCCGCGCAGCGGGTCTCAATCGTGGCAAACTGACGCGGGGTTTTCGGGAGATGTTCGATTGCACCGTGGCCGACGCGATTTCCGGCCACCGCCTTGGCGAAGCGCGGCAGATGCTGCTGGCTACCGACCTGCCGGTATCCTCGATCGGTTATCGCTGCGGCTATCTCAACAACGCCAGCTTCACCCGCGCCTTCGTGCGGCACTTTGGCGAAGTGCCTACCCGACTGCGCGCCCGGAGCCTTGCCGCATGAGCACACGGCTCATCGAAAGTGGCGGCTCGCTGGTGGATCACGCGGTTCAGGCGGTCCGCAATCACATCCGCGATCATGACCTTAAAGTGGGTGACAGCCTGCCAGGCGAAGGCCATTTCGCGACCGCGCTGGGCGTCAGCCGCGCCGTTATGCGGGAGGCCTTTGGCGCGTTGGCGGCGCTGCGACTGCTCGATGTCGGCAATGGCCGTCGAGCGCGGGTCGGCGCTATCGACGGCTCGGTGATGGGCGCCTCGCTGGACCACGCCGTCACCACTTCGCAGATCAGCGTGGCCGAAGTCTGGGACGTGCGCCGCACGCTCGAAGTGCGCATAGCCGCTCTCGCAGCCGAGCGCCGCAGCGACGAACAGGCCCGGCAGATCGTGGCGCTTGCCGATGCGATGGTTCGCGATCAGGCCGACATGGCGCTGATGACTGCGCACGATACACAGTTCCATCAGATCCTCGCCGCCTCGACCGACAACCTGCTGTTCGCTCAGATCGTGCGTTCCTTCGCGCCACAGATGGAGATTGCCGTTCCGCGCGCGTGGGAAACCCGCCACGCTCAGACCGAGAAGACGGCGATCCTCTCCTTGCATGGCCGCATCGCCGAGGCCATCGCGGCAAAGCGGCCTGCCGAGGCCGCCGCCGCGATGGAAGCGCATTTCGATGCGTCTATAGGTGATAATCTATCCAAGTAACTTGTATGAAAAGCGGCTTGAGAGTTTGTCCTTCAATCCTGCAGCTCGTACAACAGATACAGCGCTTCCCGCCCCCCTTAAGACGCTCCGCTTGAAGTTCGTTCTTCAGCTAGCCCCACCAATCGCGCCGGGCGTCAGCACCAGCGCCAGTATGACCAGGGCCGTGCAGACATAGGCCCAGGCCCCCATCCCGGCCCAGGCGATACGGCCTGCCGCACGCTGGTGTCGCTCGGCTTTCTCAAGCCGCTTCGCATAGATGATCACGCCGGTCACCGACATTCCCGTCAGCACCATGCCGAACAGAAACCAGATGACCTTGGTGGCGAAACCGCCAAAGGTGCCGAAGTGAAGCGGATCGGCCATTTCCGAAATTCGCTGATGCACGTCGAGATCGACCCCGTCGAGCGCAGTGAGCACCTTGCCGTCTGCTGGGTCGATAGCCAGACCATTCGCACGGTCGCGAACCAGCCAGGCGCTGTCCTGCCCCAGCAGGACCACGCCATTCTCTTCGGTGAAGCGTATCTCGCGAATGTCGAGTTGCGGACGCATACGCCGCGCCTCTGCAACCAGACGGTCAAGCGCTGCGCCGGTCGGCGCGGGAACCATCGTTTCTACCTTGGTCAGCTTCGGCACCACCGCATTGCCGCCAAGCGTCTCGACCAGGTACCACAAGCCTGTAAGCGCGATGAGGGCAACGAACCAGAGGCTCCACAGCCCGCCAAGCCGATGAAGGTCGCCGCTCAGCCGGCGTGCATCGCTGCCGCGAGGCAGGCGGAAGAAGCCCCTCCACCACTTCTTGTAGGTTACGATGCCGGTCACCAACGAGGCCAGCAGCAGCAGCGCCAGCGAACTCACCAGCGGAATGCCGATCTTGGTCGGCAGCATCAGGTGGCGATGCGCCTGTCGCAGGAAGCGATGCACGTTCGCCCAGCCATGCGTGCCGGTCACTTGCGCGCTCCAAGGGTCGACATAGACCCGGCGGGGGGCGCCCTTCCCCATGTCCACCCAGGCTTCAGCGGCGAACCAGGGGTCTATCGGCGCATAGAGCGTCTGCAATCGACCATTTGGCTCGGCTTTTGCCACAGCCGCGGCCAACGCCCCCCAACTGGCACGAGGGCCGTCTTGCGGCGAGGCCCGCATTGCGGGTGTCACCAGCCAGTCGATCTCATGGGCGAAGACGGCAAGCGTACCGGTCGCCAGCACAAAGGTCATGAAGATCGCCAGCTTCAGCCCGACCCAGCTATGAACCCGCCACCAGAGCGAACGGCCTTTCTCGCCGCCCGCCTTCTTGCCCCGCGCCTTCGCCATGGTCAGAACCTGAAGCGCAGTTCCGCCAGGAACGTGCGTGGTTCGCCTGGAAAGTGGCCGCTCTGCGCGGAGAAACCGGACGCCGCGTAGACCTTGTCGAAGATGTTATCCACGCGCAGCAGCAATTCGGCGAAGCCGAGGCCCTTGGTAATCGAGGCATCGAAGATCGTGTAGGGTTTCACCGTCTGGCCCGAAAGGCTGATACGGCGCGAGACGTGCTCGCCACCAAAGGCGAAGGCGGTGTCGATCTCGGGAACCTGATAGCGGGTCCAGAAACCTACTTTGTGCTTGGGCGCATTGGCGAAGCGATCACCCACGGCGTTGGTGATCGCCTGCCCCGCGGCAGTGCCGGTGATCTTCGTGTCGTTGTAGCCGTAGTTTACCATCAGCACCCAGTCGGGCGTAATGTCGGTGGTCAGGTCGAACTCGAAGCCCTTGCTCGTCACTTCGCCGATGGGCGCGAGCTGGTCCACGCCATTGACGGGGTCCAGACTGGGATCGACCTGCAGGATGTTCTTGCGCACGATGCGATAGACCGCGGCATTCGCCTGAATACGACCGTCGAGCAGCTGCGTCTTCACGCCGCCTTCGATCTGGTTGCCGGTGACCGGCGCGAATGGGCCGCCAGCATCCCTGTTCTGGTCGGCGGCAGCCTGCGGCTCGAAGCTCTGGGACCAGCTGGCGTAAAGCGAAACGTCGGCACGCGGTTTGAAGATCGCGCCGCCCCGCAATGTCACGTCGCTGTCGGAATATGCGGACCGCCCGGACACGGTGCCGCCGCTGCTGGTAGTCACGCCGTCGTCGAACTTGTCATAGCGCACGCCCGCGACCAGCAGCAGCGCGTCAGTGACGCTGATCTGATCCTGAAGATAGGCACCCTTGCGCTTGGTCCGCGTGTCAGTGGTGGTGAAGGGCAGCAGCGCCGCTCGCGCCGCATCGCCCGCCCCGCTGCCGTAGACAGGATTGCTGAGGCTGAGCGACGTCACGCCCGCGCGCAGGATTCGCGAATGCAGCACGCTCTTTTCATCGTACCAGTCCGCGCCAGTCTGGAACTTGTGCTCCATGCCCAGCACGTCCACCCGCGCCGTGAGATTGGCCATGAACGACAGGCCGTGGACAGGACGGATCTGGTCGCGAAACTCCCGGCGGACCAGGTCGGGATTGGCGGGATCGAGGCCCCGCGGCTCGTGGTACTGCTGCTTCTCCGTGGCCTTGAAATAGCGCGCGCCCGCGTCGAAAGTGACGCGATCCCCGATCGTCGTCGCATAGCGCGCCTGATAGGCCTGCGAACGCAAATTCAGGAAGTCGGTCTTCTCGTTTGCATTCCAGCGGATGCTGGTCAGGAAATTGCCATCATCGTCGACCAGCACGCCACGCAGACGGTTCGCCTGCAGTTCGCTGTCGTAAATCGTCGCCTGAAGCGTCAGCTTGCCGCCTTCGTTGGTCTTGATGGCGATCCCGGCGTCGCCGATCCGCGACTTGTTCTGGGTATTGCGGCGATAGGGGTCCATCGATTCATAAAAGCCACCCAGTCGGTAGGTAATCACGCCGGAGCTATCGAGCGGGCCGGTGGCTTCCGCCGAAAGGCCTATGCGATCGTAAGTGCCGCCGGTAATTACCGCACGCAGACCGGCCTTGTCGGACGGCGTCTTCGAGACGTAGTTGATGATGCCACCCGGAGAACCGGGGCCGAAGAACAGACCCGCCGGCCCCTTGAGCACTTCGACCCGTTCGATGTTGAACAACTGCGGCACCGAGAAGCCGATGAACGGATTGCCGCGCTGCCCATCGTAAAAGGACTGGTCCTGCCGAAACCCGCGGAACGTGACGCCTGCATAGCTGAAGAAGCTGACGCCGGAGATATTGCGATAGATGTCGGTAGCATCGCGCGCACCCTGATCGGCGAAAAGTTCGGCGTTGATGACCTGCACTGCCTGCGGAATGTTCATCGGGTCTTCGGCAACCTTGCCAACGGTTGCCTGCTCCACCCGGTAAAGGCGTTGGGCGCGGCCGGTGACGATGATTTCACTGTCAGCGGCCGATGCTTCGTCCGGGCCTGCTTCCTGTGCGTAAGCCGGGATGGCGATGCACGAAATGGACGCGATCAACGCTGCCTTGAAAGCTTGCAAGATGTATCTTCCCCGTTACCACAATGCGAATCAATCGCAATACGGCCCGCGCCATAAATGGCAGGGCTATCAATGCAAGCGCTATTGCGACCTGGTATCATAAATATGGCTCTTGCTTGTGGGTGCACCGGACCGGGAAGGATGCGATTCGGCAGCCATCAGTCGAGGCATCCGGTTGAAGTCGTCGAAGACCTTCGTGACGCAAGGCGAGAACCCCGACTTTGTCGCCATCCAGCAGCCATTTCGCTATCGGGAGATTAGCCGTCAGTAGGATGAAAATCTGAATGAGCGCCGTTTAACCTAGAACTTCATCAGCGATTGAAGTGGCTTCAGCAAAGTTCGCTCTTTTGTGCCTGCACACGGGCGAAGAAATCCCACCTGACTGCGAAAGCCGCTTCAATCATTGCCGGAATGTCTTCGTCCAATCTAAGCCTGTTCGCAGCGCCATCCAGAAGGTCGATCAGAATTTCGCACGCCTCGCCAGGATCAGCCACGGGGAAGGCCGCTGCGACCGCATTTCGCAAGGGCGTGAGCGCGTGGGTGGCCCATTGCTGCGCCAGGCTGCGCAGCCGGGGCGAAGTGGCCGCTTCCAAATTCATCGCCGCGTACAATGCGGCATGGTCGCGCGACGCTCCGAAGCCGAAATAGGCCCGCGCCATGGCCCGCAACACTTCTTGCGGAGATGAACCGGGGATTCCCGATGCATCGAGCTTGGAAATGAAGCCGGCGACGTCGCGATCAACCACCGCGCAAAATAGCGCCTCCTTGTCGGCGAAGCGGCGGTAGATCGAATGTTTGGAGCAGCGCAGGCGCACCGCCAATTCGTCGAACGAAGCGCCCGCATAACCCCTCTCGCAGAACAGGGTCCGCGCCATATCCAGCAGTTCCTGCGACCATGCCTCCGCTTGTGCTTTCGTCGGTCGCCCCATCCCTCTGACTTTTCTCCGCATTCCAGTCGTTGACCCGGCATCGACAAAACGACACGATATAGTGCTGTTAATAGCAAAGCGAGTCGCACTTGTCTTCCATTTCGTTGTCGCGCGTCAGTTGGGTTACTCCTGCGGGGACTCCCGTCTTTCGTGAGATCGACCTCAATTTCGGCCCTCGACGCACGGGGCTGGTCGGACGCAATGGCGTGGGGAAAAGCACGCTGCTGCGGATCATGGCCGGTCAACTGCCGCCATCATCGGGTGCATGCGCGACGGTGGGGACCGTTTACCTGATGCATCAGGTCGTCCAGCCGGCGCGATCGGACAGGATAGCCGATCTTTTCGGCGCACGACCCGCCCTCGATGTGCTGGCACGCGCGGCCGCTGGAGAGGCGACTCTGGACGATCTTGAACAGGCCGACTGGACGATCGAGGAACGCATCGACGCCGCACTCGCCCGCGTCGGACTGGAGGCTTCGGCAGCGACGCCGCTGGACGGGCTTTCGGGCGGCCAGCGCACGCGGGCAGCGCTGGCCGCCGCGATCTTTGCAGAACCTGACTTCCTGCTGCTGGACGAACCCACCAACAATCTGGACCGGGCGGGGCGAGAGGCGGTGCTGCGGCTCGTCGATGGATGGTCGGCCGGACTGGTCGTGGTAAGCCATGACCGCGAACTGCTGGAGCAGATGGACGCCATCGTTGAACTGACGACGCTTGGAGCGGCGCAATATGGCGGAAACTGGAGCGCCTATCGCGAGGCCAAGGCGCTGGAACTGCAGGCCGCCGAACAGGATCTGCTCGACGCCCGAAAGCGGCAGGCGGAAATCGCGCGACGAAGCCGGATCGCCGACGAGCGCAAGCAGCGCCGGGACGCCGCCGGTGCACGCAAGGCCGCACGCGGGGACATGCCGAAAATCCTCGCAGGGGCGCGGCGCAATGCCGCCGAGAGCAGCGGCGGCGGCGATCAGCGGCTGAAGGCCCGGCTGGGCGATGACGCCGCGCGGGACGTGGCAGCGGCGCAGGCGAAGATCGAAGTGCTGCAATCCCTGTCGATCGTGCTGCCGACGACGAAAGTTCCTTCGGGCCGCACCCTGCTGGAGATGCACGGCGCGGCGATCGGCCATCATCCCGCCCGTCCGATCCGACGAGGTATCGACCTGACGATCACTGGCCCGGAACGGATCGCAGTGACCGGGCAGAACGGCTGCGGCAAGAGCACTCTGCTACGGACCATCGCGGGCGATCTACCCCTGCTGGGCGGCACCATGGCGCTCGGCGGTACGGTCGCCTTTCTGGACCAGAACGCTGCGCTGCTTGATCGCGAGGCGACCATTCTCGACAACTTCCGGCGGCTCAACCCCGGCAAGGGCGAGAACGCCTGCCGGGCGATGCTGGCCGGCTTCCTGTTCCGGGCCGACAGTGCGCTGCAAGTGGTCGGCACCCTGAGCGGAGGACAGGTGCTGCGCGCGGCCCTTGCCTGTCGTCTCGGTGGAGATACGCCGCCAGAGATGCTCGTCCTCGACGAACCGACCAACCATCTCGACCTCGACTCCATCCAGGCGATCGAGGCGGCGCTGGCTGCCTTCGACGGAGCCTTGCTGGTAGTCAGCCACGACGAGGCATTCCTCGGCGCGATCGGTGTGGAACGACGGATCGTGCTGGCATCGTGACCCCGTTCGCACACGCTAACGGGCAGCCCCAAGCGGCTTCATACGATCCCCGGCGCCACCCCCGTCGATCTCCACGACCGCCAAGAGGCGGTAGCGGCGGCCGTCGAGCAGCTTGCAAACCCTGTGCCGCGCCTAATACCGGATCACAGCAACTAACGGGCGGCCCTGCCAGGGAGCGGCTATCCTGCGTGCCATAGCAAGGAGACCCGTCATGCCCGATCAATCACCCGCAATCCCCCAGCCGCGCCGTCGCGAGTTCATCGCCGGTGCGGCCACACTTGCGTCCGCCATGATGGCAGGCCTGACCCCGGCAAGGGCAGCGGGGGCGAGCACATCGAATGTCCGGCCGTTCGGGCCGATCCGGCAGATCGCCGCTGGACCGCTCGATATCGGTTACGTCGAGACGGGTCCGTCTTCCGGCCCGGCGGTGCTGCTGTTCCATGGCTGGCCCTATGACATTCGTGCCTTCGCCGAAGTCGCTCCGTTGCTGGCGGCGCAGGGATACCGCGTGATCGTGCCGCACCTTCGCGGTTTCGGCACCACGACTTTCCGCTCTGCCGAAACCCCGCGCAATGGGCAACAAGCGGCTCTGGCAGCAGACGGGATCGCACTGATGGATGCGCTGGGCATCCGGCAGGCGGTGGTCGCCGGATTCGACTGGGGCGCACGCACGGCGGATATCATGGCCGTACTCTGGCCCGAGCGCTGCAAGGCGCTGGTTTCGGTAAGCGGTTACCTGATCGGCAGCCAGGCCGCCAATGCGAGATCGTTGCCTCCCAAGGCGGAACTGCAGTGGTGGTATCAGTTCTATTTCGCTACCGAGCGTGGTCGCGAAGGCTATGCGGCGAATACCAAGGCATTCAATCGCCTGATCTGGGAGCAGGCCTCGCCACGCTGGGGCTTCGACGATGCGACTTACGACGCATCGGCAGCATCGTTCGCCAACCCGGATCATGTGGCCATCGTGATCCATAACTACCGCTGGCGGCTGGGTCTTGCCGAGGGCGAGCGCCAGTATGATGCCGCCGAAGCCCGCCTCGCTGCGGGCCCGCCCGTCACGATCCCCGCCATCACCATGGAGGGCGATGCAAACGGCGCGCCGCATCCCGATCCCGCCGCATATCGCGCGAAGTTTTCGGGGCCTTACGAGCACCGCCTGATTGCCGGTGGCATCGGCCATAACCTGCCGCAGGAAGCGCCGGTCGCTTTCGCAAAGGCCGTGCTAGACGCGGGGAGGATGGGCGCATGATCCGCTTGCCAACTTGCGTCCTTGGAGCCTCCCTGGCGTTGCTGGGGGGCTCCGCCGTGGCCGGTGCGGTGCGGCATGAGGCCGATGCAGCGCCGGTCTACGGTGTGCAGCTTCCCGCCGGATACCGCGACTGGAAGCTGATCAGCGTCGCGCATGAGGCGGGGAAGAACAACGACATCCGCGCCATCCTCGGCAACGACATCGCCGTGCGGGCCTACCGCAAGGGCATCCGCCCGTTCCCTGATGGCGCGGTGATCGTCAGGCTCGCATGGCGGTACGAATCCTCCCCGCGCAACGATGCCGTTTTTCCCGCGCCGCAATCCTTCGTGGCGGGTGAGCCGACCAACGTACAGGTCAGCGTCAAGGATGCGCGCCGGTATGCAGCAAGTGGCGGATGGGGATACGGCCAGTTCGACAATGGCCGACCCAACCCGGACGAAGCTCTTACACGCTCGTGCGCCGCCTGCCACGCCAGGCTCGAACCCGGCGACGATCAGGTCTTCACTGCGTATTCGAGGTAAAGGCCGGAGCGAAAAAGAACCCACGGCCGGCCATCGCATTGCGATGGCCGGCCGTGGGCGATTGCGCACCGATCGGGGAGTGGGGGGCTTGGACCGGCGCGCAACCGTTACCGCGCTGCAGCAGCGCGCTCGATCAACCCGGCCACCTGAACCGGGTGCGAGACCATGACGACGTGCGAGGCGCCCTTCACCACCAGCGTCTCCCGCGCGCCTGCCCGCTGCGCCATGAACTGCATGGCGGCAGGGGGAATGTTGCGGTCGGCATCGCCATAGACGAACCACGAAGGCACATGCTTCCACGCCGGAGCGGTCGAGGCTTCGGACAGCGCCGCATCCTTCACGGGCCGCTGTCCCGCCGCCATCAGGCGCGCCTGTGCGGCGGGCACGTCCGCCGCGAATTGGGCGGGGAAGAGCGCCTGCCGGATGTACAGGTCATTGCCGCCGCCCGCCAGCGGCACCGGTGGGGCCAGCGTCGGCCCCAGCGTGCTGCCAGGGAATTTGCCGGTCAGGCCAAGCGCCGTCTCCCCCGCGTCGGGAGCGAAAGCGGCGACGTAGACCAGTGCAGTGACATTGGCCGCCGCTTCCGCGGCCTCGCTGATCACCGACCCGCCGTAGGAATGGCCTACCAGCACGACTGGCCCGGCAATGGCTTTCACCACGCCCGCCACGATGTCGGCATCGGAACGCACACCACGCAAGGTGTCTGGCGCCGCGACGACGGTGTAGCCATCATGCTGGAGCGCGGCGATCACGCCGTTCCAGCTCGACGAATCCGCAAAGGCGCCGTGCACGAGAACGATGGTGGGCTTTTCCGCCAGCGTGGCCGGCTTTGCCTGTGCATGGGGCGCGATCAGTCCGGCGGCGAGCACCAGCCCGCCCGCAATGAGGGTCTTCTTCATCGGTGTGATCCTTTGTTCGCGTCAGACGAGGGCGACGACGGTTTCGATATTGCCTTTTACCGCCCTGGAATAAGGGCAGGTGCGATGGGCGGCCTCGATGATCTGCCGGGCGATTTCAGGGGCTATACCGGGAACATGAACGTCGAGACGCGCCGCCAGCGCATAGCCGTCTGCGCCATGACGCAGCTCCACACGCGCGTCGATCGCCACCGCTTCGGGAAGGTCGATGCCCTTGCCCTTGGCTGCGATCGCCATTGCTCCTTCGAAGCACGCCGACCAGCCGGCTGCGAACAGCTGTTCGGGGTTGGTGCCCGCACCCGAAGTCCCAGGGGTGGACAACGCGATGTCGAGCCGTCCATCGGAACTGCGCGCGGCCCCTTCGCGCCCTCCGGTGACATGGACGTAAGCGGTGTAGAGGGTCTTGCTGTCGGTCATTGGTCTGCTCCTTGGAAATGATAGGGTCAGCGCAGGGAACGGAAGGCAGCGCGCACTTCGCGGGCGAACAGCGCAGGCTGTTCCCAGGCGGCGAAATGGCCGCCGTCGCTCGCTTCGTTGAAATAGAACAGGTTGGTATAGCAGCGCTCCGCCCAGCTCCTGGGGGCGCGGAAGATCTCGCCGGGGAACACGCTCACCGCCACCGGCAGGTCGATCACCCCACGCGCGTTGAAGTTGTTGGAGTGGTCTTCCCAGTAGATCCGCGCCGCCGAAGCGCCCGTCCCCGTCAGCCAATAGAGCGACATGTCGTCGAGGATCGCATCGCGGCCAAGCACACGTTCGGGCTGTCCGTCGCTATAGGTCCACTGCGCGATTTTCTCGTACATCCATGCGGCCATGCCGACGGGCGAGTCCACCAGCGAATAACCGATGGTCTGCGGGCGCGTGTTCATCATCGCCGCATAAGCGGCATTGTCGCGGTAGAACGCTTCCAACTGGTCGAAGGCCCCGCGCTCCTTCGCAGAAAGGCCGACGGGCGCGGGATCACCTGCGGCAAGGGTGCGGGCGATGTCGGCGGGCACCACGGCAGGCATGTTGAGATGTATGCCCACCAGCCCCGGTACGTGTTGCAAGGCCATGCGCTGCGAAATCACCGAGCCGCAATCGCCACCCTGGCTGACATACCTGTCGTAGCCCAGCCGCAGCATCAGCGACGACCATGCCCGCCCGATCCGATCCGATCCCCAGCCGGGCACCGTCGGTTTCGCGGAAAAGCCGAAGCCGGGTATGGAGGGAATGACGAGGTGAAACGCATCGTCCGCGCTGCCGCCATGTGCGGTGGGGTCGGTGAGTGGAGCTATGGCGTTGAGGAATTCCAGGATCGACCCCGGCCAGCCGTGGGTCAGGATCATGGGCAGGGCATTCTCATGACGCGAGCGGACATGGATGAAGTGGATGTCCTGCCCGTCGATCTCGGTCATGAACATCGGCAGGGCATTGAGCCGCGCCTCGACCTTGCGCCAGTCGTATGCACTAGCCCAGTAGGCCATGAGCGGTTGCAGCGTCTGGCGGCGCACGCCCTGCCCGTCATCGCTCACCAGCTGAGGATCGGCCCAGCGCGTCTCTGCGATACGGCGCTTCATCGCAACGATGTCGGCGTCTGCAACCGCGACGCGGAACGGGCGGACGCTGCCTCCTGCGGTTGCCGCGCGGCTGATGCCGGGTACGGCGGCCATCGCTCCCGCCACGGCGGTCGCAGCAATGAAGCTGCGCCGGGATGTGGAATTTCCTGCAAACATAAGTCTATCCTCCGCCGATCATCCGATCCGATGGCGGCAGGATATGCGCGATCCCTGTGGGACGCCCGTTAGCTTGCGTAATGCGGTGTTAGCGCCTCACTGATGGCGGATAGCGCGCTGCCGCTGTCAGGTACTAACACCGCCCGTCAGCATCTGGCGTGAAGCTTCGCCCAGGGGGCCATAGACCGTGTGCACTCGAAAGACGCAGAACCGGAAGGGCTTCCGCCATGACTACGAACCGCTCCACAGGCTTCATCGCTGCCGCCCTGCTGGCAGCCGTCGGCACCACCGCAGCATGCTGCCACGAAGCCTTTGGCACGACACTGGCCGACAAGGATGCCGTCGGCTCCGCGCCTGCCGATGCCCCGCCTCGCGCGCTGCAGGTGCTCCAAAGCGCCACCCCTTGGCTGACGGGAACCACGCCGACGCTGCGAGGCAAAGTGGTTCTCGTAAACTTCTGGACGTATTCCTGCATCAATTCCCTGCGAGCGCTGCCCTATCTGCGCGTGTGGAATGACAGGTACGGGGACAAGGGACTCCAGATCGTCGGCGTCCATGCACCGGAGTTCGCCTTCGAACGCGACCGGGCCAAAGTCCGCGCGGCCACGCAGCAATTGGGTGTCGACTATCCAAACCTTCAGGACAACGACTATGCCGTCTGGCAGGCTTTCGGAAACGAAGGCTGGCCTGGTTTCTACTTCATCGATGCCAAGGGGCGGGTGCGGGCCTACAGGGTCGGCGAAGGCAATTATGCCGAGGCTGAAAGCCTGATCCGCAAGCTACTTGCCGAAGCCGGCCATGACGTGTCAGCCGTTCCCCTTGCCCCGATCGCTTCGATCGGGGTGGAAGCACAGGCGAACTGGTCCCAATTGCGCTCGCCCGAGGCCTATATCGGCTACGCCAAGGCGCAGGGCTTCGCCGCTCCCGGCGGGCCTGTACGCGATGACCTGCACATCTATAAGCCGGTATCCCCGCTTTCCCTCAACCATTGGGATCTTGCCGGAAGCTGGACCGTGACGCGTGAATTCGCCCGACTGGACAAGGCGGATGGCGCCCTGCGTTTCCGCTTTCACGCACGCGATGCCCATGCGGTTCTGGGCGCACCTGCCGATGGACAGCCGGTCCGCTTCCGGGTGACGATCGACGGCAAGGCGCCCGGCGTCGATCACGGCACGGACACCGATGCCCAGGGGTGGGGCGTGATCCGCGAGGACCGCCTCTACCAGCTGGTACGCCAGCACGGCCCGATCAACGATCGCACGGTGCGCGTGGAGTTCACCCGGCCGGGCGTGCTGGCCTATTCGCTCACCTTCGGGTGATCCGGACTGCTTCTCGATCCGCGATTGCCCCTCCCATGCCCGGCGACCATCGTATAAGTAGCACCATCCTGCCCCCTTGCGGCAGGATGGTGCATGGCATTGGGGCAGATTGGCATAGTGGCGGATTTCGAAAGTCTGGAACCGGGCGAACGGATCGCCTTCGGGCGTTTCTGCGTTCACCCCGCCAAGCGCCTCCTTACGCGGGACTCACAGCCGCTGGAGATCGGCGGGCGCGCGTTCGATCTTCTCATGGCCCTGATCGAGCAACCGGGCCGCGTCCTGTCCAAGCGCGAACTGCTGAAGCGCGTCTGGCCTGACGTTGTCGTGGAGGACGGCAGCCTGCGGTTCCATATGGCGGGCCTGCGCAAGCTGCTGGGCGAAGGTTTGGACGGTGGAGACGCGCGATTCATCGCCACGCAGGTGGGAGTGGGTTATGCCTTCGTGGCTCCGGTGGAGCGGCTTGGACTCGAACCGCCGCTGCCGGATCATGCCCCCACCATACCAGCGCCGCCCGAGGCGCAGATCGGCAGGACAACCAACATCCCTCCGCCGCTGCCGCACCTGATCGGCCGCGAACGGGATCTGGATCTGCTGACCGCCCGCGTGGGCGAAATTCCGCTGTTCACCGTCGTCGGCCCGGCGGGAGTGGGCAAGACCTCGCTCATGATCGAGATCGGGCACCGACTGACCGCCCAATTCAGCGGGCGGGCGGTCTTCGTCGATTTCAGCATGCTGGAAAACCCGGCGCTCGTCCCGGCGATGATCGCGGGAGCCATGGGCATCTCGGTGCAGAGCGGTGATCCGGTCGCCGCTATTCTCGGCCATTGCGGCAGCGATCCGTTCCTGCTCCTGCTCGACAATTGCGAGCATGTGATCGACCAGGCCGCGCGGATCGCCGAGCGGATCGTCGAAAGGGCCCCGCGCGTCCGCATCGTCGCCACGTCGCGAGAGCCGCTGAGGATCCGCGGTGAGCACGTACATCGGCTGGACGCACTGGATTGTCCGTTGGACGGGGAGACACTTACGCGTGAACAGCTGCTGGCCTACCCTGCCGTCCAGCTGTTCAGCGAACGCGCCCGCGCCGCCGATAGCGCCTGGGAGATCGACGGGAGCGAGGCCCGTCTGATCGCGGAAATATGCCAGCGCTTGGATGGCATGGCCTTGCCGATCGAACTGGCCGCGGTGCGTGCTGCCACGCACGGCATCGCCGCCACCGCCCGCCAAATCGGTGAGCGGTTCAGCCTTGCATGGTCGGGTCGCCGCACCGCGCAGCCGCGCCAGCAGACCCTGCGCGCGGCGCTGGACTGGAGCTACGATCTGCTCTCGCCGCAGGAGCGGGTCGTGCTGGACAGGCTGTCGGTCTTTGTCGGCCCGTTTTCGGTCGATGCTGCGCTGGACGTGGTGTCAGACGCCGCGACAGGCTTCGACGAGGTAGCCATCGCGCTGGACGAGCTTGCGGCCAAATCGCTCGTCTCCGCCAGCCGCGTTCGCGGGGCGGGCACGTACCGGCTACTGGAAATGAACCGTGCCTACGCGCGCGAGAAGCTGGCGGCACGCGGTGCCGACGATCATCGCGCAACGGGCCGGCGCCATGCCATGTTCTTCGTGTCGGAACTGGAGGCCCTCGCCGCGCAGGACAGCGCCGCACTTCAGGACGTTCGCGCACTGCGGCCGCAGCTGGGTAACATCCGCAGCGCGCTGGACTGGAGCTTCGGACCTGATGGCGACATCGGCGTCGCGGTGCGGCTTGCTGCGGCAAGCATGCCTGTGTTCCTCAACCTCTCGCACCTTGTCGAATGTCGCACCTGGGCGACCCGCGCGATCGCCGCGCTGGCGCCGAACCAGCGCGGCACTGCGGTCGAACTGGAATTGCAGGCTTCGCTGGGCATTGCCCTGATGTTCGCGCACAGCAACAGCTCTGAAGTAGGCAAGGCGCTGACCCGTGCGCTCGATGTGGCGACCCTTATGGAAGATCATCGCAGCACGCTCGGCATACTGGCGCGATTGCACATCTTCCATGAACACGTCGGCGCCTATGCCCAGACGATGGCCTGTGCCCGTCAGGCCATCGCCGTTGCACAGGCGCTCGCCGATCCGGAGGCGCTCGCGATCGCCTACTCGCTTTCTGGCATCTCGCACTACCAGGCGGGTGACCAGATCAGCGCACGCCGCGACCTGGAACGGGCGCTGGAGCATGGCGGCGCCTCGCAGGGCAGCCGCTCGATCATCCACGGTTTCGACCATCGCAACCGCGCGAGTATTGCGCTGGCCCGCGTGCTCTGCCTGTCGGGTGAGCCGGAGGCGGCACAGCGTCTGGCGGCAAGGACGGTGGCTGAGGCGGCTGCTCTCGATCATCCGGTCACGCATTGCATCGCACTTATCTGTTCGATGTCGATCGACTTGTGGATGGGCGAATTCGCACGAGCCCGCGAAACTTTGCCGGTCCTGCGGGATTGCGCACGGACCAATGCTCTGGCTCCGTATATCGTGGTCGCACAGGGCTTCGAGGGCGAACTGGCGCTTGAATGTGGCCGACATGCCGAGGCGGTGGAAGTGCTGGAGGACAGCTTAAGGCAATTGCACGAGGCCCGTTATGAGCTGCTCACGACGCGGTTTTCGCTTGCTCTGGCGCGGGGGTTGGCTGCGGTGGGCAGGCTGGCCGATGCGCGCCGGGTCGTGGACACTTCGATAGAACGATGCATCGACACCGGCGAACATGTTGCCATGGCCGAACTGATGAGGGTCAAGGCCGCGATCGCCAGTGCGAACGGCGCCGTGGATGAAGCGCTTGCCCTGCTGGATGAGGCCACGGGCCTGGCCCGGTCGCAGGGCGCTCGCGCCTGGGAAATGCGCGTGGCTGCCGACCGCGCCGGGATGCTTGCCTGCCCGTTCAGTCCGGGAGGTTCGGGAACAGAGCACTGACGGCGTCGGCCTCCGGGCCCCCCGAAGATGGTTGCGCGGCTGACCTCCAGCCACCGCGCATTTCCTTAAAGATATGCGGCAGCATTCATGGCGCGGGTGTCAGGATCGCGCGCGGTTCGAGAAAAGCGTCGAGGCCGTAGGCTCCGATCTCGCGTCCAAGCCCTGACTGCCTGAAGCCGCCGAAAGGTGCGTAAGGATCGTGCGGCGCGCCGTTGATGACGACGCGGCCGGCCACCAGCTGCCTAGCGACCCGCATTGCGCGGTGCTCGTCCGAGGAGAGGACATAGGCCTGCAATCCGAAGTCGGAATCATTGGCGATTGCCACCGCGTCGTCTTCGTCGTCATAATCGATGACGCTCAGGACCGGGCCGAAGATTTCTTCGCGTGCGATACGCATGGTGTTCGTCACGTCGGTGAAGATCGTCGGCCTGGCGAACCAGCCTTTGTCCAGCCCTTCGGGCCGTGCCTCGCCGCCGGTCAGGAGCGTTGCGCCTTCTTCCTGGCCAAGCCGTATGTAGGACTGTACGCGCTCCCAATGCGCGGCGCTGGCCAACGGACCGATCCGCACTTCCGGATCGGCAGGCACGCCGACCTTCAGCCGATCCGCCTCCAGTTTCAGCCTTGCGATGATCTCCACCTTCCGGGAACGGGGCACGAGGATGCGCGAGCCCGCAACGCAGGCTTGTCCGCTGTTGGCAAAACCGCTCATCAATGCGACGGGGATGGCGGCGTCCAGATCGGCGTCGTCGAGTATGATGGTCGGCCCCTTGCCGCCCAGTTCCAGCACCAGCCGCTTCATCGTATCGAGGGCGCTGCGCTGGATGATCCTGGCCGCCGGAGTCGATCCGGTAAAGGAGATCAGCGCCACGTCGGGATGCGCAGTCAGTGCTGCGCCGACCTCAGGCCCGGTGCCGTTCACGACATTGAGCACGCCCCTCGGCAGCCCCGCTTCGTGCAGGCATTCCAGCAGCACCTGCGTCTGGATCGCGCTCTGCTCGGCGGGCTTGATGACAATGGTCGAACCCGACCCGATCGCATGCGCCAGCTTGGTGGCAATGAAGCCGAAGTTGCTGTTCCAGGGCGTGATCGCGCCAACGACGCCCAGCGGCAGCATCGTCACCGCGCTGGAGCCTGCCGTCCGCTCGAAGGCATAGCTCTCGACCGAAGCGGCCATCACTTCGAAGATCGAGGCAGTG
Organism: Novosphingobium gossypii; assembly: GCF_050433305.1. Classification (NCBI taxonomy): domain Bacteria; kingdom Pseudomonadati; phylum Pseudomonadota; class Alphaproteobacteria; order Sphingomonadales; family Sphingomonadaceae; genus Novosphingobium; species Novosphingobium gossypii. Next base: position 5,370 of record NZ_JBNPXM010000002.1, on the reverse strand, counting down.
TTCTGCACCGAGAAGCCGGTAAAATAGGATGGCGCGCCGTATTCCTCGGCCATCGCGGCAGCAAGATCGGCGGTGCGTGCCCTCACGACGTCGCGCAGGCGGTGAAGCATGGCGATCCGCTCTGCCTTCGACGTGAGGGCCATGGCCGGAAACGCCTGCTTCGCCGCTGCCACTGCGATGCGTAGATCCTCGGCGTCGCCCAGCCGAACGGTACCTATCCTGGCTTCCGTCGCCGGATTGAAAAGGTCGAGGCATCGGGTGCCGTGCGGCCTCACGAAGTCGCCGTCGATATAGATTGTGTCGATGTTGCGCATTGTCGTCTCCATTCGTCATCGACGATATGGCGCACGCTTCATGATCCAATTAGAAGCACAATCGGGGACAGGCTGATGAGAGATGTTGCGCAATGCCAAAAGCCAGTCTTGTCGAACTGGAAGCCTTTGCCGCTGTCGCGCGCACAGGCGGCTTCCGGGCCGCCGCGCGCCAGTTGAACATTTCCTCATCCGGCCTGAGCCACGCGATCGCCGCGTTGGAAGAGCGCATGAACGTGCGGCTGTTCAACCGCACCACCCGCAGCGTCGTACTGACTGCGGCGGGCGCACAGTTTCTGGAGGAAATCCTCCCTGCTCTAGCTGCGATCGACAGCGCGATCGACAATGCCGGGGAGCACGTCGGCGAACCGTCAGGTCTGCTGCGGCTGAACATGGCGGCCGGTGCGGGGCATTTCGTAATTGAGCCGTTGATCCGGGAATATCTGAAGCGTTTCCCCAGGATGCAGGTGGAGATCGTCACCGAAGCCGCTCTGGTCGATGTCATCGGCAAGGGCTTCGATGCAGGCATCAGGCTACTGGATGCCATTCCGCCGGACATGATCGCCGTCCCCATCATACCGGACCTCCGCCTGGTCGTGGTAGGCGCGCCGGCCTATCTTCAGGGCCGGGCGCCGCCTCTCGTCCCGCTGGACCTGCTGTCGCATGACTGCATCCGCTACCGTCTGGGGAGCGGGCGCATCTACCACTGGGAATTCGCGCAAGACGGCGAGCGGACCGAACTGGATGTGCCCGGTCGCCTCGTCCTCGATGACAGCGGCCTGATGCTCAACGCTGCGCTGAACGGCGTGGGACTGGCCTATCTGGCGGAGCAAACCATAGCGCCGTACGTCGAGGAAGGACGCCTGATCCGGTTTCTGGAAGACTGGATGCCGGCGGAACCACCCTTGTGCCTCTACTATTCGGGGCGCCGCCAAGTCCCCGCCAAACTGCGCTCTTTCATCGACCTCGTCCGTAGCCATGCCCAAGAAGCGAGACGTGGCTGAAAGCGACATTTCGGCAACCTCAAAACGATACTTGACTGGTCGTTCCATAATTCCTATCTCGCACGGTATGGCAAGACCACGGGAATTCGATCAGGACAGCGCGCTAATCGCGGCCATGACGGTATTCCGTGAACATGGCTTCGAAGGCACCTCGGCCGAGATGCTGGTTAAAGCCATGGGTATCGGGCGGCAGAGTCTCTACAACACATTTGGCGACAAATGGCAGCTCTACCAGATGGCGTTACGGCGTTACGCCGCTGACGAAACAGGCAAGCACATCGCCATGCTGCAAGGCAAGCCGCGTGCTCTCGACGGAATAGAGGCGATGGTCAGTAGGGTCGTCGCCAACGCCCGCGATGCTTGTCTGGGGGTCGGCTCGATTTGTGAGTTCGGCCTCAGGCGGCCAGAACTGGTCGCAATCCGCGACGCGGCAGACCGTGCCATGCGCGCTGTCCTGACCGATACCATAGCGCGGGCGCAGGCCGAGGGTGACGTGGCGCCGGACCTGGCACCAGATACGATAGCCTCCTTCATCGTCATGAGCTTCTCGGGTTTGCGGATTGCCGCACGCGCCGGCGCAAGTGACGAAGATTTGCGCAAGCTGGGCGATCTGGCCTTGCGCGCATTGCGATAAGCGCAGGCGCGCCTTTTTATTTGCTTAGTTTTGGAATGATTGTTCAACAAAGGAAGCTGACATGCAGGCGATTGTAATGACCGGAACGGGAAGCGCGGATGTGCTTGAACTGGCAGATGTTCCTGAACCGGATCCAGCGCCCGGTCCGGGCCAAGTTCTCGTTCGGATCGCCGCTGCGGGCGTCAATTTCATGGATATCGGCGTCCGCCAGGGCATGGCCTGGACGGAGGTGCCCAACCCCAAGATACTCGGCGTGGAAGGCGCGGGAAGCGTTGTCGCGGTGGGACCGGGCGTTTCCCTGCCAATCGGTCAGCGTGTCGCCTGGGTCTACGCGCCGGGCAGCTACGCAGAAAAGATCGCGCTACCCGCAGCGGCACTCGTGACTATCCCTGACGGAGTGGAGGACAGAACCGCAGCCGCGATCATGATGCAGGGGCTTACGGCCAGCCACTTCGCCACCGATTTCCACCCTGTGCAAGCAGGTGAAATCGCCCTCGTCCATGCGGCGGCAGGGGGGCTCGGGCTGCTGCTGACCCAGATCATCAAGATGCGCGGCGGGAAAGTCATCGGCCGCGTTTCGAGCGCGGACAAAGTGGCGATCGCGCTGGAAGCGGGTGCGGACCATGTCATAGTCGACGCCAAAGGCGATTTTGCCTCGCAGGTGCTGGAATGGACCGGTGGCGAAGGCGTGCATGTGGTCTACGATGGATCCGGACCGACCACGTTTCAGGGATCGATCGATTCACTGCGCCGCAACGGGACGCTCTGCTGGTACGGCCCCGTCCTTGGCGGTCCCGACACACTCGACATCATGAGCCTGCCGCGAAGCATCAAGCTCGGCTACGCGGTCTTCTCCGACCATATTCATACCCCAGAGTTGCTTTGGAAACACGCTGCACGCCTGTTCGATTGGGTCCTGCGCGGCGATCTCAAGGTCCGGATCGGCGGCACCTATCCGCTGGCGGATGCCGCCCGCGCGCACCGCGACATGGAAAGCCGGAAAACCACCGGCAAGCTGCTGCTGATGCCCTGATCTTTGGGGGCATCAGTTCCCTTGATGACGTTCACGCTATCAACAAGATGAAATCGGTCTGTGCGTTGCGTTATTGCCGCCCTCGAAACGCTTGCCATTGAGGAAGATCGTCGGCGACAGCGGATAGCAAGCTTGTCGTAGCGGGCGCCCAGCGTCCCTCGCTAGTCGGGCACTACGCCCGCAACATAGTCGAGAGCTTGCACGACGGATGCGCATTGCGACGCTCGGTGCCCGGCGCAAGATCCGGAACGGGTGTATCGTTGACTTGGAGCTTCACGCTGGGCATGGCGTGATCGGCGATCCGATCGACGGCGGCTGTAGCGTCCAGCTTGCTTGACCAAGCCAGCCCGCCATCGTCGAACGGCTGACCTCAACACCTTGCGAGGCGTAGGTCTGCGACTGGCGGTCAAGAGGCAAGTGATCGCCGAACTTGGAAACGATGACGTGGGCCAGCAAACCGGGACCGTACGATCACGCGGCGCGGGAAGCGCGGAGGCGGTGCCTGGCTGGTCGCGTCGCAGCAGATTGCAGAAAACTTGGGGAGGACATGACGCGCGACGTGGACGCAAACAAGACACATTCCAGCACTTCGGTCACGCCCTCGTCGAGCTTGCTCATCGTGCCCCCTCAACCAGAGCAGCCTTCGGCGTCCGGCGTCGCGTGTATAACTTCGTCACAAGGAAGATGGTCGAGCAGCGGAGCACTGCGAGGCTTGTGAGGGTCGCCTTGGCGGGGCATCTTTTAGGCACATAGCCATCGATCAGTTGTCGCGCATGAACTGCCAGACGTTCTCGACCGGGTTGAGCTCCGGGCACCTGGGCGGCAGCGGCATCAAGGTGATGTTGGGCGGCACGATCAGTTCAGCCGATCCGTGCCACCCGGCCTGATCGAGCAGCAGGACGGCATGCGCGCCCGGCGCGACGTGGAAGGCGATTTCCTCAAGATGCATGCTCATAGCCTCGCTGTTGCAGCGGGGCATGACGATGCCGGCGGCCTTGCCTTCAGCCGGGCAGCCGAACAGCCAGGCCGAGGCGCGCTGCTGGTCCTTGGGCGCTGAAGGTCGGGTGCCGCGCCTGGCCCAGCGCCGGGTGATGTTCTTCTGCCCGACGCGGGCCTCGTCCTGAATCCAAATCTCTATGGGCGTGCCCTTCGGGAGGCTCGTCCGGACCTCTGCCACTGCGGCAGCGAAGCCCCTTTTTTGAACGCCTCCATGGCGAGTTCGTTCTGCGCGTGATGGCGCGGCCGGGCCGTCAGCTTCACATAGCCGAGCTTCTTTAGTTCGCGGCTCACGGTCGTCTCGTCGAGCGACACCGCGAACTCCTCGTGGAGCCATTGCACCAGGTCGATCAGCCGCCACCGCACGACGCCACGGATCGCCGGTATCGGCCCGCGCTCGACCACCTCAACAAGAGCTCGGCGCTGGTCGTCATTGAGAATCGAGCGCTTGCCGGGGGCCTTGCCGTCCAGCAGTCCGTCCGGCCCGACGGTATTGAACCGGATCACCCAGTCGCGAACGATCTGCAGCGTGACGCCGTCGATACGCGCCGCATCGCTGCGGCTGCCGCCATCGTATATCTGCGCCAGCGCCAACAAACGCCGGGCCTGCGGCGCGCTCTTCGAAAATCGCGCCAGACGCCGAAGCGCAGCCCCGTCGAAATCACTCCGCAACGCAATTGCGTGACCCATCTGCCTGTCCTCTCGATCCAGGAAGACATTGATTCAGACTTTCATTGATTTGGGAATCCCAAACGTGAGTCAGCTTCAGCGCGGGTTGGTCTGAGGCCCTGGCATCGCCGGTGCAGCTGCAGGCTCCGTCATTATGATTGCCTCGTAAGAAATGAACTCAAGCGCCTCACTGCGATGGCTGTTGCCTCCGGCTCGCCGATCGCCAATTATAGATCAAGCTCTGGCAATCTCATGTCGGTCAGCAACTCGGCAAACCGATACGCCGTCTGCATCCGGCTCCGCGAGGAGCACTGCCTTCCCAACATCCGAAAGCTTCCTGCGCCGTTCGGTGCACGCGATGATCTCCACCCGATTCTTCACTTGGGCCCGTTCTGGGGTTTAGAAATAGACTCCTTAGTGAAGGTTCATGAGCGTCGAGCCTCATGGCGCAACACGCCTGGCGGCGGACGCTTAGGGATCTGGCTACCTATGCCTTGAGCGGCAGGTCTGTCTTTGGCGAGCGTTTATCGAGTTTCATGGTCATTGGTTGCGGGGGTAGGATTTGAACCTACGACCTTCAGGTTATGAGCCTGACGAGCTACCGGGCTGCTCCACCCCGCGTCACTGATTTGCGTCTTGGTTGTAGACGCAAAAAGGGCCCGATTGGGCCCTTTATGTATTTTGTCATTGTGATGGGTTTTTTCAGCGATACGCACTGCGTCG